>JAFVMW010000031.1 GCA_017506735.1 Oscillospiraceae bacterium | reverse complement strand
TTTGAATAATTCGCTCTTAGCTATTACTCAAGAATTTTCGTTGGCTGTTAATTAATCTTAAACAAACCTTAATTTGTCCAAGGTGATAAAAGTCATCTTTACGTTATTCAATTTACAAGGTACATTGTCTGTCGCTCGCGGCGACTCAAACATCTTACCACACACGCCTCCATTTGTCAAGCACTTTTTTCAAATTTCTTGTTTTTTCGTTTTCACTCAAAAACTTCGAAAAATGAAGCAAATACCAGCAAATTTCATCGGTTTGTGTTCTCTTTTGTTTGCCGCTCTCTCAAGCGCCCGGTTATATTAACACACCCACCCTCAATTGTCAACACCTTTTTTCATCTTTTTTCAATTATTTTTTCAGGCGAAGCATTCCGCCAGTACGCTGTGGTTTCTTTCCACTTTCAAGTCCAAGATAACGAAGATCATTCTTCTGTCTGACGGAAGGGAGCGAGGATCTGTTCTACTACCATAATGTCATACAAGCCCATCAAAGAGAAGCCGCAGATCAGCCAGAGGAAGCCCAGAAGAATGAAAACCTGGGGAAGCAGAATCAGAAGGAGGAGGGGCAGCAGATTCATCCCCGTCACCAGGAGCATTTTCGGCAGATGCGCAATGCTCAGAAGGATGGCGTTCACTGTCATCTCTCGGATTCCGGCAGGGAACTGGGAAATCAGCGGAAAGATCATCTCCGCAAAAATTACCAGCGCGAAGAGGAAAAAGAACAGAAGTCCAATCACCGCCATCCGTCCGGGGAACGCAAGGTAGGCTACAATATAATAGTCTACCACAAGCATGGCGGCGAAGAACAGAATGATTACCCATACTATAGTAGCCTTACCGAAGGATTTCCGGAAGGAGGCGAAAAATACCTTGGAGCCGCATTCCTCCCCTGCATGGAAGGCATAGAGGCAGGTAATCAGCGCTGTTGTTGCAGCGCCGGCAGTGAAAACCGGAAGGATACACAGAAGCCACAGCAGATTGAGCTTGGTCAGCTCAACCAGTCTGGTGCAGAGGATCATGAATTTAGAATCAGGGGTGAATTTCATAAGACCACTCGTTTCTCATAATTATTTGAATGTCTTGCCGGGATTGTATTCCGGTTTGACGATGTGGGTTTTGGATAGCTGGCGCAGGGACTGCTCGTACTGCTCATTGGCCATGGCGGTATAGAGGATATCCACAATATTGAGCTGGGACATCCGTGAGGACATGGCTCCGCTGCGAAACAGGGATTCATTGGCCGCGGTATACAGGGTTTCGTCGGCAAGCTCCGTCACGGGCGACTGGACACAACGGGTGATGGCAATGATTGGTGTCTTGTTCTGCTTCAGTTCCTTCATGCATTCAATAATCTCCACCGTGACGCCGGAATAGGAGATTACCAGGGCCACATCCTCGGGGCCTGCGTTTCTTGCCTGGAGAATCTGGGAATGCCAGTCCTCATTGATCATGCACATTTTGTTCAGACGGAGGAATTTCAGATTCGCATCCTTTGCGGCGCACAATGACGCACCCAGGCCAAAAAGGTAAATGACTCTGGCACCGCAGAGAAGCTCTACGCACCGGCGCAGAACCACTGTATCCAGAAGCTGTTTGGATTCCTCCAGGGATACGATATTTAGATATGTAATCTTGTCGATGATCTCCTTGAGGGAATCAGAACGGGCAATTTCTGTCTGTTCCATCTGCTTGCTTTGTTCCCGGAGGGCCAGCTCATAAGTGACAGCCTTGCGAAAATCTTTATAGCCTGCGTAGCCCGTATGGTGGCAGAGTCTGACGACAGTGGATGCGGAGGAAAAGGTCTGCTTCGCCAGTTCATGGATCGACAGATCCACCACAAGCTTGGGATTCTCCAGAATGATCCGGGCTACCTCCCGTTCCGTACTGGAAAAGGAGCCGGAAAGCTCACGCAGACGCAGCAGGGCATTGCTCACAGCGATCCCTCCTTTCAAAATGGATAGGCCCATTTTATCTTATTTCTGTCACTGTTTGCCATTCGCTTTGTGGACAAATATCATCGCACAGCTTTGTGCAATCTGTGCAAATCAAAAAATGAATAGGTGAAATTATTTCATCAAACTAGCCAAATTTCATGAAATTTCATTCAGTGTATGAAACAAAGTTTCTTCCGTTCGCTTTTTCATTGACACAAAATGCTATTTATGGTTTACTATAGGTAATGTGTGCGGTTTGCTCCGTACATAGAGCGTGGCTTTTCCGGCAAAAAGCCGTAAAGCATATAACGTTTTTAGGAGGAAAACAAATGAAGAAGATCACTGCACTGCTGCTGGTTCTGGTGATGGTTCTGGGCCTGGTCGCCTGCGGCGAAAAGACCCCCGAGACCACCAAGCCCCAGACTGGCAACAACGGCGAGACCACTCCCGTGGTTGAGCCCTCCAACGAGCCTGATACCATCGTTATCATGGCTCCCCCCGTCACCGGCGAATACCTGAACAACCTGAAGGTCTGGGCTGCTGACTTCAACAAGCTGTACCCTCACCTGACCGTCGAAATCATCGAGACCTCCTGGGGCGATCATTCCGACAAGCTGTCCACCATGGCTCAGGCCGGTGAGGCTCCCGACATCGCTGAGATCTCCTCCGGCGCCCTGGGCACCTATGTGGAGATGGGCGTTGCCATCGACATCGCAAAGTATATGTCCGCCGACCGTCTGGCTGACTATGACGCAAACGCTGTTGAGTACATGTCCCTGGAAGGCACCACCTACGGCCTGCCCCTGTACCTGACCATTCAGTCCATCGGCGCCAACAAGACTCTGATGGAAGAGCTGGGCATTGATGTTGCCAAGATCCAGAACGAAGGCTGGACCTATGAGGAGTTCCTGGATGTCATCGCCAAGGGCACCGACGGCAACCGCTTCGGCTTCGTCTTTGCAAACGCAGGCGTTACCGCTTCCGATATGCTGAACATCTTCGGCGCCGGTGTTGGCCTGTCCAACAACTTCACCGCTGATCTGAAGTACACCTTCACCTCTGAGAACATGCTGACCCTGCTGACCGCCATCGAAGAGATGACCAAGTCCGGCTACATGCCCAACTACGGTGTTGAGGCCGGCCAGCGTATGGTTATGTGCCAGACCGGCAACGCCATGATCTTTGGTAAGGCTATGCCCCTGTTCGAGTCCAACTTCAACAAGAACAACGCTGCTCTGGAAGCCAACGACGGCACCGCCGTTGAGAACTCCCTGCCCATGGAGTACGCATTCCTGCCCGTTCCCACTATGATGGGCTGCGCTGAGTCCTGCTACGGCACCGTGGACGGCCTGATCGCAATGCGCAACAAGAACACCACCGACGAGCACCTGGCCAACGTCCTGCTGTTCATGGACTACATCTGCTCCGGTGACCGCATCGCTTCCTGCATGAACGAACTGTACCTGGATCCCGTCTGCCAGTCCGGCCGTGACGCCCTGGTGCTGCAGGAAGGCCGCGACGAGCAGAACCTGGCTACCGCTGGCCGCTGCATCGCCATGGTCGAGGCTCCTCCCGCCGGTGTTACCGCCGAGATGACCGCTACTGCCAAGAAGATGATGGACGAGCACATCGTTCCCAAGTTCCAGCTGCTGCTGGCCGGTGAGGCTACCGCACAGGAAGTCTATGAGTACATCTGTGAGGCTGCCTATGATGCCTTCGGCGCAGAGAACTGCGTTTCCGGCAAGATCGGCTAATTGAATTGACTCTGCCCACCCCACCTTGGTGGGGTGGGACATTTCTTTCCCGGGAGGTAGGTTATGAACGGAACCAAACAGCCGCGTCTGGCAACCCAGCGCAAATTCCGCTTTACAAACGATGATCTGTGGGGCTATATTTTCATCGCCGCCGCAATGATTATCTTCTGCGTTTTCACCCTGTACCCCGTCTTTAACGCAATTTACACCAGCTTCTTCAACTACAAGCCCTTCGGCTCCGAGTTCATCGGACTGAAGAATTACGTGGATACTCTGAAGTATTCCAAGTTCAACCTGTTCTACAAGGCTGCCTGGAATACCCTTGTATATACCGCTGTCGTCGTCCCCTCCACCCTGCTGATTTCCTTCAGCGTGGCAGTGATGATCCTGCCCTTCTCCAAAAAGACCCAGTCCGTGTTCAAGGCAATGTACTATCTGCCCGGCGTGGCCTCCGGCGTTGCCCTGTCCGTTGTGTGGCTGTGGCTGTACGATTCTTCCCCCGATGGCCTGTTCAACCAGCTGCTGAGCGTGTTCGGCATTCCTGCCCAGAACTGGCTGTCCTCCACCAAGACATCCATGCTTTCGCTGATGATCATGGCTCTGCTGTCCAGCCACGGCACCCAGATCATCACCTACATTGCCGCGCTTCTGGGCATTGACAACAGCTATTTTGAGGCCGCGGAGCTGGACGGCGCTACCTTCATGCAGAAGGTTCGCTTTATCGTCTGGCCTCTGGTCAAGCCCACCACTCTGTTTTTGCTGGTCACCGGTGTTATCGGCTCCTTCCAGGTCTTCATGAACGCCTACATGATGACCGGCGGCGGCCCCGACAACTCCACCACCATGATCGGTCTGCTGATCTACAACAACGCATTCGAATACGGCAAGTACGGTCTGGCCTGTGCCCAGGCGATCCTGCTGGCCATCGTCATCGCCATCATGTCCATGTTCCAGTTCAAGATGATGGGCGTTGACGTCGAATATTAAGGAGGTACTCCTATGGCTACAGGTCTGTATTCCCAGCATCTGCACAACCGTAAGGTGCTGTACATCCGCAACACAGTCATTACCATCGTTCTGGTCGCCCTGGCTGCCGCTACCCTGTTCCCCATCGTCTACATGATGATGTCCGGCTTCGGCCCCAATGTGGCAACCGCAGGCAATATGCGCACCATCTTCCCCAGCCGGTTTACCCTGGAATCCTTTGAAGCCTTCTTCAACTTCAGCGAGTACTCCCTGCGCTGGATCTGGAACACCTTCGTGGTTTCCGCCGGTACCGTCATCGGCAACGTGATCTTCGCCTCCATGGCCGGTTACGCCTTCGCCAAGATCAAGTTCAAGGGCAGCAACGCTCTGTTCGCTCTGATCCTGGTTGCCATGATGATCCCCTACCAGGTCACCCAGGTTCCTCTGTACATTCTGATGGTGCAGAAGTTCTCCATGACCAACACCTACGCCGCCATGATCCTGCCCAGCCTGTGTACTGCTTACAACATCTTCCTGTGCAAGCAGTTCTTCTCCGGTCTGCCCACTCCCCTGATTGAGAGCGCAAAGATCGAAGGCTGCAACCAGCTGCAGGTCTTTACCCTGATCATCCTGCCTCTGGCAAAGACGGTTCTGGCAGTTATGGCAATCAACACCTTCATGTCCAGCTGGAACAACTTCTTCTGGCCCTTCCTGGTTACCAACGATCCTGCCATGTACACCATCCAGGTCGGTCTGAAGCAGTTCAAGTTCGCCAATGAAACTCTGTTCGCTCCCATGATGGCCGGTGCCACCATTTCCGCACTGCCCATGTTCATCATGTTCTTCTCTCTGCAGAAGTATTTCATGGAAGGCGTTACCATCGGTGCCGTCAAGGGCTGATCTCTCATTCTGCAGCCCCCACTTCCGGTGGGGGCTGTTTTTTCAGCGAGGTTTCAATATGATCCGAAATTATCAGCCGGGCGACGCTGCCGCCCTGCACAGCATCTGGAATTCTGCCGGTGTCCGGGACGGCTTCGCGCCCCTGGACCGGGAGGATTTTGACCGGATTCTTCTTTGCCACCCGGATTTTTCGCCGGACTTCACCTTTGTTCTGGAATCCGAAGGCCGGATTCTGGGCTTCTGCAACGGCTGCACCGGCGATCACATCCCCAGGGGAACGGAGCGCGGCTATGTAAGCTGTGTCCTCCTGGTCGAATCCGCAAACACGGACGAGAACACCGCCGCCCTGCTGGATGCCCTGGAAAATGCCTTCCGCAAGGCCGGACGAATCCATGCCGCTGTGACCTGCTTCAATCCCATCCGGCTTCCCTGGGTGATTCCCGGAACCGATGGGCATCAGCACAACAATGCTCCCGGCGTCGCCATTGATCTCCCCCTTTACCAGCGGATGCTGGCCCGGGGCTACCGGGAGGGCAGCCGTGAGAGGGCCATGTATCTGAATCTTTCCGACTACGAAACTCCCGGCTGGATTGAAGAAAAGGCCGCAAAAATGGCCGCCAGGGGCTGCACCGTAGCCCGGTATGACGCATCCCTTCACACCGGACTGGAAGAAATGGTGGAGGCCCTTGGCAATCCCATGTGGTCTGCCGAAATTCCCCGGGCCGGGCGCGATGGTATGGACTTGCTGGTTGCCCTGCAGGGCCATGTTTGCGCCGGCTTCACCGGGCCTGTGTATCCGGAAAAGACCGGACGGGGCTATTTCGCCGGAATCGGCGTGGCGCCCCAGTTTGAAAAAAGGGGCTTCGGCACCCTGCTCTTCTACCGGCTTCTGGACCAGGAAAAGGAAACTGGCGCCCAGTATATGTCTCTGTTCACCGGCGAGCATAATCATGCCGGTGAGATCTATCTGGGTGCAGGCTTCCGGGTGGTCCGCCGGTTTTCCGTCATGCTGAAGGAGCTGTAAGACTATGGAACACAAGAAACACACGGTTCTGGCCATCGGTGCCCACATCGGTGACGCAGAGCTGACCGCAGGCGCACTGCTTGCCACCTGTGCCGTCCACGGCGGCAAGGCCGTGACCCTGGCCCTTACCGCCGGCGAAAAAGGCGCCCCTGTGGGCGCGGATATTGCCGAATACCGCCGTAGCAAGATCGCTGAAGCTGAAGCCTTCGCCCGGGAGCTGGGCGGAGAGGCATACGTTCTTGATTATGCCGACGGCCTTCTGCCGGACAATGACGAAGTACGCTTCGCCGTCTGTGACATCATCCGCAGGGTCAAGCCCGACATTATCGTGACCCATCACGAAAAGAGCATGCACAAGGATCACGAGGCCTGCCACAAAATCGTGGTGGATGCCTGGTTCTACGCCGCCATCGCAGGCTTTGAACGGGAAGAACCCAGGCATTTTGCCCGGCATCTTTACTTTGCCGAAAACTGGGAGGATGCGCCCGGATTCCAGCCCTACGTTTATCTTGACGTATCCGACGGCTACTCCCTGTGGGAAAAGGCCATCGACCATCACTGGTTTGCGGTTCACTCCACCAGCTTCCCCTACAAGGAATACTACTCCCACCTCAAGCGCATCCGGGGCATCCAGGGCCGGAAGGGTTACTGCGAATGCTTCATGATTCCCCCGGAGCAATACAAAGTCGTACATACACTGGAGGACATTTGATATGGTTGAATTGAAGAAAATCGCCACTGAGCAGAGAAATCCCAACACCATGAACATCGACACCCTGTCCACCCTGGACATGGTGAAGCTCATCAACCAGGAGGACCACCGGGTTGCCGAGGCCGTTGCGGAAGTCACCGACAAGATCGCACAGGCCATCGACGTGATCGCTGACCGTCTTGCAAAGGGCGGACGGCTGATTTACTGCGGCGCAGGCACCTCCGGCCGTCTGGGCATTCTGGATGCCGTTGAGTGTCCTCCCACCTACTCCACGGAGCCTGAAATGGTTCAGGCCCTGATGGCCGGCGGCTATCCCGCCATTTTCAAGGCTGTGGAAGGCGCGGAGGACAGCAAAGAGCTGGGTATTCAGGATATGAAGAACATCAGCTTTGCCGCCGGTGATGTGCTGGTTGGCATCGCCGCCTCCGGCCGGACTCCCTATGTTCTGGGCTGTATGGAATACGCCAAAGAGCTGGGCGCGCCCACCGTATCCGTCACCTGCTGCCCCGGCTCCGTACTGGACAGCTTCGCTGACATCGGCATCGCCCCCTGCCCCGGCCCCGAGGTCATCACCGGCTCCACCCGTATGAAGTCCGGCACCGCCCAGAAGATGGTGCTGAATATGCTGTCCACCGGCTCCATGATCAAGCTGGGCAAGGTCTACGGCAATCTGATGGTGGACGTGAAGCCCTCCAACGAAAAGCTGATCCGCCGCTGCGTCACCATCGTCTGCAACGCCACCGGCTGTGACGACGCCGCTGCCACCGCTGCCCTGGAAGCCTGCGGCTACCGCCCCAAGACCGCCATCATCATGGTGCTGTGCGGTGTTGGCGCGGAAGAAGCCGTTGCCATGCTCGACAAGGCCGATGGCCGTGTGGCCAAGGTGCTGGAGAAGTAAGCCATGGCACTGATTCGTGTGGAATACTCCTCCAAGGCATTGGAAATGTGTACCTCTTTCCAGGTATTTCTGCCGGATGAGGGAGATCTGTCCCGGACCAAGGTGGTATATCTGCTCCACGGTCTGTCGGATAACTGCACCGGCTGGACCCGGTACACCTCCTGCGAGCGCTACGCCCGGGAGCATGGCGTTGTGCTGGTAATGCCGGAGGTACAGCGGAGCTTTTACATTGACTGCGTATACGGACTGAAGTATTTTACCTATGTTTCCCAGGAGCTGCCCCAGGTCTGCCAGAGAATGTTCGGCCTGAGCTCCAGCCGGGAATACAATTATGTGATGGGCCTGTCCATGGGCGGCTACGGCGCTTTGAAATGCGCACTGACCTATCCGGAGCGGTATGCCGGCTGCGGCTGTTTTTCCGGTGTAACGGATTTGCAGGCGTTTCTGGCACACCGGGGAATGCTCCTGGCTCCCGGAGAAGTTACCGCCATGCTGGGTCCTGAGCATATTGTTGGCCCGGAGAACGACCTTTCCGCGCTGGCTGGCAAGGTATCCGATCCGCCGGAAATCTACATTTCCTGCGGCGAGCAGGATGCTCATTATCCTATGAACATCGAGTTTAGTACCCTTCTGAGTTCCCTTGGCATTGCCCACCAATTTGACCACCGGGAAGGCGGCCACAGCTGGGACTTCTGGGATCAGTCCATCCAGGACTGCTTCGCCTATCTGAACCTGTAAAAAATGGGAGGGTCCATGACCCTCCCACATAGCAATTATTCTTCTTACAGATTGATCCTGCCCATGACCACGCCGTGCTTTGCGCCGGTGGCAGAGGGGGCGTTGTTGCAAACCCCGAACAGGGCTTCATTGGCAAGGATGGCAAAGGCCACCGCTTCCTTGGCATCGCTGTCCAGTCCCAGGTCCTCCTGGATCTGAACCTTTACCTCCGGCAGGGCTTCCTGCAGGAAGGCAAGCAGGGTGGGATTCCGGCTTCCGCCGCCGCCCACCACCAGCCGCGCAGGAAGTCTGGGTGCAAACCGCCGCAGACTCAGGGCAATGGATTGGGCGGTAAAGGCAGTTGCCGTGGTCAGCACATCCACAAGGGGTACATCCCCCCAGGACAGCAGACGCTGTACATACTCCTTGCCGTAGTATTCCCGGCCGGTGGTCTTGGGCGGCTGCTTGGCAAGATAGGGATCCTCCAGCATCCAGTCCAGCAGCCCCTGATTGACCTTGCCGGAGGCGGCCAGTCTGCCGCCGTCGTCATAGGACATGGCTCCATCCGTCAGTTTGCTCACCAGGGCGTCCATGACCATATTGCCCGGGCCGGTGTCAAAGGCGGTGACCTCCTCCAGGGCACATCCTGCCGGAAGCAGGGTCACATTACCGATGCCGCCGATGTTCTGCAATGCCACATCCTCGGTTTCACTGCGGTACAGCAGAAACTCGGTATAGGGAACCAGGGGCGCGCCAAGGCCCCCTGCGGCCATATCCCGAATCCGGAAATCGCTGACCACCGGGCAGCCGAACCGCTCGGCAAGGAAAGACGGATCGCCGATTTGCAGGGTTCCCCGGATGGTAGTGTTCAGATAGGGCATCTCCTCGGGGATGTGGTACACCGTCTGACCGTGATTGCCGATCAGATCAATCCGCTCCACCCCGGTCTGTTCCAGGAGCTTCCCCACCGCGTCGGCGTAGAGCCTGCCCAGGTGGGTACCCAGCAGACAGACCTCCCGGGTGCCGCCGGATTCGCCGCCGCAGATCTCCAGAATCGCCTGGCGGGTGGGATCGTCAAAGGGCATGAAATAGAAGCCCAGCTGCTCCACCTTGGTGGACAAGCCGTAGCCGGTGATCCGGGTGAGTACCGCGTCAATGCCGTCGGCAGAGGTGCCGCTCATCAGCCCGACCACCAAACGGGAAGGCTTGTTCCACAGGTCTAAAAACGGATGATTCATAAGCTAAAACCCCTTTTTTCTTTCAGTTTACCGAAGAAATTACCAATTGTCAAGGAGGAACTCCCATGGTATTATGCGGCGCGGACCGCATCGCGGAATTCGCTCATTTTTTTACCGGACGGGTGGCTCTGCTCACCTCTCCCACCGGCAGAACCCGGGACAACCGCTCCACCATTGAGGTTCTGAAAAACCACTGCGATCTCATTCTTCTGTTAGCGCCGGAGCACGGTGTCCGGGGGGATAAGCCTGCCGGCGCCCTGTTCTCCGATGAACTGGACGAAGAAAGCCGCCTGCCGGTGCGAAGTCTGTACACCAAGGACTCCAAACGGCTGTCCCGGGAAACCCTGGAGAAATTCGATACACTGGTATATGACATTGCCGATGTGGGCTGCCGGTATTACACCTTTATCTCCACCCTGCGCTACTGCATGGAGGACTGCGCCGCCGCAGGAAAGCGGCTGGTGGTGCTGGATCGGCCCAATCCCCTGGGTGACCGGGTGGAGGGCGGTCTGCTCCGGGAGGACTGCGCCAGCTTTGTGGGCAGCTATCCCCTGCCCGTGTGCTACGGTCTGACCTGCGGCGAGCTGGCCCGGATGATGAATGGAGAGCTGGGCTGCGGCTGTGATCTGCATATCGTTCCCTGCGGCGGTCTGACCCGGCAGATGACCTTCCGGGACTGGAATCACTACTGGGTGATGCCCAGTCTGAATATTCCCCGGTACGAAACCGCTTTGCTGTATCCAGGCACCTGTCTGTTCGAGGGCACCAATCTCTCCGAGGGACGGGGCACCGCAGATCCCTTCGCCATCATTGGCGCGCCATACGTCCGGTCGGAGGAGCTGGCCCGGGCTTTCAACGACCTGGACTGTCCCGGTGTCATCGCCACCCCGGTCTATTTTACCCCAACCACCTCCAAGCACCAGGGCACCCTCTGCGGCGGCATCCATCTGCATATCACGGACGAAGCCGGTCTGGAGCCTGTTGCCATGGGTGTGAAGCTGGTGGATTTGCTCCGGCGGATGTATCCGGAGGACTTCCGGCTGCTGCCCCCCTTCCGGAAGGGAGGGAAGCACTTCCTGTCGCTGCTGGCTGGTCACCGGGATTTTGAGAACCATGATTGGGATGCTGAGGCCATCCTTTCCCGTTATGCCCAGGAGGCAGAAGCCTTCCGGGCGAGAAAAGAACCCTACGAAATCTATTCCAAGGAGAACTGAACTATGGAAATGACTGTCAGACAAATGCTGGGTCAAAAACTGATCTTCGGCTTCCATGGAGAGCACCTGTCCGAAGAATTCAAAGCCCTGATCCGGGAATACAAAATCGGCAACGTGATTCTGTTCCTGCGAAATGTCAAAAGCGCCGAGCAGCTCCGCGCCCTCTGCGCCGAGATCCAGGAACTGATTCTGGCCGAAACCGGCTACCCTGCCTTCATCGTCATCGACCAGGAGGGCGGCATGGTGACCCGGCTTCCCGGGGACGCGGTCAACGTTCCCGGCGCAATGGCAATCGCTGCCACCGGCGACCCGGAAAACGCCCGGATCGCTTCGGAAATCACCATCCGGCAGCTTCTATCCCTGGGTGCCAACTTCAACATGGCTCCCGTGCTGGATGTGAACAACAATCCCAGAAATCCTGTCATCGGCATCCGCAGCTTCGGCGACCAGGCAGACCGGGTGGCCCAGTTTGGCGTTGCCTCTGCCCAGCCCTACCCCGGCAGCGGTATCCTCTGCTGCGGCAAGCATTTCCCCGGTCACGGCGACACCGCAGTGGACAGCCATCTGGGCCTGCCCCGGGTAGACAAAACCATGGCGGAAATCCAGGCTCTGGAGCTGGTACCCTTCCAGGCCGCCTGCGACGCTGGAATCCCTGCCATTATGATCAGCCATGTGCTGTTCCCCAAAATCGTTTCTGACGGACTGCCCAGCACCATGTCCCGGGAGATCATCACCGGTCTGCTGCGGAAAAAGATGGGCTACCAGGGTCTGATTCTCACCGACTGCATGGAAATGCTGGCCATCCAGGACACCTACGGAACCCCCGAGGGCGTGCTGGCTTCCTTCAAAGCAGGTGTTGACCTGGCAGAGATCTCCAGCACCATCGGTCTTTTGTGGGGTTCCGCCAAGCTGGTCAATGAGGCCGCCGAACGGGGCGAGCTGGATCTGGAGGAAATGCGTGAATCCGTAGAGCGGATTCTTGCCTACAAGCAGCAGATCAGCCGCCAGGTTCAGCCCGAACTGGGCAATCTGGAGCAAGACCGCCAGACCGCCCGTGCCATGTCCCGGAAAGCCATCACCCGGATCAGCGGAACCGCCCCCCTGGCAGACGAAAAGACCTTCTTCTGCGGCTGCGCGGACTACCGGGCATCCGGCGTGGGCAACGAGAACAGCAACGCGGGTGCTTTCGCGGAGTTCATGCAGAAGGCCTTCGGCGGCGGGTGCGCTGTCACCTCCAAAAATCCGGAGGAGGCCGAAATCCGTGCTGTGGCAGAGCAGGCAGCGGCCTATGACCAGATCATTCTCAACACCTGCAACGGCCATCTTTTCCAGGGCCAGATTGCCCTTGCGAAGGCACTGGCGGAAACCGGAAAGCCTCTGACGGTGGTGGCCATGCGAAATCCCTACGACATTCCCCTGCTGCCCGAATGCGCCTGTACAATCGCGGCCTACGACTACAGCATTCCTGCCCTGCAGGGATTGGAGGAAGTGTTCCGCGGCGGCGAAATGACCGGCATCTGCCCTGTGGCACTGTGAGGTGAATGCCATGTTTATCGCAGGAATTGACGGCGGCGGCACCCACACCCGGATTGAGCTCCGGGATTCTGAGAACCGGTTCGTCTGCCGCCGGGAATACGGCCCCTTCAATCTGAACTCCATCGGCGAGGATGCCTTCCGGTGCCTGCTGCGGCAGGTATTCACCGACTGCGTCGACATGGCCCAGTGCGCCTCCATCTGCTTCGGCGCGGCAGGTATTTCCAATCCTCTGGTTTCCCGGATTCTCTCCGAAGAGCTGGATGCTTCCGGCTTCCGTGGCATCTGGAAGCTCTGCGGAGATCAGGAAATCGCGCTCCGTGGCGCAATGGACACCCCCGGCGTGGCTGTCATCGCAGGAACCGGTTCCATCTGCTTCGGCAAAAATGCCGCAGGAGAAACGGCACGCAGCGGCGGCTACGGTCATCTCATTGACGACGGCGGCAGCGGCTACGCGCTTGGCCGGGACGTACTGAGTGCGGCGGTTCGCCAGTATGACGGACGGCTGGAGGGCGACGCCATTCAGACCGCGGTTTTCGCCCGGCTCGGCTGTCAGGAACCGGGGGCCATTGTTTCCTTTGTATACAGTCCCTCCACAGACAAGTCCATGATTGCCAAGTTTTCCGGGATTGCCCTGGAGCTGGCACAGCAGGGTGACCCCCGGGCCCTGGACATTCTGGAGCGGGGCGCAGAGGAGCTTTCCTTCCTGGTACGGGCTGTGCAGGAGAAGCTGTCTTTGGAGGGCTGCCCCATTGCCCTGCTGGGCGGGCTGATTCAGGAGGACAATGTATACCGCAGAACCGTGGCCCAAAGGCTGGAATCCCTCGGCACGGTGATCGCCCCCGGACACGATGCCCTGTGGGGCGCGGCCCAGATTGCCTGGGAACATTACAAGGAGAAGGAGTAACCCGGTATGACTCCACACAATCTTGCCACACTGTTTGAAACGGTGATGATCATCTGCTTCGGCCTGAGCTGGCCCCTGTCCCTATACAAATCCTGGACCTCCCGGACGGCCAAGGGGAAAAGCCTTCAGTTTGAGATTTTCATCTGGATCGGCTATATCTTCGGCATTGCCAAGAACATCATCCTCTACTGCAACGGCAGCGGAAGCTGGATCTTTTTTCTGGGCTGGGGCTTCTATGTGCTGAATTTCCTGGAAATCAGTCTGGATATGTGCCTGTATTTCCGGAATGTGAAGCTGGACCGGCTTCGGGATGCCGGCGAAAGCGTATAATAGAACCCCTCCGAGCCAATCGGAGGGGTTCTTCTATCCCGAAAAAACGGGGCAGCAAAGGCTGCCCCGCAAGGGATTTGCAATTAAGCGGCCAGCTCCTTTGCCTTCTTGGCAGCGGAAGCAGCGTCGGAGGTGTAAGCGTCAGCACCGATCTTGTCAGCGAACTCCTGAGTGATGGGAGCGCCGCCAACCATGACCTTGTAGTCCTTGCCGGCTGCCTTCAGAGCAGCGACGGTGGCTTCCAGAGCGGGCATGGTGGTGGTCAGCAGAGCGGAGCAGGCGACGATCTTAACGCCGTCAGCGGCAGCAGCCTCAACGAACTTCTCAACGGGAACGTCAACGCCCAGGTCAACGACCTCGAAGCCGGCGGACTCGATCATCATGGAGACCAGGTTCTTGCCGATGTCGTGCAGGTCACCGGCGACGGTGCCGATAACGACCTTGCCCAGAGCGCCGGCAGCGCCGGATGCCAGGTAGGGCTTCAGAACCTCAACGCCCTTCTTCATAGCCTTGGCAGCGATCAGCATCTCAGGAACGAAGATCTCGCCGTTCTTGAACTTCTCGCCGACAACGTCCATAGCGCCGATCATGGTGTTCAGAATGTCCTCAGCAGCGCAGCCGCCCTCGACAGCCTCGGTAACAGCAGCAGCGATCAGCTTGGCCTTACCACGGGATACCAAATCCTTGACATTTTCCAGACTCATAATAATTTTCCCCTTTATTTAGATTTTTATTTGAGCAGCGGAGTGGGATAGCCGCCCCTCCGCTGCCGGATTACGGAATCAGATTGTATACTTAGTTCTTGATGGGGCCAAACAGGCCTTCGCGGTAGGCGCTGATGTACTCCATGCAGTAGTCGTCCATGCCCAGCAGTGCCTCGGTGGCGAAGATCAGGCCCATCATGTCCCGGTTGGTGGGATCCAGGATGGCGGAGTCCAGGCCGGCGTTCATGGCAAGAACGGTGAAGCCCAGGTTGATCATCTTACGCACAGGCAGGTTGAAGCTGATATTGGAAACAGCGGCGGTGATATGGATGGAGGGATAACGCTCACGGACGGTGGTAATGACCTCGATATTGGTTTCGATGCCGTTCTCGGAGGTGCAGAGCATCTCAACCAGGGGATCGATGTGGATCCGGCTGGGAGCAATGCCGTACTCCTTGGCCTTGGCCATGATCTTGTCAAAGACCTTCAGACGGTCAGCGGCGTTCTTGGGAATGCCGGTGTCGTCAGACAGCAGAGCGATGACCTGCCAGCCCTTGTTCTCTGCCAGGATGGGGAAGATCTTGTCGATCTTGTCGCCTTCGCCGGAAACGGAGTTAATCAGGCCGGGCTTGTTGCAGAACTTGTAAGCCTGGGCCAGAACGTCAGCGGAGGGAGAGTCCACAGCGATGGGCAGATCGGTGGCCTCCTGGATGCACTCGATCATCCACTTCAGGGTTTCAACTTCCACTTCCTCGGGAACGGATGCGCAGCAGTCAATGAAGGTTGCGCCAGCCTCTTCCTGGGCGATGGCACGGGCCTTGATGAACTCAGCATCCCGTCTGGCAATTGCGTCAGCAACAGAGGGAATGGAGCCATTGATCTTTTCACCAATAATAATCATGGGGAACCACGTCCTTTCTTATATTTTAACCAAATTAATCATACCATATTGTACACAATTGGAAAAGCAATAATATTTTGTCGTTTCCGCAACCAAAAGTTACACCCCGGCAATATTTTCTTTCCTTTTGCCTTGTGTTATTCCCTGCGCCATGATATACTGGATTCGGGAGGTGTTGAATTATGGAACTTCGGCAACTGAAATACTTCCTGGCGGTGGCAGACCACCGCAGCTTCATCAGCGCTGCCAATGACCTGTTTCTGTCCCGTCAGGCAGTGAGCAAGGCGGTTTCCCAGCTGGAGCAGGAGCTTGGCGTGGAGCTGTTTATGCGTGACACCAGCGGCGCCTTTCTGACCCCTGCCGGCATGAGCTTTTACGAGCGAATCCGAGGCCCGGTGATGGAGCTGAATCAGGCAAAAAATGAAATGCAGCAGTATGGCCCCCGGTATCAGCAGATGATCCGCGCCGCCTTTTCTGTGGGAACGCTGAGCCTCTTTGAGCCATTGCTTCAGAGCTTTTTACAGGAGCAGAAAAACATTGCGGTGGATTACTGGGAATGTGCTCCCGGTGCGTGCGAAGACCTGCTGGCAAACCGGAACGCGGACATTGCCATTTCCATCACACCCTTTTCCGCCCCCCGGCTCCGTACCCAAACCCTGTACCAGGCACCCCTTGGCGTTCTGCTGAAGGAACGGGAAGCCACCAGCGGACTGGACTCCCTGGAGCTCTCCGATCTCCACTGGTCTCCTCTGGCCTGCTTGCAGGACGGTCAGTGCGATGTCCTGTGCCGGAAGCATCGGCTGACCCCCCAGTACATGGGCACAGATGTGCTCCGGCTGATCACCATGGCCAAATCCGGGCGATGCTCTGCCCTGCTTCCCCAGGTTCTGGTTCCGGATTATATCACCGGCGTCCGGTATGTACCGCTGACCGAAGCACCCATATGGACCGTTCAGCTGGGCTACCCGGAATCCCTGGAGCACAATACCCTGTTCCAGATGGCCCTGGACGAATTGATGACCCATGTATTCGCAGTATAACACCGGACGCCGCGTTGAGCAGCGTCCGGTGCGGTTTTATTCAGAATTTGTATCATGTCATGCCTACAATACCGAAGGCACCCGGGCCGCCGTGACAGGTAATGACACAGCCGGTGGGAATCCACTGGATCTGGCGATAGCCCAGCTTATGGGCCTCCTCTTCCAACACGGTGCGGATGGCGTCATCCATGTAGGGCGTGCTGATCAGGATGAGCTTGTCCTTGCCCAGGCCGTTCTTCTCTCCGAATTCCCTTAGAAGGGTGGGGGCAATCCTGGTCATGGCGCCACGGTATTTTTTACAGGCGATGAGCCTGCCGTCCAGGATCTCAATACAGGGGTGGAGATTGAGCAGATTGCCCACCAGCGCCACCGCGTTGCTGCAGCGGCCGCCGGCCCGGAGGTAGTTCAGATTGTTGGGAACAAAACACATCCGGGTTTTTCGACTGATGATTTCCGCCTGGGCGGCAGCCTCCTCCAGAGATGCCTGGGGATTGTCCCGAAGCCATTCAGCAACCGCTATCACCACGGCGCTCTGGCCGGCTGACACATGCTTTGTATCCACCAGACGGACATTTCCGGCGTAGGGCTTTCCCTCCAGGGCGAGCTGGGAGCTATGGTAGGAGCAGGTGGTAACTGCGGAATACGCAAGATGCAGCACCTGGGCATCCGGATTCCGTGCGAAGATTTCCTCGTACACCACTTCAAAATCATAGGGGGTAGAACCGCTGGTGGTGGGAATCTTTCCGGTGCGGTCATAATATTCGCACACATCCTCAGGAGGGAAGGTGCCGTCGTCCAGGGTAATATCGCCCATGGAAACGTGCATGGGCACCAGGCAGACGCCCAGCTCCCGTGCCAGCTCCACAGGCAGGTCAGAGCCGGTTTCCGCCAGCAGAATGATCTGAGAAGACATGACATTTCGTCCTTTCATGGAAAATCTGTTTCCGGATTCTTTCCCGGAAATCAGACATATCATACCATTCTGAAAGGCAAAAAGTCACGGGAAACTCCGGCGATCCATTCTCCACATGGTAGAACCACCGCTCTACAGCCGGTAGAGCGGTGGTTTTTTCGCATATTCTCAGCGTTTGGCGCAGCTGTCACGCTCCACGATGGTGTGGGGTACCACAATCTTGGTGGTGCTCAGATTGGGATTGGCGGCATGGGCAATGATCTGTCTGGCGGCCTCCTGGCCCAGCAGGATGCAGTTGATGTCCACCGTAGTGATCTGGGGGGAAGCCAGCTGGGCATAGAGGGAATTGTTGAAGGCAATGATGGACACGTCCTCCGGAATGGACAGGTTCATCTTCGAGCAGGTCCGCTCCAGAGCCAGGGCCAGCATATCGTCGCTGACCACGAAAGCCGTGGGTCTGTCCTCACACTGGAGCAGCCGATGCACCGCCTCAGCAGAGGCAGGAGTAAGGCTTTCCATCTCAATGCAGTAATCCGCCCGGACAGGCAGATTGTGAAGCAGATGGGAAAGCTGATAGCCGGAACGTCTTTCCTCGGCGTACATAAAGCCGGTTTTGCTGCCAATGAATCCGATGCGCCGGTGGCCCAGGTCATACAGATAATCCGTAGCCTCCTTACCGGCCAGCAGATTGTCATTGTCCACAGAGATGGTCTGGTTCGCCAGCTCATTGGCCCGGCCCACGATCACATACAGAAGACCCTGCTCGCACAGATAATCCACCACAATGTCCGACCTCCGGGAATACAGCAGAACGAAGCCATCCACCTGGCCGCTGCGGTGGAGGGTCTGGACAGATTGCAGAACTTCCTCATAATCCTTTCCGGTGACTACGCTCAGAGCCACCTGCCGGTCATTACAGACCTGGCTGATACCCCGGAGGGCTTTCAGATAGAAGGTATTCTCATAGGCCTCCCGTACAGAGGGGGGCAGCACAATCGCGATATGGCGAACAGGACAGCCCACAGCCTGTTCCTGAGGGGCCGGAAGCTCATAGCCCAGCTCTTCAATGGCCTTCTGGACACGCTCCCGGGTTTCCCGGCTGATGGAAGGATTGTTGTTGCACACACGGGAAACGGTGGAGGGAGATACCCCTGCCCGCGCCGCAACGTCTTTGATGGTAACTGCCATAATGCCACATCCTTTTCAATCGTATCATTTATGTTTCATTCTAAAGGAAGCCCCTGGTAATGTCAATTCTTTTTTCCACATCCCCATGGACTTCCCTGTCAAATTGCCGGATTAATCCTTATTTTCCGTCGAAAATTGTGCATTACGTAGATTTGTAAACATTTTCCATTTTTCACTTGCTTTCTTTGATGAAACGTTGTATGCTATTGCCAGAGTCGTTGCAGAAACGTTTCTGCAACACTTGCATTTGGTTCCGGGTGGAATACCTGCTCCGAATATATCTTCCTCTTCTTTTTACAAGCGGGCGTGCCGGCCCCCTCACCGGTGCGCTTGCAGGGATTCGCAGAATCTGTGTTCTGTTTGAAATATCTCCTTTTCTGTTCAAAGCGAGCGCCCCCGGTCTGATCGGCCGGGGGTTCTTGCTTTTTGGGCCATGGAAGAAGAATAAATATCCTTTCCTGCCGTATCACATCTGTTGTATCGTTCCCGATTACCATTCTGTCTGTTTAGCCTGTTTTTCACCCTGGATAAACACCTGTTTTCCCGGCATCGACAAACCGCCGGGTGTGCACAGCATAATCCACAGGAAAGATTCGACAATTTTGTATATTTTTTCATTATTTCTTATTGACTTTAGGATAATGAAGTGGTAGACTAGGGAAAACAAAAGATTCAACACGGTGATGAAAACCAGTACGCATTCAAAGGTCCTCCCAGAGAGCTGTCGGACGGTGCAAGACAGTGAGTGCCGGAATGCCGAATTCCTTTCGGAGTGGCTTCGCTGAACGCTCGCGCCAGTAGGCAAAGACGGGTAGGGCCCGATACAGCCTGCGGACCTGTCAGGGTCCCATGAGGCCGCATTGCGCGGTAAACTGAGGTGGTACCACAGGAATTTCTTGTCCTCTGCTGTATGGCAGAGGCTTTTTTGTTTTTTATAATCAGAAAAAAGGTGAGAAACAATGATTATTACGGACTTTTTGGAACGCAACGCCCGGCTCTATGGTCAGGAATGCAGCCTGGTGGAGATCAACCCCTCTGAGGAACGGGATAAGGCCGTTACCTGGTGGGATTTCAATCTGATCGAAATGGCCAGCCAGGATGCCCCCTACCGCCGGGAGCTGAGCTGGAAGGATTTTGACCGGAGAGCCAACCGGTTCGCGAACCTTCTGCTGAGCCGGGGCCTGAAGAAGGGTACCAAGGTGGCGATTCTTCTGATGAACTGCCTGGAGTGGCTTCCCATTTACTTCGGTGTTTTGAAGGCCGGCTGTGTGGCTGTTCCCATGAATTTCCGATATTCCAGTGACGAAATCAAATACTGTCTGGAGCTGGCTGATGTGGAGGTTCTGATCTTCGGACCGGAGTTCATCAGCCGCATGGATGCCATCATCGACCAGATTCCCATGGTCAAGACCCGGTTCTTTGTGGGCAAGGAGACGCCTGACTATGCGGAAAACTGCATCCGGCTCACGGGCTTCTGCTCCTCCAGCGCGCCTCCCGTAGCGCTTGACGAAACCGACGATGCCGCCATCTACTTTTCCTCCGGCACCACCGGCTTCCCCAAGGCCATTCTTCACAATCACCGGGCCCTGGTTCATTCCTGTCTGACCGAGCAGAACCACCACAGTCAGTCCCGGTCCGATGTGTTCCTGTGCATTCCCCCTCTGTATCACACCGGCGCGAAGATGCACTGGTTCGGTTCCCTGCTCTCCGGCTCCAAGGCCGTGCTGCTCCGTGGTGTGAAGCCCGAGTGGATTCTCCGGGCCGTCACCGAGGAGCGCTGCACCATCGTATGGCTGCTGGTTCCCTGGGCCCAGGATCTGCTGGATGCCATCGATGACGGCCGGGTTGACCTGACCAAGTTCAAGCTGGATCAGTGGCGGCTGATGCACATCGGCGCCCAGCCCGTTCCCCCCAGCCTGATCCGCCGGTGGATGGAGGTTTTCCCCAACCATCAGTACGACACCAACTACGGCCTGTCCGAATCCATCGGCCCCGGCAGCGTCCATCTGGGCGTGGAAAACATCCATAAGGTGGGTGCCATCGGCAAACCCGGCTACGGCTGGCAGGCCCGGATCGTGGACGAGCATGGCGTTGATGTTTCCAGAGGAGAGGTCGGCGAGCTGATTCTGAAGGGCAACGGCGTTATGCAGTGCTACTATAAAAATCCCGAAGCCACCGCGGAGGTTCTGAAGGACGGCTGGCTCTTCACCGGCGATATGGCCCGAGAGGACGAAGAGGGCTTCATTTATCTGGTTGACCGGAAGAAGGACGTTGTCATCTCCGGCGGCGAAAACCTGTATCCCGTTCAGATTGAGGACTTCCTCCGCGGTTATGACAAGATCAAGGACGTGGCCGTCATCGGTCTGCCCGACCAGCGTCTGGGCGAGATCGCCGTGGCCATCATCGAGATCAAGGAGGACATGACCTGCACCGAGGACGAGATCAACGAATTCTGCAAGGCCCTGCCCCGTTACAAGCGGCCCAGAAAGCTGTTCTTCGACAAGGTCCCCCGGAACCCCACCGGCAAGATCGAAAAGCCCGTACTCCGGGAGCGCTACTGCCAGGGCCGCCTGGTGGAAGTGCAGATCACCGGCTGATACCCTTTTTTCAAGGAGGAAAACATCATGAAACAGTTGATTCTGGGCAACGAAGCCGTTGCCCGTGGACTTTACGAAGCCGGATGCAGCTTTGTATCCAGCTACCCCGGCACCCCCAGCACCGAAATCACCGAGGCCGTGGCCAAGTATCCCGAGGTCTACGCCGAATGGGCTCCCAACGAGAAGGTTGCCATGGAGGCTGCCTTCGGCGCGTCCCTGGCAGGCCGCCGCTCCTTCTGCGGCATGAAGCATGTTGGTCTGAACGTGGCCGCCGATCCCCTGTTCACCATCTCCTACACCGGTGTCAACGCCGGTATGGTCATCGGCGTGGCAGACGATGCCGGTATGCACTCCTCTCAGAACGAGCAGGATTCCCGGCACTACGCCATGTCCGCCAAGATTCCCATGCTGGAGCCCTCCGACTCTGCCGAAGCCCTGGCCTTCGCCAAGCTGGCCTATGAGTTGTCTGAGCAGTTTGACACTCCCGTACTGCTGAAGATGTGTACCCGTGTGTCCCACTCCCAGAGCGTGGTGGAGACCGGCGACCGGGTGGAGGTCATCAAGGAATACAAGAAGGATATCCCCAAGTATGTCATGATGCCCGGCAACGCAAAGAAGCGTCACCCTGTGGTGGAAGCCAGAACCCGCGCTCTGGTAGAATACGCGGAAACCGCCGAGATCAACCGGATTGAGCAGGGCGAAAGCAACACCATGGGCATCATCACCTCCTCCACCTCCTTTCAATATGTGAAGGAAGTGCTGGGTGACAAATACCCCGTTATGAAGCTGGGCATGATCTGGCCTCTGCCCCAGCAAAAGATCATCGACTTCGCCGCTTCTGTGGACAAGCTGGTAATCGTAGAGGAGCTGGACGGCTTTGTCGAGGCACACTGCCGGAATCTGGGCATTGCCTGTGTGGGCAAGTCCATGTTCTCCAACATCGACGAGCTGATGCCCCTGACCGTGGCCGCTGAGCTCTCCACCCCCTGGGAGACCGGCGTGAAGCTGGATGCCGCCATTCCCCCCAGACCCCCTGTCATGTGCGCTGGCTGTCCCCACCGGGGTCTGTTCTACACCCTGAAGAAGAACAAGCTCACCGTCCTGGGCGACATCGGCTGCTACACCCTGGGCGCCGTCGCACCCTTGCAGGCTGTGGATTCTGTCATCTGTATGGGTGCTTCCGTTTCCGGCCTCCACGGCTTCTCCAAGGCCCAGCAGGGCGCTATGGACAACAAAACCGTGGCCGTCATCGGTGACTCCACCTTCATGCACTCCGGCATCACAGGCCTGGTGAATATGGCCTACAACGAGTCCAATGCCACTGTGATCATCGTGGACAACTCCATCACCGGCATGACCGGCCACCAGCAGAATCCCACCACCGGCTTCAATCTGAAGGGCGATCCCTGTGCCAAGATCGATCTGGAAACCCTGTGCCGTGCCGTGGGCATCCGCCGGGTCCGGGTCATCGATCCCTATAATCTGGCAGAGTGCGACACCGTCATCAAGGAAGAGCTGAACGCCAATGAGCCCTCCGTGATCATCTCCCGCCGTCCCTGCGCGCTGCTGAAGTATGTGAAGCACAGCGCTCCCCTGTCTGTGGACGAAACCAAGTGCGTGGGCTGCAAGAGCTGCATGAAGATCGGCTGCCCTGCCATCAGCATCGAGGGCGGCAAGGCAAAGGTGGATGCTACTCTGTGCGTTGGCTGCGGCGTTTGTGAGCAGCTGTGCAAATTCGATGCTCTGAAGGCAGCGAAGGAGGTCTGAATATGGAAACGAAAAATGTAATGATCGTCGGTGTTGGCGGCCAGGGCAGTCTGCTGGCCTCCAAGCTGCTGGGCAGACTCCTGCTGGGCCGGGGCTATGACATCAAGGTGTCCGAGGTCCACGGCATGAGCCAGCGTGGCGGCAGCGTTGTCACCTACGTTCGCTTCGGTGAGAAGGTCTACTCCCCTGTTATTGACAAGGGTCAGGCCGATTACATTGTGTCCTTTGAGCTGCTGGAAGCCGCTCGCTGGACGGAATACTTAAAGCCCGGCGGCAAGATCATCGTCAACACCCAGCAGATCAACCCCATGCCCGTCATCATCGGCGCGGCTGAGTACCCCGAGGATCTGGCTGGCAAAATGCGCAGCGCTGGTATTGATCTGGATGCCATCGATGCCCTGTCCCTGGCAGAAGCAGCAGGCAACGCAAAGGCTGTCAACCTGGTGCTGATGGGCCGTCTGTCCCGTTATTTCGACATTCCCGAAGAAGAGTGGATGGCTGCCATCGAAGCCAGCGTCCCTGCAAAATTCCTGGAACTGAACAAAAAAGCCTTCGCCCTCGGCGTAAACGCATAACAAAGGAGATGCAAGCCATATGCCCAACTATTACCAGCCGGAAATCGAAACCATGCCCTATGAGGAGCTTCGCGCCCTTCAGAATGAGCGATTTTTGAAGCAGGTCCAGCATGTATGGGACAATGTCCCCTACTACCGGGCGAAAATGGAAGAAAAGGGTCTGACCCCCGATGACATTCAGAGCATCGACGATCTGCACAAGCTGCCCTTCCTGAAAAAGGACGACCTCCGGGAAGCCTATCCCTACGGTCTTTTGGGTACGCCTTTGTCTGAATGTGTCCGCATCCAGTCCACATCCGGCACCACCGGCAAGCGTGTGGTGGCCTTCTACACCCAGAATGATGTGGATCTGTGGGAGGACTGCTGCGCCCGTGCCATCGTGGCGGCGGGCGGCACAAAGGAAGATGTGGTTCATGTTGCCTACGGCTACGGCCTGTTCACCGGCGGCGCAGGACTCCACGGCGGCTCCCACAAGGTTGGCTGTCTGACCCTGCCCATGAGCTCGGGCAATACTGACCGGCAGCTGATGTTCATGGCTGACCTGGGCTCCACCATTCTCTGCTGCACCCCCAGCTATGCCGCTTATCTTGCGGAGTCCATCCATGAGCGCGGCTTGCAGGATCAGATTCATCTCAAGGCTGGTATCTTCGGTGCTGAAGCCTGGAGCGAGGACATGCGCCATGACATCGAGAATAAGCTGGGCATCAAGGCTTATGATATTTACGGTCTGACCGAGACTTCCGGCCCGGGCGTGGCCTTTGAGTGCTGCGAGCAGAGCGGTATGCACATCAACGAGGATCACTTCATCGCTGAGATCATCGATCCCGACACCGGCGAAGTGCTGCCCGAGGGCAGCAAGGGTGAGCTGGTATTCACCGCCATCACCAAGCAGGCCTTCCCCCTGCTGCGCTACCGCACCCGTGACATCTGCGTGCTGAGCCGGGCGAAGTGCTCCTGCGGCAGAACCCATGTGAAGATGTCCAAGCCCATGGGCAGAAGCGATGATATGCTG
This sequence comes from Oscillospiraceae bacterium, assembly GCA_017506735.1. Lineage (GTDB taxonomy): Bacteria > Bacillota > Clostridia > Oscillospirales > Oscillospiraceae > Faecousia. The sequence continues at coordinate 3,163 of JAFVMW010000031.1, read as the reverse complement.
ATCATCCGCGGCGTCAACGTGTTCCCCTCTCAGATCGAGACGGTTCTGCTGCAGCAGGGCTATCCTGCCAACTATCAGATCATCGTGGATCGGGTGAACAACACCGACACCTTCGAGATCATGGTGGAAATGACCCCCGACATTTTCTCCGACTCCCTGGCAAAGATCACCGCCGCGGAAAAGGAGCTGGTCGGCGCCCTGAAGTCCATGCTTGGTATTTCCGCAAAGGTCAAGCTGGTGGCTCCCAAGTCCATTACCAGAAGCGAAGGCAAGGCCGTACGCGTCATCGACAAGCGCAAGATCTAAGGAGGCAAGGATTATGAACATTCATCAGATCACCGTTTTTCTGGAAAACCGTGCCGGTCAGCTGGCTGAGATTACCCGGCTGCTGGCGGACAACCACATCGACATCCGTGCCATCTCCATCGCCGAAACCACGGACTACGGTCTGGCCCGAATGATCGTGGACGACTCCTATAAGGCAAGCTCCATCCTGCTTGCCCACGGCAATATTCTGTCCATGACCCCCGTGTGGGCCGTGGAGGTTCCCGACCGTCCCAATGGTCTGGCGGAACTGCTGGGCATTCTGGCGGAAAACCATGTGGATGTGGAGTATATGTACGCCCTGTTCACCCAGAAGCCCGGTTCCGCTTACATGATCCTGCGGATCTCCGACGAGCCCCGGTTCCTCTCCACCCTGGGCGACCGGAAGATCAAGCTCATCACCAAGGAAGAGCTGGGTCTAAAGTAATCCCTTATGTACAAAAATCCCACCCCGTTGTTAATGGGGTGGGATTCGTTTATTTCTTCTGCCAAGCCTCGGGGTGCCAATACTGTGCACCCCAGTTTTCAAAATTCCACTGGTCTGCGTAGGGATTGCATTCGTAATCGATATAATACAGTTTTCCATCCTGCACCACAAAATTGGTAGGATAGTAGTCAATGTTCAGTCCTGCACTGTACACCAGGCGGCACATCTCCTCTATCTGGCCGAAGTAAGACGGTTCCAGCTCCCCCTGCTCCACCAGATCGGCAATGGTGGGCCCCTGGATGTATTCTTTCAGCAGCCGCTCCCCGGCATGATCCACCTCATACAACTCCGGCAGCGGAAGCCCCAGAGCCCGGAGGGTTTCGTAGTCCCGAAGTTCCGACTGAAGCTTGTCTCCGAACTGGTAGTAATCGCAAGGTTCATGGTGAATCTGCTTCAGCACATATTTCCGTCCCTCCAGGGTCACCAGATAGGAGTAGCCGCCCTTGCCGTGTCCCAGAAGCGCCAGAACCTGGCAAATTTTTCCGTTCATCATAATCTGATCCAAAGGTATCACCGTCTTTCCGGATTCACGAAGGGGCGCACCGCAAATTCCATGCAGTACGCCCCTTGGTATTATCTCACAAAGGAGGTACTCAGGGTGGTGGACCAGCCTTCGCCGGGCTTCAGAACGGCGGCGGAGGCCTTTTCCTCCCACTTGGTGCTGCCGCCCTCATAGCTGGGCAGGGAGTGCCAGGGCTCGATGCAGACGAACCGGGGCATACCCGGCTTGCTCCACAGCAGGGTGTAGGGGAACTCCTCAATATTGCAGACCACGCCGCGGCCGGTGCCCTTCTCGTACAGGCCCAGGGTGGCAGACTTCAGGTTCACCATGCAGTGACTGTCATTGGCAAACAGGTTCTCATCCACAGGGATTGCGGTGATGTTGGTACCCAGATAGTAGTGATCCTTCTGCACCAGGCCGGTGGGCAGGCAGTTCAGGCAGATGGGGGATTCCATCTCGCTGAACCGGAACTCATAGTCGGTGGCCACATGCTGGTCATCAAAGGGAACGGTGAAGGCAGGATGGTAGCCAATGCCGAAGGGCATCAGCTCCTCGTCCAGATTTTCGACAGTCAGAGTATGGTGCAGGGTGTCATTTTCCAGCTGGAAGGTGGAAACCAGGCGGAACTCATAGGGGAAGAACTTCCGGGTTTCCTCGTCGGCGCAGAGCTCCAGAACGATGGTATCCTGGGTCTGCTCCACAAAGTCATGCTCCATGAGCCGGGCAAATCCATGCTGACCGGATTCGCAGACGGTGCCCTTTGCTTCGATCCTGCCATCCACAACCTTACCGGCATGGGGGAAGAGAATGGGTGCGTGGTAGCCCCAGACAGACTTGTCTGCCTGCCAGATGTGCTCCACGTGATCGCACTTGCGGATCACACTCTTCACCTGGGCGCCCCAGGTGGTGACTGTTACCTTCAGATATTCATTTTCAATGGTAAATTCCTTTGCCATGGTAGATTCCTCCTAATTTTGGGATGCAGAAACGCGATCCGGATCGATTTCATTATATCGGACAGGGTACAGAACCGCAATTATGCAAGTTTCCCAAAAAAGAACCGGCAGATTGTGCATCAAGACAAGGCTCCCTCAGAAGTTGCGCTTCAAAAAAGAATTCGGTCGACTTTTTCCATTTTCTGTGATAGAGTGGTAACAGATAGAAAGGAAGGTGCTGTTTATGACAGAGCTGCACTATATTGCACTGCGTGCAAAACCGGAACTGATGAATGCTGCGGCAGAATGGTTCCACAGTAAGTGGGGCGTTCCCACAGAGGCCTATCTGGAATGTATGGAGGCTTACCTGAAGGGTGATACGGAATTGGGTTGGTTTCTTTGCATGGACGGTGACCGGATCGTTGGCGGTCTTGGCGTGATCGAAAATGACTTCCACGACCGGAAGGATCTGACCCCCAACGTCTGCGCCGTGTATACGGAAGAAAGCCATCGCTGCCGGGGAATTGCCGGTACACTCCTTGATATGGCTGTTGCGGATCTTCGGGCCAAGGGTATTTCCCCTGCCTATCTGGTGACCGACCACACCGGCTTTTACGAGCGGTACGGCTGGGAGTTCCTGTGCATGGTCCAGGGCGACGGCGAGCCGGATATGACTCGGATGTATATTCACAGATAAACGAAATCCCCGGTTCACAGCGAACCGGGGATTATTGTCATTCATGGGCTCCGGAGCACTCCCCGTCGCCCAGACGGGTTATACTAATTCTTGATAGAACGGCCTAGATGCTCAGCGAGGATAAATTGTGCCAGAAAAGGCCGACGACGACGGTGGGCTGTCGCCCACCTAGGAGGAGAACGCATTCTGGTGCAATTTAGGCCGGTGAGCGTCAGGCT
>JAFVMW010000030.1 GCA_017506735.1 Oscillospiraceae bacterium | reverse complement strand
TGTTTCGATGATATCGTAGGGGACGGTTTGAATCAATGTGTGATTGCCACCGGCAATCACCAGGATTCTGATTCGCTGCGCGGAGCACCACCTCGACGTCCCGACCCAAAATCCGACCTCGATGGGCGGATTTTGGGAAATTGCGGTGGGGGTATAAGGCGGCAATCGGAGATTGCCGAACGGGTCGTCGAGGACGCCGACCCCTACGATGGGTTATTCCACGCTCCACTACAAACTGCAATTTGAATACCAATGCCGTGTTCGAGCGGTTTTGACTCGCATAACACATACTGACGCACCCGCGCACGCATTGCCTGCCGGGGCGTCCCGGCAAAAAATCCGCCCCGGGGATTCCGGGGCGGATTGTGGGAATGCTTCTTAGTACATACCGCCCTGGGCTGCTGCGGCAGCGGCGGCTGCGTCGGCGGCAGGATCGGGCTTGTCGGCAACCAGGCTCTCGGTGGTCAGCACGCAGGCAGCGACGGATGCGGCGTTGATCAGAGAGGAACGGGTGACCTTGGTGGGGTCAACGATGCCGGAGGCGATCATGTCGCAGTACTCCTCGGTGTAGGCGTTGTAGCCGTAGCCCACCTTGCCGGAGTTCTTCACCTTCTCGTAGACCACAGAGCCGTCCACGCCGGCGTTCTGGGCGATCTGACGGATGGGAGCCTGCAGGGCGGAGGCGATGATCCGGGCGCCGGTCTTTTCGTCACCGTGCAGGGTGGCGATCAGCGCCTCGACAGCGGCGATGGCGTTGACCTGAGCGGTGCCGCCGCCGGCCACGATGCCTTCCTCAACGGCGGCACGGGTGGCGTTCAGAGCGTCCTCCACTCTCAGCTTCTGCTCCTTCATGGCAATCTCGGTCTGTGCGCCAACACGGATGACGGCAACGCCGCCAGCCAGCTTGGCCAGACGCTCCTGGAGCTTCTCACGGTCATAATCAGAGGTGGTGGTGGCGATGGCGGCCTTCACCTCATGGGCACGGGCAGCAATGGCGTTGGGATCGCCGAAGCCGTCCACGATGGTGGTGTTGTCCTTGTTGACAACCACACGGTGGGCGCGGCCCAGATCGGAGATGGTTGCCTCAGCCAGAGCCATGTTCAGCTCGGAGGAGATGACGGTGCCGCCGGTCATGATGGCGATGTCCTGCAGCATGGCCTTGCGGCGGTCGCCGAAGCCGGGAGCCTTGACGCAGACCACATTGAAGTTGCCGCGGAGGCGGTTCACCAGCAGGGTTGCCAGAGCGTCGCCCTCCACGTCCTCGGCAATGATCATCAGCTTCTTGCTGGCCTTGACGATGGGCTCCAGAACGGGCATGATCTCCTGGATGGAGGAAACCTTCTGGTCGGTGATCAGGATGTAGGCATCGTCCAGGACAGCCTCCATCTTGTCGGTGTCGGTGACCATGTAGGGGGAGATGTAGCCCCGGTCGAACTGCATACCCTCAACCACGTCCAGCTCAGTCTCTGCGGTCTTGGACTCCTCAATGGTGATGATACCGGCGGAGCCCACCTTCTCCATGGCCTCTGCGATCAGAGCGCCGATGGACTCGTCGCCGGAGGACACGGTGCCAACACGGGCGATGTCCTCGGAGCCGTTCACGGGAACGGAGTTTGCCTTGATGGCATCCACAGCGGCGTCAACGGCCTTCTCGATGCCCTTGCGCATGACCATGGGGTTTGCGCCGGCGGACAGGTTCTTCAGGCCCTCACGGGTGATGGCCTGGGCCAGCAGGGTAGCGGTGGTGGTGCCGTCACCGGCGATGTCATTGGTACGGGTGGCGACCTCGCGGATCATCTGGGCGCCCATGTTCTCAAAGGGGTCCTCCAGCTCAATCTCCTTGGCGATGGTCACGCCGTCGTTGGTGACCAGGGGAGCGCCGTACTTCTTGCCCAGAACCACGTTGCGGCCCTTGGGTCCGATGGTGACTTTAACGGTATCGGCCAGCTGGTCGATGCCGGACTGCAGCTTCTTACGGGCTTCCTCGCCGTAAACAATCATCTTTGCCATAATGTCAGTTCCTCCCGATTACTCCACGATTGCCAGGATCTCATCCTGCTTGACGAACTTGTAGTCCACCTTATCCAGGGTCACGTCGGTGCCCACCTGCTTGGACACAACAACCTTGTCGCCGGTCTTGACCAGCATCTCGGTATCCTTGGTGCCGGGGCCGACAGCCACGACCTCATAAATTGCGGGCTTCTCCTTGGTTGCGGTGGCGATGATGATGCCGGACACGGTGGTCTCAGCGGCATCCTTCTGCTTCAGCAGCACATTGTCTGCCATGGGCTTCAGTGTCATAATGATTCCTCCAAACGAAATATTTAGACTGGGAACGTGGGGACAGGCCCCTCATTCCTCTTTATCTACAAAAATACGGGGTTTTAGCACTCTTTTCTTTTGAGTGCTAACCGCAGATATCATACCCCAAATACGTACAAATTGCAAGAGCGAAATATGGCAATTCTGTAAATTCTTTGCGCCGGGCAGTGCCCGGTGACAATTCGTGCGTCAGTGCATCAAAGAACGCCATGCAAGTAAAAACCGCTCGACCACAGCAGCTCTGACAATTGCAGTTTGTATGGGAGCGTGGAATAACCCATCGTAGGGGTCGGCGTCCTCGACGACCCGCTCGGCAATCTCCGATTGCCGCCTCGTAACCACACCATATTTCCCAAAATCCGCCCATCGAGGTCGGATTTTGGGTCGGGACGTCGAGGTGGTGCGACCCGCTGCGAATCAGAATCCTGGTGATTGCCGGTGGCAATCACACATTGATTCAAACCGTCCCCTACGCATCAAAAAACGCATGTCATTGCGAGGCAGTGCGCACACTGCCGTGGCAATCCCCTGCAAGTTTCCGGAATCCCGGAGGGGATTGCCACGTCGCTTCGCTCCTCCCAATGACAGCGATACACTCTGATTTTCCTTTCCGGTCTACATAATTCGGAAAAACATGAAATTGGTGGTTGTGGAATCCGGCGATTTCTGGTATACTCAAAGTGTATATCCAAAATTAGGAGTGAACCCTGTTATGAAAGAAAACAATCCCCGTCGGGGAAATGATAATCGCCGGGACCGTCGGTTTGAGGGTCGCCGGGACCGGGAGCATCCGGCTCCTGCCCCTGTGGAGGAAGAGGACGAGTGCCGCCTGGAGGGCAGAAACGCGCTGACCGAAGCCCTGAAGGCTGGAAGAACCATTGACAAGGTATTTATCGCCGATGGCGACACCGACAAGGGCCTTCAGCGTCTGGCCGCAATGGCAAAGGAAGCCGGTGCTGTTGTGGTTCCCGTGGACCGCCGGAAGCTGGATCTGATGTCCACCACCCGAGCCCACCAGGGCATCATCGCCCAGGCCGCCGCCCATGAGTACGCCACCATCGACGACATTCTGGCGGAAGCCGCCTCCCGGGGCCAGGCACCTCTGATCGTGATCTGTGACGAGCTGTCCGATCCCCATAATCTGGGTGCCATCATCCGTACCGCTGAGTGCGCCGGTGCCCACGGCGTCATCATTCCCAAGCGCCGCAGCGTGGGTCTGACTGCCACTGTGGCAAAGGCCTCTGCCGGTGCGGTGGAATATATGAAGGTGGCCCGGGTCAGCAACATCAATAACGCCATCAACGAGCTGAAGGAGAAGGGCGTGTGGATCTATGGCACCGCCGCCGAGGGTTCTGTGCCCATGTACAAGGCCGACCTCACCGGTGCCGCAGGCATCGTCATCGGCAACGAGGGCGACGGCATGAGCCAGCTGGTTCGGAAGAACTGCGATATGCTGGTGCATATTCCCATGTCCGGCCGGATCTCCTCTCTGAACGCCTCCGCCGCCGCGTCCATCCTGCTGTACGAGGCTGTCCGCCAGCGGCTGGGATAAGGAGAACAACCTATGGATGAACAGAAAGAACAGTTTGACTTTACCCTGGAGGACATTCTCCGGGAATTCGGCTCCGGCGACCCGGCTCCTGTGGAGGAGCAGCCGGAGTCCGCTGACGGAGCGGAGGTCCCCCGGGAGGAGCCTTCTTCCCCTGGGGAAGAAAAAACGGAGCCGGAGGAGGATCTGACCTCTGACTTCTGGCAGGCCATCCTTCATCCGGAGGAGCCTTCCGCCGAAGCCGCCCAGGAGCCGGAAGAGGCGGAGGAGGATGTGAGAATCTTCACCGGCAAGCCCGGCGACTATGAGAAGGCACCGGAGGATCTGTCCTCCACCCGTGCCTTCCGGATGCCCGAGGAAGCAGCAGCGCCCCAGGTCACCGGCGACACCATCCGTCTGGACGGCAGTGCCGTGGCAAGCGCCGCCCGGGCGGCAAAGGAGTCCCTGGGGGACACCGCTGTGTTTGCCCCCGTCACCGACGAGCAGGCCGCTGAGGCCGCCGAGCCCGCCGAGCCCTTCACCAAGGACTGGGAGCCCAAGTATGACGAGCCCATGGGCGAGTATGTGCCGCCGGAGCCCATCGTATTCCGCCCCCGTTCCCGGCTGGGCGAGCTGAAAAAGAAGCTGGTTGCCGGTCCCGAACGCCGGTATTACGCCCTGGTGGAGCAGGGCCTGGGCAAGCTGCAGATTTCTATTTTCTTAAGCTGTCTGGTGGTGCTGCTGAGCGTTGCCTCGGTGGTGCTGTATGAAATGCACATGGTTCAGGAGAACCGGATGCGCCTGCTGGTCTTTGGTGAGCTGTTCGCCATGCTGCTGGCCGGTGTGCTGGGTACGGAACGGCTTCTGGATGGTCTGGCAGCCATTTTCAAGGGAAAATTCACGCTGGAAACCATGCTGGTCATTACCTTCGGCGCCTGTATTGCCGACTGCGTGTTCTGTCTGCAGGAGATCCGTGTGCCCTACTGCGCCGCCTTCTGCCTGGAGATGACCATGGCCCAGTGGGCCGCCTACGAACGGCGGAACACCGAAATGGGTCAGATGGACACCATGCGCAAGGCCACCCGCTTGAACCGTGTGGTCAAGGCCCCGGACTGCTATGATGGCAAGCCCGGCTTCTTCGTGGAGGACGGCGAGGTGGAGGACTTCATGGAGGTCTACAACCAGATCTCCGGCCCGGAGAAGGCCCTGAATCTGTACGCCCTGATTGCTGTGGTGCTGTCCAGCGGCATCGGCGTGCTGGCAGGACTGTCCGACGGCCCCTCTGTCGGTGTGCGGATCGGCTCCGCCGCCCTGCTGGCTGCCATGCCTGCCACCGCCTTCATCAGCATGACCCGTCCCATGGCGGTGCTGGAACGGCGGATGCACAAGCTGGGCGCGGTGATCTGCGGCTGGTCCGGTGCCAAGGCCTGCTCCGGCAAGGCTGTGGTGCCGCTGACGGATTTTGATCTGTTCCCCGGCGGCAGCGTGAAGGTCAACGGCGTGAAATTCTACTCCCAGCGTGACCCGGACGATACCGTGGCCTACGCCACCGCACTGATCGAATACAGCGGCATGGGCATTGCCAGCCTGTTCACCCAGCTGCTGGACAGCCGTTACGGCCGCCATTATGAGCCGGAGAACTTCCGGCTGTACGACAACGGCGGCATCGGCGGCGATGTCTGCGGCGAGCCGGTGCTGGTGGGCAGCCTGTCCTTCCTGCAGGAAATGGGCGTGGATATGCCCGACGGCGCCAGAGTGAACCAGGCCGTGTATGTGGCGGTGGACGGTGAGCTTTGCGGCGTGTTCGCCATGGCCTATGGCAAGCTCAAGGGCGTCAGTGCCGCACTGGGTACCCTGACCGGCTACCGCAAGCTGCAGCCCATTCTCACCGGTTCCAATTTCCTGCTGTCTGAGAGCTTCCTGCGGACCAAGTTCAATGCCAATACCAAGCGGATTCTCTTCGCGGATGGGGAAGTCCGGGAGGAGCTGGCCGCCTGGCGGCCCAAGCCGGAGCAGTATCAGATCTGCGCCCTGACCACCCGGGACGAGCTGGCAGGCATGGCCTTCGCCATCACCGGTGCCAGAGCCCTCCGGGGTTCCATGCGGTTTGGCGCTGCAATGCATATGTTCTTCGGCGTGCTCGGCATGGCTGTGGTGCTGGTGCTGTCCCTCATTGAGGGCGGCGTGGACCTGCTGACCCCTGCCCAGCTGCTGATGGTGGAGCTGACCTGGGCCGTCCCCGGTCTGCTGACCACCCAGTGGACGAGAAAGCTGTGATACAGAATATCCCCCTGCCCGAGAAAGGGCAGGGGGATTTTTTGCGATTTACCGGGCTTCCTTTTCATGCACCAGCATGGGGGTGAGCTTTTCTTTGCCAAACCGCTGGATGAAGCGGACGCACTTTACAAGGAACGCGTAATAGATATTGTATCCGTGGCCGGTGTCCAGCAGGGTTTCCACATTGGCCTGGCCTTTGGCGATGATGACGGTGGCCCGGGACAGGGCTTCCTTCAGTTCTTCGCTTGCCATGGACAGGACGGTGCCGGGAATCCGGGTGCCGTTGCCGATGACCGGGAAGGGCATCCCCACCACGGCTGCGTCCTCTGCCGTGGCGTCGTTCTGGGTGGGGCCGCCCCGGACGCAGACGGTGATGGCAAGGGCAGGGAAGTGCCTGTGGATGGTTTCCAGGAACAGCCGGTCAAAGCCGATCTCGCCTGCGTTGTCCGTCAGATACAGCAGCTCCCGTCCCTCCGCCAGATCCCGGCGAAGCGCCTCAAAAACAGCCCGGTCCACGTCAATGGTTTTCGCCAGGGGGAGCATTTCATCCAGCTGCCTGAAGCTGACCTCTCCCTGCAATGCGGAAAAATCGATGTAATTGCCCAGAATGGCGCACTGAAGCCCTGCGTACAGGGGGTCGCCGCTTTCTTCGATCATGGCCCGGATGGTGTCCTGCCGTTCCAGGAAATACCGGTTGGAGTCCTGCTTTTCCTGGGCGTAGCGGTCGTCGGCCAGACCGAAATGGGCCGTAAAGAGCCGGGTGATCTCCGGTGTGAACCAGGGGGCGGCCATATCCTCGGGGCCGTCGGCGAAAAGCCGCATCAGATCCTTGGTGAAGGCCGTCACCTGCTCGTCAGTTCCCACGCCCCGGGCAGTTTCAATGTGCCGCCGCAGCAGGCACAGGGCGCAGTCCGCGTTGAATCTCATACCCGGATCAGCTCGTAGGAGTCCTCGCCCAGACCGATCTTCTTGCCGTGGCTGATCTGGGTGCGCCAGTCGGTGTGGGGGAAGTCGGCGGTCAGGTTGTCGTCGATGCCCTTGCGCTCGGACTTGTCCAGCTTGGAGCCGGGGATGACAGGCTGGGCGTTGACTGCCTCGGCGCAGGCCAGATCCAGTGCCACCGGGTCAAAGCTGGCGAACATACCCACATTGGGCACGATGGGCAGATCGTTGTCGGAGTGGCAGTCGCAGTAGGGGCTCACATCCAGCACCATGTTGATGTGGAAATTGGGCCGGCCCTGGACAACGGCCTTGGCGTACTCGGCGATCTTGAAGTTCAGCACCTTGGTGGCCTCATGGTTGTCGTGATAGATGGCCTTCACGGGGCACACATCCACACAGCGGCCGCAGCCCATGCAGTTCTGCCAGTTGATCTTCATCACACCGCTGTCCTGCATCTGGGGGCCGTCGTGGGCGCAGTTTCTGGCGCACTCGCCGCAGCCCACGCACTTTTCGGCATCGATGAGGGGACGGCCGTCGGAGTGCATATCCCGCTTGCCCTCGTTGGAGCCGCAGCCCATGCCCAGATTCTTCAGCGCGCCGCCGAAGCCGGCCTCCTCATGGCCCTTGAAGTGGTTCAGGGAGATGACGATGTCCGCGTCCATGACGGCCCGGCCGATCATGGCGGTGGGGCAGTATTCCGCGCCCTCTACGGGGACGGCAACGTCGTCGGTGCCCTTCAGACCGTCTGCGATGATCACATGGCAGCCGGTGGAGAAGGGGGAGAAGCCGTTCTGATAAGCGGTGTCCAGATGGTCAAGGGCGTTCTTCCGGGAGCCAACGTACATGGTGTTGGCGTCGGTGAGGAAGGGCTTGCCGCCCATGTCCTTGACAAGATCCACCACCACCCTCGCGTAATTGGGCCGCAGGAAAGCCAGGTTGCCCAGCTCACCGAAGTGGATCTTGATGGCAACGAACTTGCCCTCGAAATCGATCTGATCCATACCGGCGCTGAGGCACAGACGGGCCAGCTTCTGGGGCAGGGTTTCCCTGCCGCCGGTGCAGAAATCAGTAAAATAAACCTTGGATGCCATATGTGATTCCTCCTGAAAGTCAGATATATTCAGTGTAGCCTGTAATCAAAGGAAAGTCAACCGGGGGACGGAGAATAATCCAATATTGAACGGATGTCCGGCAATACAGCGATAAATCCCAATTCACCGGATCCGTTTGCCGTTGAGGACGGCTTCCTGGAGCTTTTGGCCCTGGTAGCGGAGCTTGAGCAGGAAGAAGGGGGCGTTCTGCCACAGCAGGTCCAGGAAGATCTGATCGCCCTCCCATTTGGGGAGCTGATCCAGAAAATCCCGGTTCACCCATTGCAGGTCGCCCTCGTCGCACTCTGCCAGCTCCCCCTCGAAGCCGTCGGCGGTGAACAGGTACATCAATTCCCCGTCCCCCGGGTTCTCGGTGAGAAAGGTCACTACGCCCCGGCACTGCCAGGAGGTAAGCCGCAGCCCTGTTTCCTCCCAGGCCTCCCGGAGCAGACATTCGTCCGGGGATTCCTCCCCCTCGAATTTGCCGCCGATGCCGATCCATTTGTCCTGATTGATGTCGTTCTTTTTCTTGATCCGGTGGAGCATCAGTACCTGATCCCCCCGGGTGATGTAGCACAGTGTGGTATTGATCATAGTTCCTCCTTCTGCCGGATGATCCGCACCGCCCGGTGCAGATTCCGGATTTCGATGGATTCCTTCCAGTCGCACCGCTCTCCGTCCAGACTCCAGCTCAGCCCCGGCTCCGGATAGGCGGTGAGGCAGGACACAGAGCGGAAGGTGATGCTGCCGCAGTCGTAGTTCTGATCCCGGAGGGCAAGGATGCATTCCCGAAGCTCGTTGCGATCCCGGGGCATCCGGACCAGCAGCAGCTCGAATTGGCCGTCCCGGAGATCCACCTGCCGGTGATTCAGGGTCAGCACGCCGCCTACTACTCTGGAATTGGAAATGGCGCCGAAGAGGAACTCGTCCTCCACCACCTCATCCTCCAGCTCCAGCCGGACATGGACGGGACGGAGCTGGGCCAGCTCCTGGATGCCCTCCAGCCAGTAGGCAAGATGGCCCAGCAGATTCTTCACCGACTGGGGGGTGGTGTAGGAGGTTCGGGTGAAAGCGCCGAAGGAGGCCACGTATGTAAAATACCGGTCCCCGAAGGCACCCACATCCTGGGCCTGGGGTTCTCCCTCCACAATGACCCGGGCGGCCTGTAAAATGCCGGTGGGGAGCTTCATGGTGGCGGCGAAATCGTTGGTGGAGCCGCAGGGCAGATACCCCACAGGCACATCGGCCCCGGCCTCCAGCAGGCCGGAGATCACCTCATTCAGCGTACCGTCGCCGCCGGCGCAGACCACCAGCTCAAACCGGTCACAATGCTCCCGGGCAAGACGCTTTCCGTCGCCGGGCTGGGCGGTCATATATACCGTGACCTCAAAGCCTGCCTGATTGAACAGGCCGATTACCTCTGCCAGTTGCCGCAGGATTTTCCGCTGTCCGGCGGCAGGGTTAACAATGAACAGCATTTTTTTCATGGGAATTCCTTATCAGTCCTCAGCCCAGTTCAGGGCGCATTTTACGGCCCGGTTCCAGCCCCGGAGCCGCTTCTGCCGCAGCTCCTCCGGCATGTTGGGGGTGAATACCCGGTCCAGGGCGGCGTTGCGGGAGATGTCCTCCAGGCTTTTCCAGAAGCCCACCGCCAGACCGGCCAGATATGCCGCGCCCAGGGCGGTGGATTCCACGCAGGCCGGCCGCTCCACCGGAGCGGCGGCAAGGTCTGCCTGGGTCTGCATCAAATAGTCGTTGGCAGAAGCGCCGCCGTCCACCTTCAGGGCGGAGAGCCGGATGCCGGAGTCGGCCTCCATGGCCTTCAGCACGTCATGGGTCTGGTAACACAGAGAATCCAGGGTGGCCCGGATGATGTGGTACTTGTTCACACCCCGGGTCAGACCCACAATGGCGCCCCGGGCGTACTGATCCCAGTGGGGCGCGCCCAGACCGGTGAAGGCAGGCACCACATAACACCCGTTGGTGTCCGGCACTTTCTTTGCCATGTACTCCGAGTCTGCCGAGGAATCAATGAATTTCAGCTCGTCCCGGAGCCACTGGATGGCGGCGCCGGCCACGAAGATGGAGCCCTCCAGGGCATAGCTCACCTTCCCCTCCAGACCCCAGGCGATGGTGGTCACCAGACCGTTCCGGCTGAATACGGGGGCTTCGCCGGTGTTCATCAGCAGGAAGCAGCCGGTGCCGTAGGTATTTTTCGCCTGACCGGGAGCAAAGCAGGTCTGACCGAACAAGGCCGCCTGCTGATCGCCTGCCGCGCCGGAGATGGGAATGGGGCCGCCGAAGAATTTGCTCTGGGTGTGGCCGTAGCATTCGCTGCTGGGCCGGGCCTGGGGAAGCATGGCCTCCGGGATGTCCAGCCAGCGGAGAATCTCCGGGTCCCAGGAAAGGGTGTTGATGTTGAAGAGCATGGTCCGGGAGGCGTTGGAGTAGTCTGTCACATGGCATTTGCCTCCGGTGAGCTTCCAGATCAGCCAGGTTTCCACGGTGCCGAAAAGAAGCTGACCCTGTTCCGCCTTTTCCCTTGCGCCGGGGACGTTGTCGAGAATCCACCGGAGCTTGGTGCCGGAGAAATAGGCGTCAATGACCAGGCCCGTCTTTTCCCGGATGGGGTCCGTCAGACCCCGGGCCTTCAGCCCGTCGCAGAAGCCGCTGGTTCGGCGGCACTGCCAGACGATGGCATTGCACACCGGCTGACCGGTGGTTTTGTCCCAGACGATGGTGGTTTCCCGCTGGTTGGTGATGCCGATGGCGGCGATGTCGGCGGCAGAAGCGCCGATGTTGGCCATGGCCTGCTTCGCCACCTCCAGCTGGGTGGAAAAAATCTCGCCAGCGTCATGCTCCACCCAGCCGGGCTGGGGGAAATACTGGGTAAATTCCTTCTGGGCCATGGAGCAGACCTCACCGGCGGCGTTGAACAGAATGCACCGGTTGGAGGTGGTGCCGGCATCCAGAGCCATAATGTATTTTGCCATAGACAAGCCCTCCTGAGCTGTTTTCTTTTCAGTTTACCACGGAAGCGCCTGACGCGCAACCGGAAAGCCCTGATACGTCACAGGGCCAGGTCGTTTCGCCATCAGAAAATCCGGCAATGCTCCGGCGGCAGGGGGAAATCCTCGTCCGTATCGGAGCCGTATTTGAAGATATCGTGGGTGCCGGCAGGGTCTTCGCACAGAATGTACTTGTACAGCTCCCGTTTGTTGGGCGCGTCTATGGATTTCAGCGCCAGCAGGAGCCGGATCCGGTCGCTGTACTCAAGTCTGCTCATGGAGCAGGACAGAATTTCTTCGTCATTGAAATGGTACAGTCCCGAGCCCTTCCGATGGGCCTGGAACAGGGGCTCATAGTTCTCCAGAAAATCCGGCATCCAGTGGTAATGGGCGAAGGTGGCCTTGAATTCCTCCAGCTGCCGGTCAGACAGATAGAGCTGACCGTAATCAAGCTTCAGAAGGCCCTTGACATAGGGGAGATCCTCCGGAGGGACCGGCTTGGCGGTAATGGCGATTTTCTGAACCTTGGGAACCTGAAGGGTGGGCTTGCCCTCCAGGACGAAGCCGCTTCTGAAATACATGGGCGCGTAATGAAAGACCTGATAGGGGATGGTCACCATGGCAAAGGAGCCCAGCTCGTCGGCCATGGCAATGTAGATCATCTCATCCTTCGGGGAGTACATGGGAGTTCCGGTATAGCACCGTTCAT
The DNA here is from genome assembly GCA_017506735.1 of Oscillospiraceae bacterium. Taxonomy (GTDB): domain Bacteria; phylum Bacillota; class Clostridia; order Oscillospirales; family Oscillospiraceae; genus Faecousia. The sequence goes on along the minus strand of JAFVMW010000030.1, from coordinate 30,299 downwards.
GGGCGGACATTCCGGAAACCGGCGAGATGATGGCACCCCGAAACCGCAGCGTTGCCAGGGGTCTGCCGCTGTCCAGACGCTCCAGGCGCAGAGTGCCTTCGTCCCAAAGCTCCCGGTGGGGCTCCCGGTACTTGTACACATGGTAGGTATGATCGAAGTAGTAGGGATCGTAGAAGGGTCTGTGTCTGGCGCTGGGGATATCAATGAGCTTCTCCCCATGCTCGTACCGGTATACCTGTTCCAGGCTGTCAGGATGATACAGGAAGGAAACCTCACTGATCCGGTCCTGCACAATGGCGCATACGATCAATAAAAAGACCGCGTAGCTGATGCTGACGGTGGTGGGGGTTTCGAAGAGGGTACGGATGGCCTGCTCCGCTCTGGCGAATTCGGCCATGACCTCCTCCGGGGTGTCCGGCAGGAAGTAGGAGAAATCATTGCTGGTGAACATTCCGTGATCCAGGGAGCTGGGGGTGCCCATGGAATGGACGGCGGTGAAGATTTTGTGGAACATATTGTCCCGGAAATGGTCGTAGCGCTCCGCTTCCCGGCCCTCCGGACTGTTACGGAAATCCAGTTTGGGATTGGCGCTCAGACCCTGGATGAAATGGGACGTAAAGCCGGGACAGGGTGAGGTGCTGGTTCTGGACATCCGGTTTCCGCGCATCAGTCCCTGGACGGTGGAATTGCCCATGGAGTGGCGGCTGTCCGGGTCCAGAACATACCTGCTGTTCTGGCATACGGCACCGCAATAGCAGTCCGGCAGAATGCTCAGCAGAAAGGCCCGGTTATCCCGCTTGTCCGTGGCAGGATTCCAGTTCTCCTTGATGTGGCGCAATGTGATATCAGAACCCATATTATCCCCTCCCGAAGGCTGTTTTCTTTCAGTATACCGACTGAAAAGGGGCCTGTCAACGAATGATTAGCAAGATTAGCAAATTATATAAGATTATTATTTTTATCCAGCAGATTGTTTAGCTCTATTATCGTGTTAAAGTACAATTAAGAATTGTTTGTTCCGAAACCCGTTGGCGGAAACGGAATACGGACAAGTATTTGAGCAGAGACAAAAATCAGACGCAGAAAGGGTGAGCGTAATGAGAACTTCAATTTTTGGCTGGATCATCCGGTGGATTCTGATCCTGGCATTGCTGTCGGCGGTGCTGTCCCCCGATCTGGCCCAGGGCCAGGCAGACTCCGGGGCGCTCCTTGCGTCTGAGCTCGAGGAGAACATTGTCAAGCCTCTGGTCCGGCTGCTGTGCAGCGAGGAAGCCCGTGCCTGGTGCGCCGCGGTGCTGCGGCTGATGCTTGACTGTGTCCTGATGGCGCTGGAATTCTTCGTGGAGGTGCTGAAGCAGGCCCTGACGGCCCTGCTGACTGGGTGAACGTTCGATCTGACGGAGAAGCTGTTTGAAAAAGCCCGAATTACATATAGCCCAAAAAATGCACAGGATTTGCTGAAGCAGTGTCAAAAAAATACCAGTATTTCCGGCAATCTCCATTCATATCCGGTTCCATTCGGGAAAAGATAGGACTACGGAAAGCGAGCCGTGACCTTCGGGAAGCGGCGGAGCTTCCCGAAAGAAAAAGGAGAGAACCGTTATGAACAACAACACCAACAACAACTCCAGCAATTCTTCCAGCAACCGCATCAACGTTCCCGAGGCCCGCGAGGGTATGAACCAGTTCAAGATGCAGGCTGCCAACGAGGTTGGCGTGAACCTGAAGAACGGCTACAACGGCGACCTGACCAGCCGCGAAGCCGGCTCCATCGGCGGCCAGATGGTCAAGAAGATGGTTGAAGCCTACGAGCAGGGTCTGAAGTAAGATTCTGACCGGCGGGTTTTGACTGCGCCAAGGGTGTGTCCCGGTTTGGGACACACCCTGCTTTTTCATTGGACAGCTTTCATGCTGAGGATTGAATAATAGCTTCAATGACTTGTTGAGGATAAAAATACGTCAGAAACGGCCGAAGACGGTGGCGACAGCCCTCCGTCTTCGGCCTTTTGCAGTGCGGTTTATTCAGGTTTTTCATTAATAATCGGTATCACCACTAAACTTCTGGAATGGGGGTGGGTTCTGGAGTATACTGAAGAAAAAACTGGGAGGATACGCTATGAATAAATTGTTGCCGGAGGATAATAGGCTGGTTGCTTTTCGGACCTATCTGATCAGGGAGGAAAAAAGCCCGGTCACTGTCGAAAAATATATGAGGGATGCGAGAGTATTCCTCAGCTTTGTCGGGGCGGAGTCCATAAGCAGGGAGCTGACCACCCGTTATAAGCAGCGACTGGTAGACAGAGGGTATGCGCCGAGGTCTGTCAATTCCATGCTGGCGGCAGTGAACAGTCTGCTGACTTTTTTGGGCTACCCGGAATGCCGGGTAAAGGCGCTTCGCTGCCAGAGGCAGATGTTCCGGTCAGTAGAATGTGAATTGACCCGGGAGGAATACCTTCGTCTGGTGAATGCCTCGCAGGATCAGCCCAGGCTGTGTCTGGCATTGCAGACGATCTGTTCCACCGGCATACGGATCTCCGAGCTGCGGTTCTTCACCGTGGAAGCGGTTCGCGCAGGGCAGGTTACCGTCCGGTGCAAAAATAAGATCCGAACCATACTGATCCCCACATCCCTGCGCCGGAAGCTGCTTGACTATGGGAAAAGGCACCGGATCAGAAGGGGGATGCTGTTCGTTACCCGCACCGGACGGGCCTTGGATCGGAGCTATCTGTGGGCAAGCATGAAAAAGCTCTGCGTCAAGGCCCGGGTAGATCCCCGGAAGGTATTTCCCCATAATCTGCGAAAGCTATTTGCGCGGAGCTTCTATGCACTGGATCGGGACATCGCCCGCTTGGCCGATGTTCTGGGACACAGCAGCATTGAAACGACCCGAATCTATATTATCGGTACCGGTGTTGAACACCGAAAACAGCTGGAACGTCTGAATTTGGTAATAACAGGAAATGGCAAACGTTCAAAAAATGTTCATAGTTCCACATAATACGCATTATGTGGAACCAGGGTGCAACATCCCTTTTATACACTAACTAAAGTATAGCTCCATTCATAGGGAAAATCAAGGGATTATTCAGGATTTTTGCCAGCTTTTTTGCGTTTTTCAAAACAAAACAGTACGCGCTGCTTCCCCTCCGTGACTCAGGCGAAGGGGGAGTAAGTTCGTGCTGTCTTTTTTGTATCGGAAGCTGCGCAATCGGTTGTTCATCAATTTGTTCCACATAATGCGTATTATGTGGAGTGCAATACCAGAAGGAGACTGCCTTTCGGGCTGGAGCGAGTCCGGCGGCAAAGGTGGGCTTCCAGCGGTGCGGAAGAAAAGCACAGAGGAGTATGTCAATGAAAAAAGTATGGGAAATCTTGTCCACAATCTTGGTGTGGATGCTTGTGATCGTAGCAGTTGCGATGATGGTGTTTACAGTGGTTTCTGTTAACACGTTTAACCGGAATGATCGGAATATTTTTGGCTACAAGGCGTATATCGTTCTGTCTGACTCCATGAGCGCCACCGACTTCGATGCCGGTGACTTGATCCTGGTAAAGGAAACAGATCCCAGAACCCTGCAGCCTGGCGATATCATTGCTTTCACCTCTCAGGAAACGGAGAGCTACGGTCAGACCATCACCCATAAGATCCGTCGGCTGACCACCGACTCCCACGGAAATCCCGGTTTCATTACCTACGGTACCACTACGGATACCGACGATGCCCGGGTGGTAACTTATCCTTTCATTCAGGGCAAGTATGCATTCGCACTGCCCAAGGTAGGCTCGTTCTTTATGTTCCTGCGAACCACCCAGGGATATATCGTCTGCATTCTGCTGCCCTTCCTGATGCTGATTCTGAACCAGGGTCTGAACTGTGTAAAGAACTTCCGCCGCTATAAGGCCGAGCAGATGGCAGAACTCCAGGCGGAGAAGGATGCCATTGAGGCCCAGCGCAAACAGTCCGAGGAAATGATGCAGCAGCTGCTGGCCATTAAGGATCAGATGGCTGCTCAGACAACCCAGGCACCGCCTCAGCCCCAGCCGGAGCAGCCGGATGTAGCTGCTATGATGGCAGAGCTGGAGGCTCTCCGGGCCCAGGTGGCGGAAAACAAGAAAACCGAAACCAACAATTCCTGACGGGAGGGAATCGCCATGAAGAAACAAAACGGGCAGAAAAACGCCCTGCTGCAGACTTATCTGACCAGCCTGCTGTCGCTGATGCTGTGCGTGTCCATGTTTTTCGGAACAACCATGGCGTGGTTCACCAGCACTGCCCAGAGTCCTCTGAACCAGATTGTGGTGGGCACCCTGGATGTAGAGCTGTACCACGCATCCTTCCGCAACGGTGAAGTGACCGGAGAATATGCTAAGGTTACGCCTGAGTATAAGGTTTTGGATCCGGAGGTCAAATGGGAACCCGGATATACCGCTGTGGAGAAATTCAAGGTAGTGAACACCGGCGAGCTGGAATTTGGTTATCACATGACCATCTCTATGCCCGATGAAACGGATGAGGCCGCCAAGCCGGTGAACGATGCCATCGCCCAGGCTGTGACAGTATGGGCCTACTCCGGCACGGACACCGATACCCTGCCTGCCAATTACGAGCTGATGACCGTCAGCGGCGAATGGGTACGGGTCGGTACGCTGTATGAAGTAATCAATGAAAAGCTGCCCCTGTTCCGGGGAGAGATTCATGAGAAGGACGGACAAGCCTTCCATATGATTGCCCTCCATCTGGAAAAGAGCTTTGCCGGTGAGATTCCCTCCGGTGAAGGTCAGACCAGCCTCCAGGGTGAGGTGCTGGATAACATTACCATTACTCTGGTGGCCAGCCAGATCGCCGGCGGCACGGATGCCTTCGGTTCCGGCTATGACGCAACGCCTACTGAGCTGATTGTAAAGACTCCCTGGGATGCAGAAAATGGCTGCACCTTGACGGCAGAGGCTGCCGGTACCAGCATTTCCGCTGTGAATGTGGTAGTTCCTGCGGAGGTTGCCCTGGTGGAGGGAACCGAGCAGCTGACCTTGACACTGAAGGAAGTGGAGCAGCCTGCATTCACTGTGGCCGCAGGCAAGAGCGTCCTGTCTTTGGAGCTGGATGTTGCCGGCATTGCTGAGGAGAATACGGCCCCCATTGCGGTATCCCTGAACATTGCCCGGGGTCTGACCAGCGTGGATCTGTACCATGAAGGCCAGCCTGTGCAGAACTTTACTTATGACCCGGATACTGGTCTGCTGACCTTCGAGACAACCGGATTCAGCCAGTTTGATGTTACTTACGGAACGGAATACGTCAGCACCAGAATGGATCTGGAGGACGCTCTGGAAGAAGGCAGAACAGTGCTGATGATGGATAACATCGCTCCTGATGCCATGATGGTAATGAACGGCGGCAGCCTGAACGGCAACGGCAAGGTTCTGGATGCTACCCTGATCACCGGCATCTATGACTGCGCTATCACCACTTCCCGTGGCACGGTGAAGAATCTGACCATTCTGGGCAATCCCGACAGCACCCGGGCCATTGGCTCCGGAAGCAGTGGTGATTATACCCTGTCCGGTGATCTGATGATTTCCAATGTGGTCATCGACTATGTCCAGTATGCTATCAACGGCAATGGCGACGGTAAGGGCAAGGTTGTGGTTCGGGATTCCGAAATCTACGGTTGGTGCAGCTTCAGCAATATCGCAAGCTTCGAGTTTATCGACTGCACTCTGGGCACGGGAAATTCCGATCTCGGTTATCAGGTCATCTACGGAAACACTACCTATACGGACTGCCATTTTGAGGAGTTCGACCTGTGTGCCGCCGATACTGTGGCTGCTGATTCCAAGGTGATCTTCAACAACTGTACCTACGGCGACGAAATGGTGACTGCGGATAATTTCATCGCCCTGTTCAAGTATCCCGGTGATGATGCGGACTTTAACAAGCTCCGCGCCTGCACCATTCTTGTAAACGGTGAAAAGGTGGTCTGGCCCGAGGAAACTCCGGCGGCCCCTGCTCCCGAGGCTTGATCTTTACACAAAACCATCCCACCCTCCTCCGGGAGGGTGGGCGGCGATCAAAGAACACCCACGCTGCACGGTGTTTTTTGATGGCCGAAAACCAGCGCCGGTATCCGCAGTTTTACAGAAACTGTATGGCGCGGAAAGGAGGAAGACAAATGAAACGGTTTGCAAAAATCTGGGATATGATCACCAGCACACTGGTGTGTCTGCTGGTGGTGTTTGCCATTTTGCTGATGGGCTCCAGACTCATGGGCTACCAGGTGTACAATGTGATTTCCGGCAGTATGGAGCCGACCTACTCTGTGGGCGATCTGCTGTATGTGAAGGCTGTGGACCCTGACGCAGTGAAGGTCGGTGATCCCATTACCTTTGTACTGAACGAGGATCTGGTTGTGGCAACCCACCGGGTGATTGCCATCGACTCGGAGAGCCGGCATTTCTACACCAAGGGCGATGCCAATGAAACCGCGGACGCCGCTCCGGTTCACTTCAACAATTTGATCGGTGTGCCTCAGTTCAGTATCCCTTTGCTGGGCTATGTATCGGATTACATCCAGCATCCCCCCGGAATGTATGTAGCCATCGGTGTAGTGGCCGTCCTGTTTGCGGCGGCATTCCTGCCCGATCTGGTACAGAAGAAGGATAAAAAGGAGGAAACAACCTAATGAAAAAGAAGATTATGGCCCTGGCACTGACCGTGGCCCTGCTGGCCCTGGTGGTTGGCGGATCTCTGGCATGGTTCACCGATGAGGATCAGGCTACCAATACCTTCACCGTCGGCTCCATCAAGATTGTCCAGCACGAAACCAATGAGGATGGCACGGACTTCACACAGGAACAGGTTATGATGCCTGTTGTGGATATGGAAAATCCCTCTGCGGACGAAAACTACATCTACAAGATTGTTACGGTAGAGAACACCGGCAACAATCCCGCCTACATCCGTACTCACATTGCGGTTCCCACCAAGCTGAATAACTGCCTGGTTCTGGACATCGCCGGTGAGAACTGGACCTGGGAATTCAATTCTCCCTACGTGGATGAAAGCGGTCTGGAGTACACCGTCTACACCTTCCGCTACAATGATGCGCTGGCAAGCAAGGCTGTCACCGATGCTCTGCTCAACGGTGTGTACCTGAAGGCCAATGTGGATGTGAAGGACAACCCCGACACTGAAAGCGCAAATCTGGAGTTCTGTATCTGGAATGAGGAAACCAAGGCCTATGAGTTTACCGGCTTTGAGATCGCTGATGCCGAGGGCAAACTCCTGACCACCATTGATATCCTGGTCGCAACCCAGGCTGTTCAGTCCGAAGGCTTTGCAGATGCCGCTTCCGCGCTGTCCGCGACCTTCCAGACCACACTGCCGGATTTTGCCGGCTAAAAACCATTCTTAACATTGACCGTGAATCCGGCAATGTTCAGATAGATTCTTGAAGAAAGGAGGAAATATTGCATGAATAAGAAAAAGTTGTTTGTGACCGCTCTGGCTGTCTGCCTGATTGCCATTCTGTCCTTCAGCACTTTGGCATGGTTCTCCGACGAGGAGAATGTGACCAACGAGTTCTTCGTTGTTACCGATGATGATGAGGATGCTGATGACATCTTCTCCGTGGATGTATTCGAAGAAGTGGACACCGATGGTGATGGTGTCCCCGAGCGTGTTGAGGAAGGCGGTGCTGAATTCGAGGATGTGGTTCCCGGTGATGTGCTGGATAAGGCTCCCTACGTGGAGAACACCGGCCGTTATGACCAGTGGATCCGTCTGACCATTACCTTCAAGGATGCTTCCGCATGGAAGATCATCAGCGAGGGTGCGGATCTGAAGACCCTGCTGACCTTTGCCGATGACTTTGACGCAAACTGGACCGCAGATCGCGATGGACATATCGTTGAGGACCTCACCGAGGATACCTGCACCTATGTGTTCTACCTGAAGAATGTTCTGACTCCTGATGCTGATCCCGTGGCAACCTTCACCAACGTGAAGATCCCCACCAATCTGACTCAGGATGATCTGTTCGCTACCAAGGGTAACGCTCTGACCATCGATGTCCATGCCAGCGCTGTCCAGGTCGAGAATGTTCCCGCATCCAATGCCGAGGACGCTTTCGACTTCGTTGAGTGATCATTCCCATGAATAGTCCCGCGGGATGGCGGCTTGCCGCCATCCCTGATGGGATATTCAAATACTATGCGGCTCGTGGCCGGTGGAGCGGATTCCTGTTCGGGAATCCGGTCCACAGTCCATGAAAATTAAGAGAAGGAGGGATAATTTATGGCCGGAACCCGGCGAAAACTGGCGCTGATCGCAATTGCAGCGATTTTTGTGACCCTTCTTTCCCAGAATACCCTGGCATATTACTCCCTCATCGGCAAGGCAACCAATGTGGTCACCTCCGGTGACATTCAGCTTGTGATTCACGAGTACACCGCTGACGGTTCTCCCTTCCCGGAGGAGGGTGTGTACATCATCCCGGGTGATATTGTGGGCAAGACTGTAGTCATTGAGAATGTTTGCGGACATCCCTTCTACCTTCGAGTCCGGCTGGTCAACGGCATCGACAGCCAGGAACTCAGTGCGGAGGAGGTATTCCGGGTGAATCTGAACGAGTCCGCCTGGACAAGCCGTGAGGACGGATGCATCTATTATAATGAGATTCTCCAGCCCGGTGAATCTACACCTCCGGTATTTACGCAGGTGGAGATTGTTGGCGACAAGGTGGATCAGAATTACATCGGCAAGACTCTGACGTTGACTGTTACAGCCCAGGCTGTTCAGTCTGAACATAACCCTGCTCAGCATCCCTGGGAGGCTGCGGGCTGGCCTGCTCTGGACGGGGAGGTGACCGGATGAGACGTTTGTATTCTCTCCTCGGGGCTGTATTGGCTGTGCTGCTGCTGATCACCCCTGTATTTGCCCAGGGCCAGGTCATCTATGACGGCAACGCCGGCTCCTTTGTCTTCGAACCCGGCAGCGATTATTCCCCCACGGATCTGTTCACCGGGTTCAAGGATGTGATGCCCGGCGATCAGCTGGAGCAGACCGTCCTGCTGCGCAATGATGCGGACAATGAGGTGAAAATCAAGGTATACCTACGGAGTCTGGGCGCCCAACCGGATTCTGTGGAATTCCTCTCCCAGCTTCGGCTGTCGGTGGAAGAGGCGGAAGAAACGGTACTCTTTGACGCGGCAGCGGATCAGTCCGCCCAGCTTACGGACTGGGTATATCTGGGAACCCTGTATTCCGGCGGTGAGCTGGAGCTGATCCTCCGTCTGGATGTGCCGGTGACGCTGGACAACCAGTTCAAAAACCTGGTGGGATATCTGGACTGGGAATTCATGATCGAAGAATACCCGGTGGAAGACACCGACCCCGAACCACCAGACACCGGCGACGAGTCCGGTCTGATGGCCTACGGACTGACCTTCTGTCTGTCCGGAATCTTGCTTCTGTTCCTGCTGATGCCCCGGCGGAAGCAAGAGCATAATACCTGAGAAACGAAAATGAAAGGCAGGGATGATCCGTCGCATGAAACGAAAATCTATATATCAAAAAGCGATGGCACTGTCTCTGTGCTTGCTTGTGCTCTGGATTCTGATGGGAGCGGGTACCACCATTGCCTGGTTCACCGACAGTACGGAATCCATCCGAAACTCTTTCCTCATCGGAATTCTGGACCTGGATGTATTCTATAAGAATGACACCATGGTCGAGTACGCTCCGGTGGAGGCAGAAACTCCCGTTTTTTCTGAGGAGGCTCTGTATGAGCCTGGCTACACCCAGGTGGTATACCTGCGGATTGAAAATAACGGCGATGTGAATTTTGACTACAAGCTGTCTGTGGACTGCCGGTCCTGGGTGGACAGCGTGAATGTTTTCGGCGGCAGACTCCATCTGCCTACGCATCTGAGGTTCGGTGTTGTTTTCGCCGATTCTGAGCCGGAGCTGGAACGGGCTGCTGCTCAGGCTCTGGCAGACAAGGAAGTGCTGGATCTACTGCTGAACCAGTATTCTGAGGTTGATGATGTGACGGTGCTGACAGGCAGCAAGCGCTATGCCGCGCTGATTGTCTGGATGCCGGAAGAAACCGGTAATGAAGCCAATTATCGGGGTACCACCGTGCCAACCGTGGAGCTGGGTGTTACCGTATTTGCCCAGCAGGCAGGAACGGATCTGGAGTGAGATAATGAAAGGGGGGGGAAAGAATGTCCAAATGGAAGGAACTGTTTACAGTTCCGGAAGATCGTAAAATGACGGAAAAGGATCTGTTTCGGGTGCTCTTTTCCTCAGTATTCTGTATTTTTCTGTGTATGTTCGGCCTGGCCTCCACCACCTGGGCCCTGTTCAGTTATTCCATAACCAGCCAGAATAATGCCATTTCCATAGGGGAGTTCACCGTGTCAGCCCAGCTGGCACAGGACGGAGTTCCTGTGGAACCTGCGGAAGGGATTTATACTCTGGGGCCGGGTGAATATGTGCTGACCATTGACAATACCGGCACCTGCCGGGGATATTGCCAGCTTCTTCTGACGGATACGGTGGGAGAGAGCCATTCGTTTACCACCGCAACCCTGTTGGTGGATGAGTCGATTGTGGTTCCTCTGTCCGTGACCGGCGGAGCTGTGGAAATGACGCTGTCTACCAATTGGGGAGAAAGTCCGGTACAGACAGATGAGCCTCTGGCTGTGGTGATTACAGTGGAGCCGCTTGACCCATCTGATCTGACACCGGCTGTCAGTGATCCGACCGAACCATCGGAGGAACCCAGTGAATCTACACCGGCTGTCAGTGATCCGACCGAGCCTTCGGAGGAACCCAGTGAATCTACACCGGCTGTCAGCGATCCGACCGAACCATCGGAGGAACCCAGTGAATCCACACCGGCTGTCAGTGATCCGACTGAGCCTTCAGAGGAACCGACGGAGTCCACGCCTTCCGCCAGCGATCCAGCCCAGCCTTCGGAAGCGCCTGCGGAGTCGGTGCCGTCTGTAACAGACCCTGCCGAGCCGACAGAGAAAGCCACAGAACCTGTGGAATAACCCCCATTATGGTGTAAACCGTTAGAAACGGATTACATAGTTTGTCGACAAATTATTTCTATAAAAAGGAGGAAAAACAAAATGACAAACAAAAAGTCTGCCCGTCAGGCATTCGTCATGAGCCTGGTCTCCCTGCTGCTCTGCTGCTCTATGCTGATGGGTACCACCTTCGCGTGGTTTACAGACACCGTGACCAGCACCGGCAACATTATCCAGTCCGGTACCCTGGACGCGGAGTTGTACTACGGCGATACCGCTGATGCCATCAACAACGATGCATCTGAGGGCGCAATCTTCGATTACGAACTCTGGGAGCCCGGCTACACCCAGGTCAAGTATGTGAAGATTGTCAACAAGGGCAACCTGTCCTTCAAGTACCAGCTGAACGTGATTCCCTCTATGGCTGTTAAGGAAGGCGAGGTCAATCTGGCGGAGGTCATCGACGTTTACCTGTTCGATGCCACTGCTACAGTTGATCGTGCTGCTGTTGCAGCGGCTACTCCCGTGGGCACCCTGGCTGACCTGATGGCTGATGCTGACGGTGCCGCTTACGGCTACCTGCTGCCTGCTGCGGAAGTAGCTACCGATGACTACACCGGTGAAGACCCTGCTACTGGCGAAGTATCATACTGCATCGTTCTGAAGATGCAGGAAGAGGCTGGCAATGAGTATCAGAACCTGTCCGTTGGCGGCGGCTTCGCTGTCCAGCTGCTGGCTACTCAGTACACTTGGGAGAATGACTCCTTCGATCACACCTACGATAAGGACGCTGAGTACGACGCTGCTCCCAAGGCGGATGTGTCTGTCATGCCCGAAGAGGAGCTGGAAAATGTCAGTATTCCTCTGTATGACTATGTAAGCTTCTCCAAGACTGGTGAGGTGCAGAATGGCCTTGATAAGGGCTTTGTTTTCAAGACCACTGAAACCGAGGAAGAAGCTGCTGCTGGTGAGTATGCAACTTGGCACGCTGATTTCGTTGTGACCTTTGATAAGCCCATTACTACCGGAACCGCAGGTCTGGCAGGTCAGTATGACTTCTGGAATATGGATTGGGTTGGCTTCGAAGCCTTTGATATTGATAGCGGAGACGGCGTTGATGGCATCCCTGCCAATACTGCCTGCAGACTGCTGTATGGCAAGGGTGCTTACGTTGACTATGTCCAGCTGTGCAGAGATATTAAGGTCTTCAACTGTGGCGTGTTCAACAACGATGAGGCAAACAACGGAACCACCATCACTGTGGAACTGCGTCTGTACGAAACCTACACTGAGGAAGAGTGCGAGGAACTGTTCGGCTACAAGTCTGTTAACGAGGAAACCGGCAACTATATCACTGTCGGCACCTACACCTACACCTTCGGCAAGTAATTTCTGATTTCCCAACCGTCCCCACCCCATTCGGGGTGGGGCGGTAATCGAAGAGTATAATGTTACTTTATGCCCTTCGATTACCGAAAAGAGGATCATCGGTAACAAAGGAGGAAAATCATGAAGAAGTCCAAACTGGCATTGCTCCAGAGCGTGATATCACTGCTTCTGTGTGTATCCATGCTTATGGGCACAACCTTCGCCTGGTTCACGGATACTGTGACCAGCTCCGGAAATATCATCAAGTCCGGTACTCTGGATGCGGAACTCTACTGGACAGACACCATGCCCACTGCTGGTGAACCTGAATGGCAGGACGCGTCCCAGGGCGCGATTTTCAATTACAGCCTGTGGGAGCCCGGCTACACCCAGGTTCGCTATGTGAAAATCACCAATGAGGGCAGCCTTGCCTTCCGGTACCGGCTGAACATCATTCCCCAGACGCAGAACACCGAAGAGGTGAATCTGGCTGATGTGATTGATGTCTACCTGTTCCCTGGTGACACGCAGCTGACCGGGCGCGAGCAGCTCACCGATGAATATCGGGTGGGCACCCTGTCCGAGCTGATGGCTGACAATGATGGCGCGGCCCACGGCGTGCTGCTCCCTGAGGGCGCACAGGCCACTGCCACCGAACCTGCTGGCGAGCTGACTGCCTGCATTGTGCTGAAGATGCAGGAATCTGCCGGCAACGAATACCAGAATCGCAGCGTCGGCGGCGGCTTCCGTGTTGTGCTGATGGCAAGTCAGTACACCTGGGAGGAAGACAGCTTCGGCAATGACTACGACAAGGATTCTGAGTACGGCGCACCGAATCTGAACATCTCCGAAACCGCTTCTACAAACGTTCAGGTTGAGAACAACGCAACCACTCAGAATACATCCATTCAGGGCGTATCTGTCAGCGCTCAGATTCCTGCTGGCGTTCAGGTGTCCGAGGGTACCAGCAAGCTGACTCTGGAAGTCACTGAGAAGGACGAATCCGAGAGCAATGTGACCCTGGGTGAGAATGAGGATCTGCGTGCGCTGGATGTCCACATGGACGGCGTCGCCTCCGATAACACGCAGCCCATGGAGATCACCATCCGCGGAGCGGCTCCCATCGGCATGAACAACGGCAACCTGAAGCTGTATCATGTGGAGGGTACTGAAACCAAGGAAATGACCCAGATCGGTCTGAATGAGACCTTCACCGCCCACAACCAGTTCAAGTATGACCCTCTCAGCGGCGATGTGATTCTCTACATGGCCACCTTCTCCGAGGTTGCCGTGGTTGCGGACACAGATAACCCCTGGAATGGCGACCGTGTATACGACTGGTATGATGCGTCCAAGACAGAGCTGGTCATCGCCAGCGCGGACCAGCTGGCAGGCCTCAGCGCCATTGTCGGCGGTATGGATGGCCAGACCCAGGACAGCTTCTCCGGCAAGACCGTCAAGCTGATCGCCAACATCAACATTGGCGATACCATCGCTGATAACGGCAAGGTATTTTATCCCATCGGCTACTATAATAGCAATGGTAACTACGATAAGGTGAGTGGCATCAGCGTTACCAGTGGATTCAAGACCTTCGAGGGTACCTTTGACGGCAACGGCCACACCATCGCCAACTTCTACCAGAACACCTGGGAGATGTTCGGCGACTACAATGACGGCTACTCCGGCACCCCCAACCACTACCGTGACGGCATGGGCCTGTTCGGCAAGGTCTACGGCGGTACCGTCAAGAATCTGACCGTCAAGAACTTCTCCTCTGACGGCGAGTTCACCACCACCGGTACCATTGCTGCCTATGCGGACTGCGGTGCTACCTTTGAGAACATCGCCATCTTCAATTGCAATCCCCGTGTGTATAACATTGGCAACGGCGGTATCGTCGGCTGTGTGGGCTGGTATGCAAAGGATGCCCATAACACCCCTGTAACCTTCAAGAACATCACCGTGGACAACACCAACAAGATCTCCGCTCTGTGGGGCTCCTGGGACGTGGCCTGCGGCGGCCTGGTTGGTCAGTACTATCCCACCAGCGGCCAGGAAAATGCTATCGATAATGCAGGCATCCACATGGAGAACTGCCATGTTGCCGCACAGATTGATGTTTACAACGACGTTTGCGCCAACTACCAGTACTATGCTTATCGCTATGCCGGTATTCTGGTCGGCTCTGTCCGTGAAAATGTGGAGCAGGACGGCCATGTCTACCCCAAGATGGACGACCTTTCCGCTGAGAATTGTACCGTCCACTTCGGTGACTGGAACGATTACTATTACTGTGAGCTGGTTGCCAACTCCCTGGCATCCTACACCCACGACCACCAGATGAGCCGTCTGGAGCAGGTCGCTTCCGTTGACGTGGCAAACATGAAAGTTACTTCCCTGGATGGTGCAATCACTGACATCCCCACCTCCGGCCGCTACAACTACGTTGTGGTCAAGGCAAAGGGCAGCGATGGCAAGTGGGTCCACGGCGACGGCGCAGCGTATGCTACCTGCTACCACTTTGTGGACGGCAAGGTCTGGAACCATGCAGATGCAGGCAGCGAAGAAGTCGACACCAACGGCGACGGCGTTAAGGAAACCGTCCTGAAGGAAGACAAGCAGCTCGTCTACCGTGAGTTTAACAACCTGGTCACCGGCTACGGCTGGGGCGTCACCTCCAAGGGCGTCGGCGAGATGGATGGTGTTACCATCCTGGACCGTGAAGAGGGCAATTCCTATGTGAAGTTTGAGGTGCAGGATACCATCTCTGACGCTTATCGTGCTAACAATTCCCGTGCCATCGGTAGGCTTTTCAAGGCCGCTATGATCGCCGACCCCAAACTGGCTATTAATAGCGAGAATGTTGTAGTCACAGTTTCTCCTAAAATCGGAACGAACAGCACTGCTGGCGGTATTTACACACCCAACACCAGCGATTGGACGAAGGGTACAATTGTATTCACCGGTAAGGGTGCGGCGGTTATTACTATCACCGACTACTACTTCTGCACTGCAACGACGTTTGAGGTTGAGATTGTAGAAAACAGGGTTACCGGCCTTTCCGTTAAGACCAACAAGAACCTCTATGATATCTCCAAGAATGAGACATTTAGTGCTAGCGACATTACTGTTACTGCGGTCTACTCCGATGGTAATGCAAGAACCCTGGATGTAAGTGACTTCACCTACACATTCAAGGAGAACGCTGGTGACTTCACCACCTTCGGTGAGAAAAACGGTGTTGTTACCTATACCTATGCCGAAGATACTGTTACTGCCGAATTTAAGGTGGTTGCGGTCAGCATGAAGGAACTGGCTCTTAGCGGCGGTGGCGGCAAATACGAATTGTACTTTGAACAGTTTGGTATTAATGCTGTCGGACAACAGTTCTATATGGCTCCTGGTAAGAACACAATTAACGGTGATCTCGTAGATGGTAATGTTTTTGGTGCGGCAACACTTGAATTTGCTACCGGTACTGTTGACTATACTGTTGGTTGGAACGGTGGAAGTACTGTATACAGTGAAACCAATGCCTATGGTGCGATCACCATCAATTGTACCACAGCACCGTTTGCTGATATCTTTGGTTATGTCGGTTATGCTGACAATAGAGTGCCCATCGCATTTGGTGTGTATGTGGACACTGCTGACAATCTTACTTACTCCCTTCCCATGGACGCCAATGCAGATATTAATACTAATACTGGCACTGAGAACAGCAAAATTTTCTACATCCAGGCACCGTTGAATACTATGAATCTCTCCAGTGGTGAGCATACGGTTACATTTGTTTCTATTTTTGCGGATGGCATCCAGACGCTGACAAAGTGGACTGTGAACATCGCAGAAAAGGAAGAAGAGGATATTTCCCAGAAAACCGCAAATGTGATCATTCTGGCAGGTCAGTCCAACGCATATGGTGCATCCGCCCTTACCGAGGCTGTCAAGAGCCAAGCTGTTGTAGCGGACTATTCCAACATCTTCATTAACTACAGCAATATCAATTGTGAAAACGGTGTTTGGAAGTCGCTGTATTACAACTCCGGGTTCGAGCCCTACCATCCCGGTGTTGGCGGCACAGTAGATGGTGCCTGCTTCGGCCCGGAAGTTGGTATTGCTTACCAGCTTGCAACCAATGAGGCGACCAAGGATGAGGTATGGTACATCATCAAGTACACTGCAGCCGGCTCTATGCTTGACGGTCAGTGGCTTGCGGGTAAGTATGATAACGAAGGCTTAGTCAGTGATATGGGCGGCTACCTGTCCGATTTGATGATTGATTATGTGCACGACTCCTTGGCAAAAATCGAGGCTATTCATGGCACCAACGTCAAAATTCATTCCTTCGTTTGGATGCAAGGCGAGTCCGACGCTTTAGCAGATGATTGTGCTGGAAAATATCAGGCAAACGAGGCGGCGCTTGTGAACAAAGTCCGTGAAGAGTTTGCTTCTTACGCAAACAACGACAACGGCGATAATATCATCTTCGTCAGCGGTGCGATTGCCAAGAATGCAGAGATTCAGCACGGCTATTATGATACAAATGGCAAATTCGTAGCCGGCTACTTTGACGAGAGTAATGACTACCAGTGGACAGCGGGCTATAGAGTGACTCCTAACGGCTGGACTTACTCTGACACCGTCAACAAAGGCAAAAATACGAACGCAAAGATCGAGTGGGAACCTGTGACCAACAGTATTAATAACAAAGGAACTGGTTTCGTGCTTCCTAACTCTGCGTGCATTGATACTTCTACACTTCTTGTTGGTGCAAATGCTGGTGAGAACAATGATGCTTACCATTACAGCAGTGCTTCTATGTGGAATCTTGGTCAGTGGTTTGGTATAGCTATTAACTACCTCGATTTGCTTGGACTCAATAACACTAATTAACGCATACTGTGATTGACAGTGACGTAACGATTACAATTTTTTATTTTGTCACTAAAGCACCACCCAACCCCCTTTTGGGGGTTGGGCGGCGATCAAAGGGCACAGCATGGACCCTCCCCTGTGGGGAGGGTATGCCCACATCTTGCGGCGGTGTGCCCTTTGATCGCTGAGATCAAATATTTTTGGGAGGAAAGCGATATGAAAAAGACAAAACTGGCGCTGTTCCAGAGCGTTGTGTCCCTGCTGTTGTGCATTTCCATGCTCATGGGCACCACATTCGCCTGGTTCACCGACTCCGTGACCAGTACGGGAAACATCATCCAGTCCGGTACCCTGAAGGCCGGCCTGGAGTGGACCGATTCCTACAATGGTCAGTGGAATAACGCGGACAAAGGCGCAATTTTCAACTATAGCCTCTGGGAGCCCGGCTTTACCCAGATTCGCTATATCAAAATCAGCAATCTGGGCAATCTGGCCTTCCAGTACCGCCTGAACATCGTGCCGGAAAAGGAGAACACCGAAGAGGTGAACCTGGCCGATGTCATCGACGTGTACATCTACCCCGGTGACACCGTTTTGACCAGCCGCAACGAGCTGGACGATGCCCACAAGGCCGGAACTCTGTCCCAGCTTATGGCAGGCAACAACGGTGCCGCTCAGGGCCATGTGCTTGCAGGCGCGTCTGAGGAATACTGCGTCGTGCTGAAGATGCAGGAATCCGCAGGAAACGAATACCAGAACCGGACCGTCGGCGGCGGCTTCCGGGTAGTTCTGCTGGCAAGCCAGTACACCCATGAGACCGACAGCTTCGGCGACGACTATGACCAGAACGCTGAGTACCCTGAGGTCACATTCCCGGAGAACGACCTGGATGTGTCTGTGTCCGTACCCGTCACCCCCGACGAGAACAACCTGCTGCCCCAGAACGTGACTCTGACCAGCGCTGACGGTAAAGTGACCGCGCAGATTCCTGCCGGTACCCTGCTGGAGCCCGGCACTACTGCCCTGACCCTCACCGTCACCGATCTGGACAGCAGCGCAGCCAATATCCAGCTGGGCGAAACCGAGATCAGCCGCAGCGTGGATGTCCACATTGCAGGCGTTGCCGCTGGCAATACAGTCCCCATGACCATTGCAGTCAAGGAGATGATGCCCCAGGGCCTGAACATCGGCAACTACACCTTCTATCACGTGGAAAATGGCCAGACCAACCAGATGACCCTGGCCGCCACTCCCGTGAACCACAACGATTTCAGCTACGATCCTGCCACCGGCGACGTAACCATGGCCCTGGCAACCTTCTCCGAAATCGCCACCGTGGCCGATACGGAAAACGAATGGAAGGGCAAGTTCGATTACACTTGGTACGATGCTTCCAAGACCGAACTGACCATCGCCAACGCTGACCAGCTGGCCGCCTTCGGCGCCATCGTCGGCGGTATGAAAGGCCAGACCCAGGACAGCTTCGCTGGTAAAACCGTCAAGCTGATCTCTGATATCAACCTGGGCGACAAGGATAATGCCAACGAAAGCCTGATCTTCCATCCCATTGGCTACTATTATACGGATGACAAGAATGCTGATGGTACAACCGGTGACTACTACAGCACCGTCTATTCCTTTGAAGGCACCTTCGATGGCAACGGCCACACCATCGCCAATTTCTACCACAACACCTGGGAGATCAAGGGTAACTATGAGGGTAATTACTACAGTGACGCCATGGGCCTGTTTGGTTATGTGGTGGGTAGTAGAGATGCTGACGGCAACCCCACCGGCGGTATCATCAAGAACCTGACCGTTGACAATTTCTCCTCCGACGGCGAATTCACTCCCACCGGTGTCGTTGCGGCTTACGCTGTCAATTCCACCTTTGAGAATATCGCCATCACCAACTGCAACCCCCGTGTCTATAACACCGGCAACGGCGGCATCGTGGGCATCGGCGGCAACAGCGACGATCCTGATGACTACAAGCTGACCTTTACCAATATCACCATCGACAACACCAACAAGATCACCGCTCTGTGGGGTTCCTGGGACGTTGCCTGCGGCGGCCTGGTTGGTATGTTCCGCGGTGCGGGCCATGTTTACATGACCAACTGCCATGTTGGCGCGCAGATCGACGTGTACAATGACGTTTGCGGAAACTATCAGTACTACTGGTACCGCTACTCCGGCATGATGATCGGCACCAACAAGAATATGACCACCGATGATAAGGGCTATACCGTTCCCGAAACGGATAAGTTCCACGCAGAAAACTGCACCGTCCACTTCGGTGATTGGAACGATTACTACTACTGCGAGCTGGTCGCCAACTCCCTGGCATCCTATACCCATGACCACCAGTTTAGCCGTTTGACCCAGGTTAAGGCTGTAAATGGTACGACCATCACCCCTCTTGAGGGAGACGCATTCACTGTTCCTGCCAGCGGTAGATATAACTATGTTGTTGTAAACGGTGAAGCCTCTACCGAGAATGCCACCTGCTACCATTTTGTAGATGGCAAGGTTTGGAACCACGCCGATGCAGGTGAGGAAACGGTTGATGTTGACGGCGATGGAGTGAAAGAAACCGTTCTCAAAGAAGACCGTCAGCACTATTATCTCCCCTTCAATCAGCTCTTCACCGGCTACGGCTGGGGCGTGAAGCATGTTCCTATTTATGATGATGGAACTCCTAACCCCTTTGCTGGCGTAACCATTCTTGACCGTACCGAGGCGAATTCTGTTGAGAAGTTTGTTAAGGCTGAAAACAGCCCTGGTACTGTTACTGCAGGCACTGAATATACAGTTGGAACTTTCTTTGCGGAGAAACCTGATATATCTGTACCCGTAAAGGAAGATAAGGTACAAGTGTTTGTCTCGCCTGTTGATTCTCAGAATACGATTTATGCGGACTTCGAAGCCGGTGCAGATGAATGGCAAGATGGTAAGCTGAAGATTTATGGAACCGGTGAAGCTACCATTACCATTACGGATTACTACTACTGTGAGCCTTATACAATCACTGTAACCGTTGAGGACAATGGCTTCCTCTACCGCGTGGGCAATCAGAATGGTATCACATATGCCCAGCTTTCTAAGCTTCTAACAGGAAACGCGAGCTATTCCTCTCTTAACGTGACTACTCTGAATAATGGTCATAATGTCAGTTTGGAAAAGAATGAAAGCAATGAATTGAAATTTGTGGGCACTGGTGTTGTAGGTGTCCAGATCAACGGTGTGCAGTATTACCTGGAAGTCGTGGATGCTGTGAATGCCACAGCTAAAACGGATGCAAAAGATAAGAATGTTGTTCTGCTGAATAACATTTCCGGCGGCTTTACTGTATCCAATGGCTTTGCGGTTTACGGTAACGGCTTTAAAGTCACTTGCTCCGGTGACGGTTCCTATAGAAGCGCAGCTGTTTCTTACGGCTTTGTAACTGTTGAAAACGGCGGC
Organism: Oscillospiraceae bacterium; assembly: GCA_017506735.1. Taxonomy (GTDB): domain Bacteria; phylum Bacillota; class Clostridia; order Oscillospirales; family Oscillospiraceae; genus Faecousia. The sequence continues at coordinate 9,548 of JAFVMW010000030.1, read as the reverse complement.
ATTTTGGATAACGTCCAGATTATTTGTGACATTTTCCCGGAGTCTTATCTGTATACCTCTGAAATGCAAGCAGGTAGTGATGGCAGATACCCCTATGGCTACTCTGCGGTTGTAGTGTCCGGCAATAGTACTATTTCGAACTGCTATATTTATGGCGCTCGAAACAACATTCAAGTTGGCGAAGGCAATGTTACCATTGAAAATACCGTTCTTGAATGTGGTAGCTTGTCAAATATTCATATCAAGAGTTCCAATGGATACACTGCGACTTTGGATAATGTTACCACCATCCAGTATCAGACTACTTCAAAATATGATACGAGCAAGAAGGTTCTCGGATTTGGTATTTTGGTAGGAACGAACGAAAGTGAGTCCAATGCTAATCTTGTACTGAAAGGTGATCTCAAACAGTATAACTGGGTGACTTCTAGCGATACATCAGTGAGCAATAGTTATGCCAAAAGCGCAATCAACGCAGCTTTGAACGATAAAGAGTATAGACACACTGTTTCTGGGACCAATACTGTCAATATGGGCATTGTGTATTTGAACACCCTTAAGGCAAATATTACCGATGATCGTACCAATCAGAAGGATATTCCCTATCAGTTGAAGGAAATTACGATTTCCGGCAAGACTGGTCAGGTCTATTCTATTAAAGCGGGCAGCCAAGTCTCCGAAAATTCTCGCTATGATGCAGAAATCGACGGCGTGATACCGTATACACCGAGTGCTCAGAGAGTAATTGCACCTCAAGTGTCGCATTCCGGCGTTAACAGCAGTTCCTTGACAATCAATACGGCTTACAACAATGCTTGGGTCACAACGTTTACCGCAGATCTCGATAATATTACCGGAGGAAACTATAATTTTACCTTTAATGATCTTGTTATCAAGAAATATGGTAAAGATTTGGTCTATACGGTAAAGGACACTTCTGGCAATACGGTAGAGAAGTCTACTGTAATCACGTTGAATCAATTGTACACCGGCGAATATACATTAATCATTACCGATGATGTCGTTTACAATAGCAACGGTCAATTGAGTGGCGAAAAGGTGACGCACGAAATGCCCTTCGTTCTTTACGCTACCAAGACCAGTATCGATCCTCCTAAGTTTACCAATGCCGGCACTGCAACAGCCATTCGTCTTGTGACAAGTAAGGACGGCGATTGGCGTCCTGCCTATACCGTTTTGACGGGTGTATCGGTTACATACTGGAGTGCTTCTGAGGGTAAGGTGAAAACTGTTGACCTGTCTACACTGTATAATAGCGGTAAGATCAGCAGCAATGTATGGACCTATACCTGTGATGACTATACCCTGACTATCACAGGTGGCGCAGTTCACTCCGATGGTACGACCATAACGCCTGTGGTCGCAAACAATACACTGTATTTTGCATCTACTAATAAGGCTTTTGGTACTGGCACCACCTCAAGAAATATTGTCCTCACTTATGTCTTCACCGACAAAAATGCCTCTACCACCTGGAATCGCACTGAGACAGTTAAGTACTCTGATCTTTCGGAATATGACTACAACAGTTTCAAAAACAACGGCACACTGAAAGAACCGAGTAACGGAACTAGTCCCTGCGTCACTTCTGACACCCTTGTAACCCTTGCAGACGGCACACAGAAGGAAATCCAGTATTTGACCTACGAGGATCAGCTGCTGGTTTGGGACTTCTTCAAGGGCGAGTACACTGCTGTTTCTCCTGCTATCATCTTCGATCACGGTTATGACAACAACACTGTTATTGAGCTGAAGTTCAGCGATGGTACCGCTGTCAAGGTGGTCAATCTCCATCAGTTCTTTGATGCAGAGCTGAACCGCTTTGTCACCATTGATGCGGAAAGTGTTGCACGCTTTGTAGGCCATGAGTTCATCCGGCAGAACAACGATGGATATGAAACCGTTACTCTGGTGGATTACACCATCACCCAGGAGTATTGCGAGGCATGGGGCATCATCTCCGCTGAACACTACAACATCATCGTGGAGGGGATGCTCTCTGCGGACTTCGAAAAGCAGGACTTCCCCCTGTTCAACTATTTCGAAGTGGGCGATGATATGAAGTTCGACAGGGATCGGATGAACGCAGATATCGAAACCTATGGGCTGTATACTTACGAAGAGTTCGCAGAATATTTGACCTATGAGCAGTTCACCGCATTCAATGTTCCCTACTTCAAGATCCCTGTGGGCAAGGGAGAATATACCTTCGAAGGTATCCTTGCACTGATTGAAACCTATTTGAATAACTGACGCATTATCTCGCATCAATCCCCCTGGCTTGGCCGGGGGGATTGATTTTGCCAGAAACTGAGTAAAAAAAGCCCTTTCTTCTGCCGCGAAAAGTCGGTATAATACAGAAAAATACTCCGCAAGGGCGGAGAAAGGTTGGATTATGAAGTACATATCTCAAATTTGTATCATTTTCGGTTTTACACTGCTGGGGGAAGGCTTGCAGCGGCTGGTGCCGGTTTCCATTCCGGCGTCGGTTTATGGCCTGGTGCTGCTGTTTCTGGCGCTGATGACCGGCGTGGTGAAGCTGGAGCAGGTGAAGGAGGCCGGGGATTTTCTCCGCTCCCTGCTGCCCCTGCTCTTTGTAGGCCCCACGGTGGGCATTCTGGAGCATTGGGAGCTGATCCGGGGGGAGCTTTTCCCCATCCTTCTCATCGTGGTGTCCACTACCGCTGTCACCTTCGGCATCAGCGGCGTTGTGACCCAGCGGATCAATGAGAAGGGAGGCAAGACAGAATGAAGGAGCTTTTCTCCATTCCGGTTTTGCCGGTGGTGCTGACCCTGCTTGCCTATCAGGCAGGCGCTGCCATCCAGAAGCGGACCAAGTCTGCCCTGTGCAATCCCATATTGCTTGCCGTGGTGCTGGTGGCCCTGTTCCTGTTCGGCTCCGGAATGGAGCTGGAGGACTACCAGGCAGGCATGAAAAACGTGTCCTGGCTCATGACTCCGGCCACGGTGTGTCTGGCCATCCCCATGTATGAGCAGTATCAGGAGCTGAAAAAAAGTATGCGCGCCATGGCCATCGGCGTTGCCGCCGGGTCTGCCGCCTGTATTGTGATGGTCTGGGGGCTGTGTATGCTGTTCGGACTGTCCCGGACGCTGACCGTTACCCTGCTGCCCAAGAGTGTGACCTCCGCCATCGGCGTGCCTCTGGCCCAGATGGGCGGCGGCCTGGGTTCTCTCTGCACCGCGGTGATTATCGTTACGGGCATCCTGGGCAGCGTCTTTGGCGAGGCGGCCTGCAAAATGCTGGGTCTGACGGACCCGGTCGCCCAGGGTGTGGCCTTCGGTACAGCCTCTCATGTGGTGGGTACGGCCAAGGCAGGGGAAATCAGCCCCCTGGTGGGCGCGGTGAGCAGCCTGTCCCTGGTGGTGGCAGGATTGATGACCTCCGTGATCCTGTCTGTGCTGTATGGATTCCTGTGAAATGCCAATTTGGTTGTCCATTGATCCCACGTTCCAGTCGGGCGGTACCCAATGGCGTTGGATTTTTAAGGGTCCCGAAGGCCCGAATTGTCAGCGGCGACTCGCCGCTATCCCATAAATACAATGTCCCCACCGCGGCGGTGGGGACAGTTTTATTCATTCCCGGGGGAGGCGGAAGGTATAATGGGTGCCCTGGGGCGTTTCCCAGGGGGTGACTTCCACGCCGAAGGCCTGGTTCAGGTCGCCGCTTGCACAAAGCTCTGGGCCGGTACCCTGGGCAAGGAGGGTTCCGTTGGCAAACAGGGCGATCCGGTCAGCATATTGAAGGGCCAGATTCAGATCGTGGAGAACCACCACCACCGCCTTGCCCTGACGGGCCAGGTCCCGGCACAGCGCCATGAGCTGAAGCTGATGGGCCAGATCCAGATAGGCGTTTGGCTCGTCCAGCAGTACCGCGGCAGTATCCTGGGCCAGGGCCATGGCGATGTAGGCCTTCTGACGGGTGCCGCCGGAGAGGGTCTTCAGTTCCTGCCCGGCGTATTCCAGAATGCCCACCTGCTCCATGGCCTGCCGGGCAGCGGCACGGTCCTGGGGGCGGTAGCGCCGGGGATAGCGGAGGTAGGGAAACCGGCCGTGAAGCACCAGCCGCTCCACCGTCATGTCCGGCACCCTCCGGCTCTGGGGCAGACAGGCCACCTGCCGGGCCAGGGCGGCAGAATCCCAGGCTTCCAGAGGTTTGCCCTGAACAAGAATGGCGCCGTCCTGGAGCTGAGAAAGGCCCAGTATGGCCTTCAGCAGGGTGGATTTGCCGGAGCCGTTGGGGCCCAGGAGGACGGTGATCTGTCCGGCCGGGAAGGAAAGGGTCACATCCCGGAGGACGGTTTTTCCGGGGTAGCCCAGGGTCGCGTTCCGCAATTCAATCATCTCCGTGACCTCCCTTCCGGGTCAAGAGCAGCCACAGGAAGAAGGGGCCGCCCAGCACGGACAGCAGCACACCCACCGGCAGCTCAAAGGGGGCGAAAAGGAGCCTTGCCAGCAGATCCGCCAGGGTCACAAAGGCGGCTCCTGTCAGGGCGGACAGGGGCAGCAGAAGCCGTGCTTCACTGCCCACGGCCTTCCGGCAGCTATGGGGAACAATGAGGCCCACGAAGCCCAGCAGTCCTGCGAAGCTGACGCTGGCTCCGGCCAGCAGCGCCGCCAGACCCAGGAACAGGGCCTGCATTCCTTTTACATTCATACCCAGGCCACGGGCGGTGTCCGCGCCCAGACTCATCACATCCAGCTCGTTGTGGAGCGAACAGACCAGCGCCAGCCCTGCCAGGATCAGCAGCCCGGCAGGCATCAGCCGGGAAACCGCCACCGAGCCGAAGCCGCCCACCCGGAAATCCACACTCAGCATGGCGACATCGGGAAACAGGGAGGTGACGGATTCCGACAGGCCGCCCAGAAAGGCGTTGACAGCCACGCCTGCCAGGATCACGGTGGTTCGGGAGGCTCCCGTGCGGCTGCCGAAAAAGGCGATGGCCGCCGCCGCTCCCAGGGCCCCCAGGAAAGCGGAGAGGGCCATGGTCCAGCCGGACAGGGCGCCCAGGGCGCAGCACACCGTGACGGCAAAGCCTGCCCCGGCGTTGACACCGATGATGCCCGGGGAGGCCAGGGGATTGGCCAGCACCCCCTGGATCACGCAGCCGGAAACCGCAAGGGCCGCTCCGGCCAGCAGACAGCCGGCGGTCCGGGGCAGACGAACCAGAAACAGAATCCGGCCCGGAGTGCTGTCCGGCCGGGCCAGGGCCTGGACAAGGGTGGACAGGGGCATTCCTGCCGCCCCCAGGGTCAGACTCAGCAGACAGGCCAGAACGCAGGAAAGGCCTGCCAGCACAAAAAGAGGGGTTCTTTGTTTCATTCCCAGATCAGCTCCACAAGAATGTCGTAAGCCCGGCCCCAGAGGGCGTTGGGCTTCAGATTGAACAGCCGCTTGTCCAGCGCATACACCCGGCCCTCCCGGACGGCGGTGAGGGTCTGCCAGGCAGGATTGTCCCGGAAAAACTGCTCCAGATGGGCTCGGGTGCCTTCGGTGTCATCGCCGGACTGGACGAAGAAGATGCAGTCCGGGTCCTGAAGGAGGATATGCTCCAGGCTCAGATTTTCCAGCAGGCTTTCGTCAGAATCGGCGATGTTCTCACAGCCCAGGGCCCGGAGCATTACGCCGGTCACGTTGCCCCGGGAATTTTTGGCCCGGATGCTGGTGGCGGAGGCCCGGAGGAACAGCACCTTCGGTGCCCGGCCCTCCTGGCGGATATAGGCATCGGCCCGGGCAATGGCGTCCTCGATCTGGCCCTGGATGGACAGGCCGTGGGCTTCGTACAGGTCGGGGCGGTCGTTCAGCCGGGTGCAGAGGGACAGAAGCTCCAGATAGTCCCCGAAATCCGACACGTCGAAATAGGCGGCCGGAATCCCGGCGGCTTCCAGGGTGTCCAGCCACAGCAGATCCTGCCGGGTGTTGGTGCTGGCAAGAATAAAGTCCGGCTCGGCGCTGAGGAGCAGCTCCAGGCTCATCTGCTTGGTGTTGCCCAGATTCACCGCTCCCTCCAGGGACAGACCGAAATCCTCCCAGGCGTCATCCGGGGCGGCGATCACCGTGCCGCCGGAGAGCATCCATACATCGGCAAAGCTGCCCAGCAGACAGGCCACCCGCTGGGGCCTGCTTTCCAGATGAACCTCCCGGCCTAGATCGTCGGTGAAGGAAATCCCTCCCCCATTGGGGGACTCTGCGCCGCAGCCCGTCAGAACCAGAGCGAGCAGCAGAAAAAGACACACAATCCGTTTCATATTCCTACCTCCATACAACAAAAAACCGGATCTTCCGTCAGAAGGGCGCACTCTCCCCAGGAATAATTCCGGGGGAGTCTTTTAAGGCCCTTTTCACGGCAGATCCGGTACGGCAGACTCCGGTTGGATGGCATCATCATACCATATGCAGAAGGAAAAGGCAATGTCAAATTGGAGTTTGTGGGGGCGCCCCCACGGGCGATTCGTGCGCAAGTGCGTCGATCATTGTAAGGCGAGTTGAAACCGCTCGACAACGGCAGCTCTGACAATTGGAGTTTGTAGGGGTGTTTCGATGATACTGTAGGGGACGGGTTTCCCGTCCCGACCCAAAATCCGACCTCGATGGGCGGATTTTGGGAAATATGGTGTGGTTACGAGGCGGCAATCGGAGATTGCCGAGCGGGTCGTCGAGGACGCCGACCCCTACGATGGGTTATTCCACGCTCCCCCACAAACTCCAATTGTTAGAACTGCTGTTGTCGAGCGTGGTGCTCCGCGCAGCGAATCCAAAATCCCAATGATTGCCGGTGGCAATCATACCGATACAAATTAAACTCGCATGACAACTGCAAACGCACCTGCGCACGAATTGTCAGCGGCGACTCGCCGCAAAACTCCGATTTCTCTGGTTGCTTTGGCCGGAAAATAATGGTAGAATATTGATAAATATGCACATCCGCCTGTATGGCGGTGGGGAGGAAATTCATGGCCGGAAACATCAGACGCAAGGGCGGCTCCGCCGCGCCTGTTTTTATACAGACCACCTGCTGGATCATGCTGTGCTGGTTTGTTCTGCTGTCCTTCACCCTGGGTCTGACCCTGCGCTACTCCCTGTCCACCCTTCAGGAGAAAATCGACGACACCCTCCGGGCGGTAGTCACCACCATCGCCACCAGTCCGGCGGTGCAGGAGGCGCTGACCCAGAATGCCTGCGACCCGGAGCTTGCAGCCTATCTGGACGAGCTGGTGGCGGCCATGGAGGATCTGGATGTGATCACCATTGCCGACGAAAACTCCATCCGGGTGTACCACATCAACAAAGCGCGGATCGGCGAAAAATTCGTGGGCGGTGACGAAGGCCGCGCCCTTGCCGGTGAAAGCTATTTCTCCGACGCCACCGGCACCATGGGCTTCCAGCACCGGTTTTTCTGTCCCGTGACCAATGGCCAGGGCCAGGTTATCGGCTTTGTCATGGGCAGCACCACCCAGTCCAGAATGGAGGAGCTCCACCGGAGCATCAACACCACCTATATCAAGCTGATGGGCATTTTGGTGCTGTGTACGCTGGTGTTCTCCGGCGCACTGGCCATTTATCTGAACTACATCCTCCGGGGCGCGAAGCCGGAGGATCTGGTGAAAACCTATCTGACCCAGAGCGATGTGCTGAACAGCCTGGACGAGGGTCTGATTTCCCTGGACCCCACAGGCAGAGTGCGGCTTGTGAACCAGACCGCCGCCGCGGCCCTGGGCAAAAAGGAGGAGCTGCTGCTGGGCATGGATGTGGACAGCCTGCTCCGGCTTGAAAACGGCGAAAGCCTGAAAGATGTCCGGGGGGAGAATCTTGCCACCAGCCGGACCAACATTCTGGTCAATTCCCTCTATGTCAAGAATTCCAGCCGCTGGGCCCGGCAGGTGCTGATTCTGAAGGACCGGTCCGAGCTGCGCCGCCAGGCGGAGCAGCTGGGCGGCACCCGGCACATCATATCCGCCCTTAGGGCCAACAACCACGAATTTATCAACAAGCTCCAGGTCATTTCCGGTCTGCTGCAAATGGATCGGGCGGAGGATGCCCTGGAGTACATCGGCAGCATCTCCGCCGAGCACGCCCACACCCTGGCTCCGGTGATGCAGCTCATCCAGAATGCCAACGTGGCGGCGCTGATTCTGGGCAAGCTGAACAATATGCGAGAGCTGGACATCCGGCTGACCTTGCTGGCCAACTCCCATCTGCCGGAGCACAGCCGGTATCTGACCACCCAGGAGCTGGTGACGGTGGTGGGCAATCTGCTGGAAAACGCCATCGAGGCGGTGAATGTACAGAACGCGGACGCGGAGCGCCGGGTGGTGCTGCAGATCACCGAGGACGAAACGGGCCTGCTGATCGTGGTGTCCGACTCCGGCGAGGGCATCCGGGAGGACATTCTGCCCCGGATCTTTGAATCCGGCTTCTCCACCAAGGCCGACCATGGCCGGGGCGTGGGCATGGGCCTGGTCCGGAGCATTGCCGAGCGGAACAACGGCACCATCGAGGTGGACTCGGAGCCCGATGCCGGTTCCACCTTCACCCTGATTTTCAACACCCCCAGAGGAGGTACGGTATGAACGTAATCATTGTGGAAGACGATCCCATGGTGGCCCAGCTCAACGAGCAATATCTGTCCCAGGTGGACGGCGTTCGTGTGGCTGCCCGGTTTGCCAACGGCCGGGACGCCCTGGAGTATCTGAAGGCCAGCCCGGTGGAGCTGGCGGTGATGGATGTGTATATGCCCATGATGAACGGCCTGGAGCTGCTGAGGGCCATCCGGGGCGCAGGCATCCAGACCGCGGTGATCATGATTACCGCCGCCACGGAAATGCCGGTGGTGGAGGATGCCCTGCGGCTGGGCATTGAGGACTACATCATCAAGCCCTTCCCGATGAAGCGGCTCCAGGAAGCGGTGCGCAAATATATGAGCAAGGCCCAGCTGGCAAAAAGCCGGGACACAGCGGACCAGGCGGTGGTGGATCAGCTGCTCCACAGCTCCTTCTCCGCCGACAGCGCCACCCACGAGCTGCGCAAGGGTCTGAACGCCAAAACCCTGGGTGCCATCGAGGCTCTGATCCGGGAGAATCCCGACGGCCCCCACACCTGCGAGAGCATCTCCGCGGAGTCCGGCCTGTCCAAGGTGACGGTGCGCCATTATCTGAACTACCTCATTGAAACCGGCACCCTCCGCTCCTCCATCGACTACGAAACCGGCGGCAGACCAAGGGTGCTGTACCGATTGAAGTGAATTGATTGACAGATTGGAGTTTGGCGGCGAGTCGCCGCTGACAATTCGTGCGCAGGTGCGTTTGCAGTTGTCATGCGAGTTGAATTTGTATCGGTATGATTGCCACCGGCAGTCATTGGGATTCTGGATTCGCTGCGCGGAGCACCACCTCGACGTCCCGACCCAAAATCCGACCTCGATGGGCGGATTTTGGGAAATATGGTGTGGTTACGAGGCGGCAATCGGAGATTGCCGAGCGGGTCGTCGAGGACGCCGACCCCTACGATG
>JAFVMW010000029.1 GCA_017506735.1 Oscillospiraceae bacterium | reverse complement strand
GGTCTTCAGAACCTTCTTTTCGCCAGCCTTGTTCAGCTCCTCAACGCGCTTGTACAGCTCAGGAGCTACGAAAGGGCCCTTCTTGATACTTCTGCTCATTTCATTTCCTCCTTACTTGCTGTTTCTGCGCTTGACGATGAACTTGTCGGTGCGGTTCTTAGTCTTACGGGTCTTGTAACCCATAGCAGGCTTGCCCCAGGGAGTAACAGGAGTGGGACGACCGATGGGAGAACGGCCCTCACCACCACCGTGGGGGTGGTCATTGGGGTTCATGACGGAGCCGCGGACGGTGGGACGGATACCCATGTGACGGGTACGGCCAGCCTTACCGATGTGAACGTTCTCGTGGTCCAGGTTGCCGACCTGGCCGATGCAGGCGGTGCAGTTGGTGCGGACGTAGCGAACCTCGCCGGAGGGCAGACGAACCTGTGCCAGGTCGCCTTCCTTAGCCATCAGCTGAGCAGCGGTGCCGGCGGAGCGGACCATCTGTGCGCCGTGGCCGGGAGCCAGCTCCACATTGTGGATGACGGTACCCACAGGGATGTTGGCGATGGGCAGGCAGTTGCCGGGCTTGATGTCGGCGTTGGCGGAGGAAACCACCACGTCGCCGGCCTTCAGGCCGTTGGGAGCCAGGATGTAGCTCAGAGTCTCGTCCTCGTACTTCAGCAGAGCGATGAAGGCGGAACGGTTGGGGTCGTACTCGATGCGCTGCACAGTAGCGGGCATATCCAGCTTCTGGCGCTTGAAATCGATGATACGGTACTTACGCTTGTTGCCGCCGCCATGATGACGGACGGTGATGTGACCATAGCTGTTGCGACCGGAGTGCTTCTTCAGGGTCTCAACCAGGCTACGCTCAGGTTTTGCCTTCTTGTCAACGCCCTCGAAAGCGGAAACAGTCATGTTTCTGCGAGCGGGGGTATAAGGCTTAAAAGTTTTAATAGCCATTTCGCGTTTACTCCTTTATTGAGATTGGATTAGACCATACCCTCGAAGAACTCGATGGTCTTGGAGTCAGCGGTCAGGGTGACCACTGCCTTCTTGTACTCAGCGCGGCGGCCGGCAGGCATAGCGCCGGTGCGCTTCATCTTGCCCAGCTGACGCAGGGTGTTGACCTTAGCGACCTTAACGCCGAAGATCTCTTCCACAGCGGCCTTGATCTCGGTCTTGGTTGCATCGACGGCAACCTTGAAGACGTACTTCTTATCAGCGACGCCTTCCATGGACTGCTCGGTGATAACCGGCTTTCTGATGATATCGTAAGCGTTCATTATGCGAATACCTCCTCGATCTTGGCCAGAGCAGCCTGATCGACAACCAGCTTCTCAGCGTTGACCACGTCGTAGACGTTGATCAGGTTGGCGAAGGTGACAGCGCAGCCGGGGATGTTGCGGCCGGACTTGACCACGATCTGGTCAGCCTCAGCGGTGACGACCAGGGGCTTCTTGGTGGCGCCGACAGCGCTCAGGAAAGCAGCGAAATCCTTGGTCTTGATGGAGTCCATCTTGATGGAGTCGATGACGACAATGTTGTTCTCAGCAGCCTTGGCGGACAGTGCGCTCTTGATGGCCAGACGCTTCACCTTCTTGTTCAGGGTGTAGCTGTAATCTCTGGGCTTGGGAGCGAACACGATACCACCGTGAGTCCACTGGGGAGCGCGGGTGGAACCCTGACGGGCACGGCCGGTGCCCTTCTGACGCCAGGGCTTGCGGCCACCGCCGGAAACCTCAGCGCGGGTCAGAGCACTCTGAGTGCCCTGGCGGCAGTTGGCCAGGTGGTTCTTGACCACATCGTGGACAACAGCCTGATTGGCCTCGATGCCGAACACAGCAGCGGAGAGTTCGATCTCGCCGACCTGCTTGCCGGACATATCATAAACAAAAGTCTTAGCCATGATTTAGCTCTCCTTTCCTTAACCGTTTCTTGCGGAAGCCTTCTGGGGGTTACGACCGGAAGCCTTCTGGGGATTCTTGCTGATGCCGGTGTCGGCCTGCTTGACCTTGTTGTTCTTGACAGTGTTGCGGATGAACACCAGGCCGCCCTTGGGGCCGGGGATGGCGCCGCGGATGGCGATCATGTTCAGCTCTGCGTCAACCTTCACGATTTCCAGGTTCTCGATGGTGACCTGCTCGTTGCCCATCTGGCCAGCGCCGATCTTGCCGGGGAAGATGCGGGACTGATGGGAAGAAGCGCCCATGGAACCGGCGTGACGGTGAACAGGGCCGCCGCCGTGGGTCATGTCGGTACGGTGAGCACCGTGGCGCTTGATAACACCCTGGTAGCCGTGGCCCTTGGAGATGCCGGTGACATCGATCATGTCGCCGTTTGCGAAGACGTCAGCCTTGACGACGTCGCCCACGTTCATGGTCTCGGTGTTCTCCAGACGGAACTCCTTCAGGTGGCGCTTAGCCTCAACGCCAGCCTTCTTGAAGTGGCCAGCCTCGGGCTTGGACAGCTTGTGCTCCTTCACGTCCTCGAAACCGAGCTGTACAGCGTTGTAGCCGTCGGTTTCAACGGTCTTCTTCTGAGTGACGACACAGGGACCTGCTTCCACGACGGTAACAGGAATGACCTTGCCGGTCTCATCGAAGATCTGGGTCATGCCCACTTTCTTGCCGATGATTGCTTTCTGCATTTTGGTTTTCTCCTTTATTATAGGTTATTGGTTGACTGGGGAAGCATTGGCTCTTCCTTTCGCCAACATGACCCGTCCGCCCGATGTACAGACAGTGCGGGCAGCTGTAATTGCGTTGTTACGTATAATTACAGCTTTATCTCAATCTCAACGCCAGCAGGCAGATCCAGGCTCATCAGGGCCTCAACGGTCTTCTGATTGGGGTTGAGAATATCGATCAGTCTCTTGTGGGTTCTGCGCTCGAACTGCTCACGGCTGTCCTTGTACTTGTGAACAGCGCGAAGGATGGTAACAACTTCCTTCTTGGTGGGCAGAGGGATGGGGCCGGAAACAGCAGAGCCGTTGCGCTTTGCGGTCTCCACGATCTTGGCAGCGCTGGAGTCGATCAGCTGATGATCGTAAGCCTTCAGACGAATGCGGATCATTTCATTGTTTGCCATGGTTTGTTTTCCTCCTTGAAAACGTACTCAGTTTCTTTTGTGCCTGGGTACGGTCGAACTTTCCTGTCCGCGCCTCCGTGCGTATCACTCCGAGCCATGAAAAATGGCCGACCGAGGCCGACCTTCTCCAGGGCGTGGCGATATACGCTCGCGCATCCAGAACAGTTCAGCCGCCCGATGACCGGACATACTCCGCAGAAGTTACCTCGTTTCCGAGCAATCTCCTGCATCATCGCAGTGCGCGCATAGCTTTCCCACACGCGCTAGAATAATATAACACACCTTTTTTCCTATGTCAAGAAATTTTTCGGAATTTCTAACAAATTTTTAGCAGGTTTTTCGGTGTTTCGTATAATGGATTCTGGCTTTGCAGATTTCGAATCTGATCCGATATCTATGCCCCACACTCACCCATTATAGCTTGATTATAGCGGATTATGGAGGCTTTTGTCAAGCTTTTCCCCCAGGAAACACAATGACATTCCTGTTCCTACTATTATATATAGTATCAGAGCGCACCCCTGTTTTGGGATGCGCTCTGTGTTCATTTCAGTTCCCATTCATTGATCTGGGCGGCCTTTTCGTAGAGCCGGAGGTAGCTGTCATACCGGGTCTTACCGATTTCCCCGTTTTTCAGCGCTTCGGTGACGGCGCAGCCCGGCTCTGCCCGATGGGAGCAGTCCCGGAACTGGCACTGTCCAAGATACCGTCCGAACTCCGGAAAGGCGTACTGGAGATTCTCCTTCAGTATGACCTCCATCTGATCCGTGTCAAAGGAAGAGAAGCCCGGAGTATCTGCCACCAGGGCATCGCCGATGGTGTAGAGCTGGACATGACGGGTGGTATGCCGGCCCCGGCCCAGCTTTTCGGAAACCTCGCCCACGGGCAGATTCAGTCCCGGCTCCAGGGCGTTGAGAATGCTGGACTTGCCTACGCCGGAGTTTCCGGTGAAGGCGGCGAACTTTCCGGACAGAATGGCCCGGAGTTCTTCTACGCCCTCGCCGGTTTCGGCACTGGTCTGGATTACGGTGTAGCCCGCGTTCCGGTAGATGGATGCCAGATCCTCGCCGGGGTCCATGTCGCATTTGTTGACACAGATGCAGACAGGTACCTCCTGGTCACCGGCAATGGCAGCCACACGGTCGATGAGAAAAGGCTCCGTCACCGGATTGACGTTGGCGGCGAAGATCACCAGCAGCTCCAGATTCGCCACAGCAGGCCGGACAAAGCTGTTCTGCCGGGGCAGGATCTTTTCCAGCATCCCCTTCCCCTTTTCCACACTGATCTCCACCAGGTCGCCCACCAGCGGATTCTGTCCCCGGCGCATATGGCCCCGTGCCCGGCAGGTGATGATCTTTTGTTCCGTCTGAACGTCATAAAAGCCGCTCAAGGATTTGATGATTCGTCCTTCTTGGGTTTTAAGCACTGAAATCCACCTTTTCCGAGCGAAGATATTCGCCGTTGATATAGATCTCGTAATACATCACGCCGGTGCCGGTCATGGCCACGGTGATGGTTTCGGTGCCGGGCTGGATTTCCTTGCCATCCATCACCGTAATGCCGGAGCCCAGCATGATGGTCAGGGTGTAGGGTTCGGTCTGATTCTGGGGCAGATAAATCACGATCTCCTTGGTCACCAGAGGAGGGGCGATGGATTCCGTGGGGGGCTCTGTGGGTTCCGGGCCGGAGGACAGGGTCAGAACCACAGAAGCGGTCACATCCACCTTGGTTCCGGCAGGGATATTGGTACGGATCACATTGCCGGCAGGAATTTCCTCGTGGTACTCTTCCTCCACCTCCACATTCTTGAAGCCCAGGTCAGACAGCAGCTTCATGGCCTCCTGGCCGGTGGTATCCCCGGAGAAATCCGGCATCTGGGCGTACATTTCACCGGAGGAGTAGAACACGGTGATTTCCGTTTTCACATCCACCATGGTATTGGGCAGAATCTGATTGCCCTCGGCGTCCTCCATCCGGAGAACCTGTCCCTTGGACTCCAGGCTGTCCTCTTCCATGGAGGAGAGCTTTTCAAAGCCGTTCTGATTCAGAATGGCCAGTGCGCCGGTGATGTTGGCGCCGATCACATTGGGCACGTTCTTCTTCACCTGCTCCGGACCGGCGCTGATGTAGATGGTCACGGTCTGGCCCCGGGTCAGGGGCTCACCGGCGGCAGGCTCGGTACGGGTTACACGGCCCTCCTCCACCTCGTCGGAATGCTCGGTGCGGACGATGGGAACCAGCTTGCCATCCAGGGCATCCAGATAGTTCCGGGCAGCCTCTTCGGTCATATTCTTCAGATTCTCAATCACAGGCAGCTCTTTTTCCTTGGGGCCCATGCTGACCCAGATCTTGATCTGGGTTCCGGGAGCCACCTGGTCACCGGCCTTCGGAGTCTGATCCATAATGATGCCGTGTTCATATTCGTCGCTGTAATTATAGTCACTGAGTACGATCTCAAAATTGGGGTATCGGCTGGTATCCAGCTCCTTGTAGATCTGACCGAGCAGGGTGGGTACCGGAACGGTGGTCACATCGCCGCTCATTCCGCCGTTGTAAAGCACCACCAGCAGAATCAGGAGGGCAATCACCGCCACGCCGGAGCAGATCGCCACCGCGGTGGTCATGGTCTTGTTCCGCTTCTCCTCCAGCTCCTCACGCTGCTGCCGGGCCAGCCGGCGCTGCTCCTGGCGGCGCTTGAGCTCGGCTTCGTCCGCCAAATGGAGGCCGTTTTCATTCTGATGGGCAGGACGCTGGGCATTCCGGGCGGCAACCCGTTCGGCGGTGGTCCGGGGCTGGGCCGGCTTGGGCGCAGGCTGATTCATGCCCTGGAGCCGGGTCACTTCATCCACCGGCAGGGCACCAAAATCAAACAGGATTCCAGGGTCCTTCCGGAATTCCTCCAGATCATTCAGCAGTTCCGTTGCGGTGGTATACCGTCCTGCAGGGTCCCGGTTCATGCACTTGACAATGATCTGCTCCAGGCCGCCGGGGATGTTGGGATTCAGCACCGAGGGCATCTGGGCGCCGCCGTTGATGTGCTGGATGGCCACCGCAACCGGCGTTTCTCCGTCGTAGGGCGGACGACCGGTCATCATTTCGTACATGACAATGCCCAGGGAATACAGATCCGACCGGTTATCCACCCGGCCGCCTCTGGCCTGCTCGGGGGAAATGTAATGGACGGAGCCCAGGGCTTCCTTGGTCAGGGTGTTGCTCTTGGACATGATCCGGGCAATGCCGAAATCCGTGACCTTGACGGAGCCGTTTTTCAGCACCATCACATTGTGGGGCTTGATGTCCCGGTGGACGATGCCCCGGCTGTGAGCGTGTTCCAGGGCCTTGGCGATCTGCATACCAAAATGCAGGGTCTCCTTCCAGTTCAGCACGCCCTTCTTTTCCATGTACTGCTTCAGTGTGATGCCTTCAATCAGCTCCATGACGATGTAGTCCGCCTCTTCGGTGACAGAGGTATCGTAAACAGACATGATGTTGGGATGGCTCAGCATGGCGACGGCCTGGCTCTCGGCATGGAATCTCCGCCGGAAATCCATGTCCTCGCTCAGATCGTCACGCAATATCTTAATGGCAACCAGGCGGTTGAGCCGATGGCACCGGGCCTTATAGACCACTGCCATGCCGCCTGTGCCGATGACTTCCAATATTTCGTACCGGTTATCCAAAAGCCGGCCGATGTACTTTTCGCTATCCATATCCTTCTCCTTCCATGGCCGGCTGTCAGGCAATCACCAGAATGCTGGTCACATTGTCCGGTGCGCCCCGGGATTTGGCGATGTCCAGCAGGCGCTGGCAGCAGTTTGCCTTGTTCACACCGTGGACGATTTCAAACAGCATCTCCTGATCGTCCATCACGCCGGACAGGCCGTCGCTGCACAGCAGCAGCGCGTCGCCCCGTTCCAGCCTGCAATGGAAGCTGTCGCATTCCACGGTGGGTTCGGTGCCGATGGCACGGGTAATGTAGTTTTTACCGGGGTAGAATCTTGCCTGCTCTTCTGTCAGCTCCCGGCGGCGGATCATCATCTGCACCAGAGAGTGATCCGTGGTGACCTGGCGGATTCCATCCTCGTTCACCAGATAGCAGCGGCTGTCACCCACGTTGACGATGGTGGCTCTCCGGCCGCTGATGCAGGCAGCCACCAGGGTGGTGCCCATACCCACGAAGTCCTGAACCTCCTGGGCCTGGTCGTAAACGGTGAAATTGGCCAGCTTCACGCCGCCCCGGAGCATCTGCTCGATCTGGGTAGCGTTCATGCCGGATTTATATACCCGCTTCACTTCCTGCACAAATACATCAATGGCCAGGGCACTGGCAATGTTGCCGGACTTGGCGCCGCCCATGCCGTCGCAGATCACGCACAGCAGGGTGCTTCTGTCCAGACTTACAATCTGAAACGCGTCCTGATTCTGAGTGCGGACGCAGCCGGGATCTGTCAATCCCCAACTCTGCATACAAGCGCCTCCTTCCCGTTATGTTTTTCCTTGTTCTTTGCTGTATTTCCGGCGCAGCTGCCCGCAGCTTGCGTCGATGTCGCTGCCCAGGGTCCGGCGGACCGTGGCGGTGACGCCGCCCTCCTCCAGAATCTTCTGGAACCGGGCCACCGCTTCTTTGGAGCTGGGCTTCAGGGGACTCTCCTCCACATGGTTCAGCGGAATCATGTTCACATGGGCAGGCAGTCCTTTCAGCAGCTTCAGCAGCTGCTTTGCGTGGGCCGGGGTATCGTTGACCCCGTCGATCATAGCGTATTCAAAGTGCATCCGCCGGGAGGTTGCCTCATAATACCGGCGGCAGGCGGCCATCAGCTCCTCGATGGGATAGGCCCTGTTCACCGGCATGGTCAGATTCCGGATCTCATTGGTGGGGCCGTGGAGGGAAATGGCCAGGGAAAGCTGGAGCTTCTTCTCTGCCAGGCGGTCGATCATGGGCACCAGGCCGCAGGTGGACAGGCTGATGTGGCGCATGGAAATGTTCATGCCCTCCGGGCTGTTCACCAGCTCCAGAAACCGCATCACGTTGTCGAAATTATCCAGAGGCTCTCCGATGCCCATGAGCACGATGTGGGAAATAGGCTGTCCCGAGTCCACCTGGGTGAACAGAACCTCGTCCAGCATTTCCTCCGGCTCCAGCTTGCGCACCAGGCCGCCGATGGTGGAGGCGCAGAAGGCACAGCCCATCCGGCAGCCCACCTCCGTGGAGATGCAGACCGTATTGCCGTAATGATAGCGCATCAGCACCGTTTCCACGCAGTTGCCGTCGGAGAGCTGCCACAGATATTTGATGGTGCCGTCCTTGGCCGATTCCTGCTTGCGCACCACCTTGGGGGTATGGAAGGGATAACGCTCCCGGAGCTTTTCCCGGAGGTCCTTGGAGATGTTGGTCATCTCGTCGTAGCTTCTCACGCCCTTGTGGAGCCAGGTATAGATTTGCTTTGCCCGGAAGGCAGGCTGGCCCATTTCCTTCAGGGCGGCCGTCATTTCCGGCAGGGTCATTGCTTTGATGTTCATCCGTTTCTCCTGCGCAGACGGCAGATAAAGAAGCCGTCTGTGTCTTGTTCACCGGGTACCAGCGTCAGCATTCCGGTGGTATTCTCTCCGAATTCCCCGGGCAGCGCCAGGGGTTCGGTGTAAAATTCGGGGTTTTCCTTCAGGAACTTTTCCACCACGCCCTCATTCTCCCGGCGCACCAGGGTGCAGGTGGAGTAGAGCAGTACGCCGCCGGGGCGGACATACCGGGCCTGATTGCGAAGGATCGCAAGCTGCAGGGCAGGCAGTTCCTTCATGGTGTCCGGGTCCTTCTCCCGGATGTCCGGCTTTTTGCGGATGATGCCGTAGCCGGAGCAGGGCACATCCACGATGGCGTAATCCACCTTTCCCTCCAGGGCAGGGTCAAAAACAGAAGCGTCAAACTGCCGGGGGTGGATGGTTTCGAAGCCCAGCCGGGCGGCGCCCTTTTCCATCAGAGGGATTTTATGGTCGTGGATGTCAGAGGAGATGATTTTACCCTCCGGGCCAAGGGCCATGGCGGCGGCGAAGCTTTTGCCGCCGGGGGCGGCGCAGCAGTCCGTCACAAGGTAGGCGCCTTCCTGGATTCCGGCGCAGTCCACCGCCAGCTTCGCGGCGGCATCCTGGACGTAAAACTCGCCCTCCCGGAAGCTGTCGAGCTTTTCCAGGCTGCCGGTGCCGGACAGCACCAGACAGTTTTTCATCCACTTATGGGGAACGGCGGTAACGCCCTCCCCTTCCAGCCGCAGGGCAAGACGGGCGGCGGTGGTTTTCCGGGTGTTCACCTGGATCACTGTGTCCGGCGCTCCATTGTTGGCCCGGAGCATGGGCTCCAGCCGGTCTTTGCCCACATAGCTTTCAAACAGCCTGCACAGACCTGCCGGATGGGAATATTTGGTGGGCAGGTCAGCAGGCTCTGCCCAGTCGGTTTTTTTCGCCGCATTGCGCAGCACGCCGTTGACCAGGCCGGCGGCGTGGGGCTGCTTTTTGCAGTACTGCTTTGCCAGGGTCACGGACTCGTTGACAGCGGCAGAGGCCGGAATTTTGTCCATCATCCGGATCTGGTACAGGCCAAGATGCAGGATGTCCCGAACCACAGGCCGCAGATCCTTCAGCCGTCCGGTGAGCACCTGCTGCAAATCGTAGTCAAGCCGCGCCCGGTTCTGCAAAACGCCGTAGGCAAGCCGGGTGGCCAGGGCGGCATCCCGTTTGTCAAGGTTGTCTTTCGCGATCTGGCTTTTCAGCAGAGCGTTGGACCAGCCCTCCGACCTGGCGCAGCCCATCAGCACCTCCAGCGCTGTTTTTCTCGCTGACATATCAGATCTCCAGAGGATGGCCCCGGAAATAATCGGGAGCCGCCATCCGCTTGCCGCCCTGGGCCTGGAGCTGGCGGATCTCAAGGACGGTACCGCCGCCGCAGGCGATTTTCAGGCCCTTCTTGTTCAGCTCCAGAGGAGTGCCGGGGGCCTTGCCGGTGGTGTCATTCACCAGAACGGTCTGGTGAATCTTGAAATCGGTGCCGCCAATGGTGGCGGTGGCCACAGGCCAGGGATGCAGACCCCGGACCTGGTTGTGGATGGCCTGGGCGGACTTGCTCCAGTCGATGGGACACATGGTCTTGTCCAGCATGGGGGCGTAGGTCACCAGAGCCTCATCCTGGGCGGTGGCTTCCACCTCCCCCTGGGACATCCGGCCCAGGGACTTGCTCAGCAGGTCCGCACCCAGCACCGCCAGACGATCCAGCAGTTCGCCGGCGGTTTCATTCTCCCCGATGGGAGTCTTTGCCACATCAATGATATCGCCTGCATCCATGCCTGCGGACAGGTACATACAGCTCACGCCGGTTTCCGTCAGACCGTCCAGCACCGCCCACTGGTAGGGGGCGCTGCCCCGATAGGCAGGCAAAAGGCTTGTGTGGATGTTGATGCAGCCCTTGGTGGGGATGTCCAGCACACGCTGAGGCAGAATTCTGCCGTAGGCCACCACGGCGCAGACATCGGGCTTCAGCGCCGCCAGCTCTGCCACCGCTTCGTCAGATTTGAAATTCTCCGGCTGGAACACAGGAATGCCCTCCGCCAGAGCGATCTCCTTTACAGGAGAGGGAACGAGCTTCATGCCCCGGCCCTTGGGACGGTCGGGCTGGGTGTAAATGCCCACCACCTCAAAGCCGTCGGCAAGGATCTTTTTCAGACAGGCTGCCGAAATATCCGGCGTACCCATAAATACAACTCTCATTTGGTTCCTCCAATGGCACGGGATCACCATGCTTCACGGGATTGCCGCACCAGTGTGTCCACTGGCTCGCAATGATTCTTTACAGCTCCTCAAGCTCTTCCTCGGTCAGGAATCGGTCCATGACCTGGGTGTACACCACGCCGTCCAGATGATCCAGCTCGTGGCAGAAGCACCGGGCAATCAGCTCCTCGCCCTCGGCCTCGTACCAGTTGCCGTAGCGGTCCTGGGCCTTGACGGTGGCGAACATGGGCCGCTTGACCCAGCCGTACCGGCCGGGAACGGACAGGCAGCCCTCCGCGCCGTACTGTTCACCGGAGGTGGAGACCAGCTCGGGGTTGATCAGTTCCAGGATTTCCTCGCCGGTGTCCACCAGCACCACCCGGCGGAGAATGCCCACCTGGGGTGCGGCCAGACCAACGCCGTTGGCGTCCAGCAGGGTGTCACGCATATCGTTCAGCAGCTTGTGCAGCCGCCAGTCAAAGCTGGTGACGGGTTTGCAAACCTTGTGCAGGGAAGGTTCCTTATCGGTATGAATTCTGCGAAGTCCCATAATATTACCTCATTTCTATTCGTATCCGTTGATATCGACAAAAGCGGAAACGCCCCGGTTATGTTTGTCTGCCAGGAACTGGCGCAGCAGAGCAGCCAGGGTCCTACGCAGCACCATATCCGCAAGACACCGCAGGGTCAGCCGATACCGGAAATTGTAGTTGATTTTCATCACCGGGCAGGGCGCAGGGCCCAGCAGGGTCCAGTCCTCCTCGGTTCGTCCGGAGCTTTGGAGCCAGGCGAGCAGGCTGTCCCGGAAAAGCTGAGCGCCTCTCAGCACCCCGGCTTCATTTTCTCCCACGAAAGTAATGGTTACATGATCGGAAAAGGGCGGCGATTGGGTGACTCTGCGCATTCCGATCTCCAGATCGTAAAAGCTGTCGTAATCCTGCTTCGCGCCCAGGCAGATGATCTGATGCTCCGGGGACATGGTCTGGATCACGGCACGGCCTTCGCTTTCGCCCCGGCCTGCACGGCCCACCACCTGGGTCAGCATATTGAAGGTGGTTTCCGCCGCCCGGTAGCCGCCGCCATAGAGGCTCATATCCGCGTCCAGCACGCCGACCAGGGTTACATCCGGCAGATTCAGGCCCTTTGCCACCATCTGGGTGCCGATGAGCACCGGGATCTTCTCCTCCCGGAACCGGTTCAGAATCCTCTCGTGGGTATTCACCGCGGTGACGGTGTCCGCGTCCATCCGAAGCACCGGGGTATCGGGAAATTCAAATTCCAGAATTTCCTGAATCCGCTGGGTGCCAACGCCCAGGGCCTTCATTGGGCCGCCGCAGGAGGGACACCGGTCAGTGACCGGCTGAGAATGGCCGCAGTAGTGGCACATCAGCCGCCCGTTGGCGCTGTGATAGGTCAGCCGGTTGGTGCATCGGGGACATTCGGGGCTTTCCCGGCAGTCGATGCACACCATGGCCCGGCTTGCGCCCCGGCGGTTGAGGAACAGGATGGTCTGTTTCTCATGGGCCAGATTGTCACGGATGGAATCCAGCAGAAATTCGCTGAAGGGCGAATCGTTTCCGTTGCGGATTTCCTCCCGAAGGTCCAGAATCTCCACCCGGGGAAGGGCCTTTCCGTTGTAGCGCTTTCGCAGCTCGTACAGCCCGATCGCGCCGGATTTGGCCCGGTACATGGTTTCCACACTGGGGGTAGCGGAGCCCAGCAGTACCAGGGCATTTTCCCGGGCGCCGCGCCAGAAGGCGATGTCCCGTGCCGAGTACCGGGGGGAGGTTTCTGATTTGTAGCTGTGCTCCTGTTCTTCATCCAGAATGATCAGACCCAGCTTTTCGCAGGGGGCAAACACCGCCGAACGGGTGCCCACAGCCACCCTTGCTTCCCCGGATTTCAGCCGCTTCCACTGGTCATACCGCTCTCCGGCGGACAGGCTCGAATGCAGAACCGCCACCCGATCTCCGAAATGGGCTGCCAACAGCCCCAGAAGCTGGGCCGTCAGAGCGATTTCCGGCACCAGAAGCATGGCGCTTTTTCCCTGCTCCAGGCACCGGGCAATGAGCTTCAGATAGACAGAGGTTTTTCCCGAGCCGGTGACACCGTACAGCAGCGCGCCGCCGGGCTTCTGCCCGTCCATCCGGCGGCACAGGCCTTCATATACTTCCCTCTGTTCATCGCTCAGGGTCAGAGGGCCATCCAGCTTTGCCGGTTCGATCTCCCGGCACCGGAGGACTTCCCTCTGGCTCAGACTCAGATAGCCCAGGTTCACCAGCCGCTTGATGGTAGCGGTGGACGCGCCGGTGTAGTAGCAGATTTCCTTCACTGCGCCGCTGCCGATGGCACACATCAGCTCCAGCACCGCCTTCTGCATGGCGGCGGATTTGGGCCGTCGGGCGGCGTATTCCATGGCTTCCTCCGCAGACGCGGCCAGGGTCGCGATCAGCTCCGACTTATCGCCGGTTCTGCGCAGGAAGTCCGATTCCCGTTTGATCCATTTCTTCTTCAGCAGGGCCTTCAGGGCATTCTCCCGACGCGCCTCGTCGGGGACGGCCTTGGCAAGCATTGCCTCCTCCGCCTCACCTCCCAGATCCCGGAGACTGGCGCAAATGGCTTCCATGTCCTCGTCACAGCCGGAATTTCCCTCCCAGGGAGCCTCGGGCAAAAGCGAAAACCGCTCCACCTCCCGGAACCAGAGTCCGGCGGGGAGCATCACACGGATTGCCTCATAAAAGGTACAGAAATACCGCTCCCGGATGAACGCACCCAGGCGCAGCATGGTTTCGTCCAGCACAGGCTCCTGATCCAGGGCCATAAGGACGGATTTCAGACCCGCTTCCTCCCCCTGCTCCACAGCCAGGACAATGCCTTCGCTCCGGCGGTTGCCGGGGCCGAAGGGCACCATCACCCGAAGACCGGGAACCAGGGAAAGTTCCGGGCCGAACCGGTAGGAGTAGGGCTTGTCAATGAAAAATTTGGCAGCGGATACCGCGATTTTTGCGATCAATGCCCTTTCCTCCTCCGATTCCTCCCGGAAGGCCCTTCAGAGCCCTCCGATTACTTCATATACTCTTCCTTCAGTCCGGCAGACAGCTTGCCGTCGGCAACCTCACGGATGGCCAGGGTCACAGGCTTCTCGGGCAAGTTCTCCTCCAGAACACGGGCCTCAGTGGCGATCTGACGGGCGCGCTTGGCAACCACGTTCACCAGCAGATAACGGCCGTCGACCTTGTCCAGCAAATCACCAATAGGGGGGTACAGCATAATTTATTCCTCCAAATTATTCTTCATGTTCCTTATCGGAAATGATTTTCAAAATTTCATCGGCGCAGCGGTCGGCATCGTCGTTGACCACCACATAGTCATACTTGCCGCTCTGGGCCATTTCCCAGGTTGCCCGTTCCAGACGCTCCCGGATCTTCTCCTCCGTCAGAGTCGTATCGGGACGGGTTCTCAGGCGGCGCTCCAGCTCTTCCATGCTGGGGGGCTTGATAAAGATCAGCGTAACCTCCGGATAGCGCTCCCGAACCTGGAACGCGCCCTTGGGCTCGATGTCCAGGAGCACATGGCCCCGGGTCTGCTTCTCCTCCATCTGGGCACGGGGGGTGCCGTAGCAGGCAGACAGGTGGATGTCATACTCGGCAAAGGCGTCCTCGTCCACCATCTCCATAAACTTCTCACGGGTGACAAAGTCGTAGGTCACACCGGGGATATCCTCCGGCCGGGGCGCTCTTGTGGTGGCGGACAGGGAAAAGAGCAGATCGCCGCGCTTCGCAGTCATCTTACCCAGAACCGTGCCCTTTCCAACGCCGGAGGCACCGGAAATCACAAACAGTTTACCCATTCTTCTTATTCTTCCTCCTCATAAACCGTGCCCTGCTTGTCCATGGAACGCTCGGAGATCATCTCCGGGGTCAGGGCAGACAGGATCACATGGTCCGTATCCATCAGAAGCACTGACCGGGTCTTTCTGCCAAAGCTGGCATCGATCAGCATACCTCTGTCTCTCGCTTCCTGGATCACACGCTTGATGGGCGCGGAGTCCGGACTGACCACCGACAGGAGCCGTCCCGCGGCAATCAGATTTCCAAAACCAATGTTGATCAGTTTCATGGGGTTCCTTTCATATATGCCTTCCCCTATGGGGAAGGTGGCACGGCAAAGCCGTGACGGAAGAGGGCGGCGCAGCCGCAGATGCCCCTTCGGGGCCCTCTCCCGCCCCTGTCGGGGCACCCTCCCCAAAGGGGAGGGCTTTATTTACTCAATATTCTGAACCTGCTCCCGGATCTTTTCCAGCTCGGCCTTGATGTCCACAACGATCCGGGCAACCTTCACATCAGTACACTTGGAGCCGGTGGTGTTGGCCTCCCGGTTCATTTCCTGCAGCAGGAAGTCCAGCTTCCGGCCGATGGCACCCTTATCCCGGAGCATGGTATCCATCTGCTCCAGGTGGCTGCGCAGACGGACGGTTTCCTCATCCACGGCAACCTTGTCGGCAAAGATGGCGGCTTCGGTGAGGAGCCGGGCTTCGTCGATGGACTTGTTCTCCAGAACCTCCCGCATCTTCTCCTCCAGACGCTTCCGGTAATCGGCAACGGTCTGGGGATTCAGCTCCTCCACCTGGGCCACCAGACCCAGAATGGTGGCAGCACGGCTGCGCAGGTCTGCTTCCAGGGCGGCGCCTTCCACGGCGCGCATCTGGTTGTAGTTGGTCAGGGCCTGCTGCACCACAGCCAGCAGATCCGCCTTCAGCTGATCCTCGTCGGTATCGGGCTTTTCCACCACGAACACGTCGGTCAGCCGGGACAGGGTGGACACGCTGATGTCGTCCCGGACACCGTATTCATCCACCATCTGCCGCATGGCTGCAAGATAGCCCTCCATCACAGATTTGTTCAGGCTGACCTTGATTTCGTCGCCGCCCTCGGCGGCCATGCTGATGTACACATCCACCTTGCCGCGGGATACGGCAGCCTTCACCGCTGCCTTCACCGCTTCCTCGGCAAAGGTAATTGCTCTGGGCAGCTTCACATTGCAGTCCAGATACCGGTTGTTCACCGAACGGATCTCCACTGTGAAGGTTCTGCCGTTCACTGTTTCCACTGCCCGGCCGTAGCCGGTCATGCTCTTAACCATGATGCTCTCCCTTTCTTGCTGCCGGGCCCTGTCCGGGGGCGTAGCCTGTGATGGTATATACGGTATTGCTTTTCTTCTGAATGATCCGGTCGCTGATGACGATCAGTACGATGCTCAGGGCAAAGCCCACGCCGCCCATCAGTCCGCCGCCCAGTCCCAGCCAGTCGCCCAGGGCGTAGCCGGCAAAGAACAGCACCAGCGGCATGGCATACACCAGCATGGCCAGGCCCAGAATCTGACCGGAGGAGGTTTCGACCTTCACAAAGTCACCGGCCTGGGCGCCGATGGGATTCTCCGCCTCGGCGATCATGGTCTCCTTGGCCGCGCCGCAGCCGGAGCATTTGTGGCAGTCACCGGAGCAGGCGCTCTCCCGGATCAGGAAAATCTCCGCCTTGCGTTCCGGCAGAGTCCTCCGGACTCTGACAATTTGTTCCATACTTACTCCTCTGCATCCGGGACAACCTCATCCACCCGGACGTTGACACTGTATTTGCCCACAACACCCACCTCGGCGTACTCTGCGCGGAAGCTGATCTTCGCTTCCACCGCGGCGGTGTTCTCCACGCCGGTCAGATCGATCTGCACCAGAATGTCCTCCGCGCTGATCTGGTTGACCAGGCTCCGGGGGCCCCGGACGGTGATGGTGAACTGCTTGGTCAGCAGCTCTGCCGCCATGCCCTCGGGGACGTTGTGGATCTGGATGTTGGTAATGACGATCTCCCGCTTTGCCAGATCCGGGAAGCTGATGTTGACCAGGGCCTCCGAAATGGCATTCATCTCCGTTACGCCCTGGGGCAGGACGATGGGATAGGTTCGTTCCGTGGTATCGCCGATGTCGGCCAGGTTCAAGGTGCCAAGAACCCATTCCTCCAGGTCCTTCAGGGCGCTTTCACTGCCCACCACATCGATGTACTGCGGCTCAATGCTGATTTTCGCGGTTTCCTCCGTGGCGCCGCCGCCGGGATTGACGGTCATCACCAGGGGAATCCGCTTGGTCATGAACACCGGCACCGTGACCCGGACCTGCTCCACATTGGTGGTGATCATGGCAGCGTCCACAGGCTGGCTGTCCTTGTCCCGCAGCTCAAAGCGGTAGCTCTCTATGATGGTCTGGGTGCTTTCGGTGCAGTCCACCTCGATGTAGGCGTGGTCAATGGCTTCCACTGTTTCTCTGGGGCCGGTGATGGTCACATACTCCTGCTCCAGCACGGCGTTGACCTTGTCCACGATGAAGCCGTCGGAGGCGTTGCCCACATATTCCACCCGGACGGGAATGTTCCGGGAGATCTTCTCCGCCACGACCACCTTCACAAAGCTGGGCTCCTTGTTCATCACCGTGACAGCGCCGCTGGGGATGTTGCCGGGATAGCCCACGGAGTAGCCCAGCTGATACTCGCCGGGATCATAGATGCCGGACAGATTGGAGATCAGGGTCAGATTGGAGGAATTCAGATTGTTCAGATCCTGGCGGCTGCCCTTCAGCGTGACCCGGACAGAAAAATCCGTGTCGGAAATGATCATCAGATTCCGTTCCCGGAGGATGCTCTCGCCTTCCAGCACAACCTGCACGTTGCTGAAGGAACGCTCCTGCTCGGTGCTGACGGTGGTGACCACATACAGCCACAGACCGAAGGCCACAGCCAGGGACAGAAAAATACTGCCGAGCTTATTTTTCATGATGCTTTTCCTCCTTGCCCATCAGTTTCTGCATCAGCTGCTGGATGCCGTCCTTCCGGTTCTGATCCTCGGGAGATCGTCCCAGCTCCTTCTGCAGGAGCCGCTCCAGGGTCTGGGGGGCCAGATGCCGCTTGAGAATGCCGCCCACAGCCACGGAGATGGTGCCCGTTTCCTCAGAAACGATGACCACCACCGCGTCACTGGCTTCGCTCATACCCACGCCTGCCCGGTGCCGGGTGCCCAGATCCGCGCTGAGTCGGTTGCTCTCGGACAGGGGCAGCACACAGCCTGCCGCCTGGATACGGCCGTCCCGGATCATCATGGCGCCGTCATGGAGGGCCGCCTTGGGGAAAAAGATGTTCCGGATCAGCTGCTCGGAAGCCAGGCCGTCCACGATGGTTCCGGTTTTCATATAATCGTCCAGGGGCTGGTGGCGTTCAAAGACCATCAGCGCGCCGATTTTCTCCCGGCTCATGGCCTCACAGGCCAGCACGGTCTGGCTCACCACATAGTCCACCTCTTCGCCGGCCTTTTCCGGGTTGATGAGCTTTTTCAGGCTCACGCCACCCAGATGATCCATCATCCGGCGCAGCTCCGGCTGGAACAGAATCACCAGGGCAATCAGACCGACTGCCAGCACCTGGCTGATCAGGAAGTTCAGAGCGTGCAGCTCCGCTTCCTCCGTGGCCCAGGAGATCAGCACCACCGCAAGCACCACCTTGGCAATCCGGGCGGCGGCAGAGGTGCGGATCATCTTCTGAACATTGTAAAATACGATTGCGACCAATATAATATCAAGGTAATCAGACCAAATCATGTTGGTGACCTGCTTATGGAGATCCTGCAGAAATTCCATGGTTCATACCCCGCTTTTTCTCAATCTCAGGGGGTTCTCCGAAAATCCGGATAACAACCCTATTATCCTTATTATTATAGCGGATTGCCCCGGCAATAGCAAGAGAAAAACTGCTGAAAAATCAGTATTTGTACGGGGGCAAACTTGTCTGTACCGCCCTTCCCAGGGCCTGGACGGCCTCCTCCGGCGTATCCATGCCCACGCTGAGACGGATGGTTCCGGTTTCCAGGGTTCCGGCGCTTCTGTGGGCCAGAGGCGCGCAGTGCAGGCCCGCCCGGAGGGCGAAGCCCTGCCCGGCAAGCCGGGCCGCTCCCTCCTGGCAGTCGCATCCCGGACGGAAAGACAGGGCGCCCACCTGGTTTTTTCCGGCAAAGACCTCCATTCCGGCATCCCGAAGGACGGAAGCGAAGCCGGAAAGCAGGGCCTGCTCCCGGGCTTTGATCCGCTCAGGCCCCACCTCCTGAATCCGCCGCAGGCCTGCCTCCAGGCCCAGGATTCCCGGCACATTCAGGGTTCCGGCCTCTGCCCGGTCCGGCAGAAGATCCGGCATTTCCTGCCGCTCCGATTCGCTGCCGGTGCCGCCCATGATAAGCGGTTTTGGCAAACGATTGCAGATCAGGATTCCTGTTCCCATGGGGCCCAGCAGGCCCTTGTGACCGGGCATTGCAATAAAATCCGCCCCCAGGGCCTTCGCGTCAATGGGCAGCACCCCGGCAGACTGGGCGGCGTCGATGACAAAAGGAATCCGCCGCCGCCGGCATTCCGCAGCCATTTCCTCCACCGGCAGAACATAGCCGAACACATTGGAAACATGGGTAAACACCGCCGCCTTCGCTCCCCGGTTCAGGGCGTTTCGGAACTGGCGGAGGGTGTCCGCCGGATCAAACAGACGGCGCCCTGCCACGGTAATTCTGGCCCCCAGACCGTGGAGGGGCCGGGTCACGGCGTTATGCTCGAAGCCGGAGATCACCACCCGATCCCCGGGGCGCACCAGGGTGCGGATGGCAATGTTCAGCCCCTGTGTGCAGTTCTGGGTGAACACTACCTGCTCCGGCAGGCAGGAGAACAGCTCCCCGGCGGCGCAGCGGCAGGAAAACACCCCCTCCGCCGCCAGCTCTGCCGGAGGATGGCTCCCCCGGCCCGGATTGGCGCAGGCTTCCATGGCCCGAAGCACTGCCCGGGTCACCTGCTCCGGCTTGGGGAAGGAGGTGGCTCCATGGTCAAGGTAGTACATTGCTCAGCTCCTCCATTTCTCCCCCGGGCCGGGCCAGCCAGACCTTCCTCCAGGGAATCTGCTGCTGACGAAGCACCGCAAGAAGCTCGGATACCTCCCCCGTGGTCACCTCCAGGGCGTAGCCGCAGCCCCGGTCCTCCATCCACCGGGGTGTGCGGCGCAGACGGCTCTTCTTCCCCAGGGCCCGGAGGGTCTGCTCCGCCCGCTGGCCATAGGTGATGGAACGAAATGTGATCAGATAGGATTTCATAGGCAAAACCTCCTATGTCACCTTATGCCCCGTGTCCACCGCTGGTGCGCCGGGGGAATTCAGCATCTTTTACACATTTTATTGTGGATTTACATTTTCTTCTATTGAATTTGACTGATTGTTCCAGTATAATAAGCCTATCACAGATTGAAAGAGGAGGCCGTTTCATGGAACACCGCAATCCCCTGCTCACCAACAAGAGCTCTCACAAATTCATCACCATCGGCGAAATCATGCTCAGACTTTCGCCCCCCAACTACCAGAAGATCCGTATGGCCAACGAATTCGAGGCCACCTACGGCGGCAGTGAGGCCAACATCGCCCTGTCTCTGGCCAACCTGGGCATCGATTCCACCTTCTTCACCGTGGTTCCCAACAACTCCATCGGCAAGAGCGCCATCCGTACCCTGCGCTCCAACGATGTCCATTGCTCCCCCGTGATCCTGTCCACCCCCGAGGAGACTCCCACCCACCGGCTGGGCACCTATTATCTGGAAACCGGCTACGGCATCCGCTCCAGCAAGGTCACCTACGACCGCAAGCACTCTGCCATCACCGAGTATGACCTGAGCAAGGTGGACATCCACGCGCTGCTTCAGGAGTTCACCTGGCTCCATGTGTCCGGCATCACCCCCGCCCTGAACAAGACCTGCGCCGACTTCATTCTGGAGTGTCTGAAGGTGGCAAAGGAGCTGGGTCTGACCACCAGCTTTGACGGCAACTTCCGCAGCAAGCTGTGGACCTGGGAGGAAGCAAGAGATTACTGCACCCAGTGCCTGCCCTATGTGGATGTGCTTCTGGGCATCGAGCCTTACCACCTGTGGAAGGACGAAGCCGACCACTCCAAGGGTGACTGGAAGGACGGCATCCCCCTGCAGCCCAGCTACGAGCAGCAGGACGAGGTGTTCCAGCACTTCATCGAGCGCTATCCCAACATCCGTTGCATCGCCCGTCATGTGCGCTATGCCCATTCCGGCTCCCAGAACAGCCTGAAGGCCTACATCTGGTACAACGGCCACACCTTCGAAAGTAAGCTCTTCACCTTCAACATCCTGGACCGCGTGGGCGGCGGCGATGCCTTTGCCTCCGGCCTGATCTACGCCATGATGCGCAATTACAAGCCCATGGACATGGCAAACTTCGCCGTGGCCAGCTCCGTCATCAAGCACACCATCCACGGTGACGCCAACATCACCGATGACGCCGGTGCCATCAAGGAGATTATGAACCAGAACTTCGATATCAAGCGCTAAGTGGGGACGCCCCCACGGGCGATTCGTGCGCAAGTGTGTTTGAAATTGTTCTGCGAGTTAAAACCGCTCGAACACAGCATTTTTCGGGATAAAGCAATGTGGCATTGGCCGGAAATCGGTCAATGCCACTTTTTTATTTTTCATTGCGTCACAATTGCGTCATTTTTCCCTTTTACTTATTGGATTTGCTATACTGTCCTCATCCCAGGAGAAAGGAGGAACACTGATGTCCGTTACCCATTCTCAAGTTTTTGACTATTTGAATTCCCACCCCATACTCCAATTCGAAGGAGATTTCGAGTCACTACTTGACATGATTTACTACATCTATTTGGAAAGCAACCCCATCGATACCCCGGAAATCCGTGGAATATTCCAACAGCTTGATTCTGTAATCCAGGCTCTGCACATCCCCCAGCAGGATGCGCTTTTTGATGCTGTTTGCAAGCTATGTATCGGTCATTCGCAAATCGCATTTTCTTAGGGCATTCTGGTGGGAATGACATTGATAAAGGAATTGCACAGCCTGTCATAATCGTTTTGTGGCTATCAGCTGGATAACGCAAGAATGGCGTCATTGCTCTCTCAAAACCAACCTTGCTGCAAGACGAAAGGCAGTCGGAAAGGGCATGCCCTTTCCCTACAAAAGGATATCCCATATCGTAGGGGGCAGCGTCCCCTACGATTAGGCCCGAATGCGATCGATCCCCCTCCTGGCTGGGAGGGGGATCGATATTATGTAAATCAAGCCTCGCTATAGTAGTTCCAGCGCTGGGCCAGTTCGGCGGGCAGGGCTTCGCCCAGGGCTTTGGCATCCTGCATCATCCGTTCCTGGTTGAAGTGGTAGACGGTGAGCTCGTTCTTGTCGCCGTCGCCGCCCAGACGGAATTCGATGTTCTCCAGCTTCTCGTAGGAGAACACACCTGCCAGACGGAGCCGGATCCGGGCCTCGGCGGTTTCGGCAGCATCGCCGCCCTCCAGGAGCTTGTCCACCAGCTCTTCCTCATAGTCAGCAAACCACTTCCAGAACTCCTCGAAGGCATTTCCCTTGGGTTCCTCCACTATGGGCTGGGCTTCTTCCTCGCCATCCTCAGCCTTGCCGGGGATCAGCGCCGGGTCCACCTTTTCGCCAAACATCACGCCGAACCAGGGCTCCCAGTCCATCCGAGCATCCGGGCCCCATTCGCCCTTGCCCACAACGGGAATATCCGGGTTGTTCACGGCGATCTTCTGCCTGCCATAGTCCACAACCACATGCAGCTCCACCGCGTCCAGCACCAGCACATCCTTGGCGTAAGCGCCAACCATCAGAAACTGCTTGCCCTTCATCAGGGAATTGTCGCCCAGGGTGACCTTGGCGTAGATCTTGCTGCAGCGGTGATCGGTGGCATACAGGTAGATCATATTCTTCTCCCGCTCCACCACCATGCCGTACTCGCCGATCTCAAAAATATTGGTCTTTTTAATGCCGCGCACAAACCGAACCTTGCCGCCCTTGCCCACTTCCAGAATCATGTTGTTCCTCTCCTTTTATTCTTCCAGCAGGCACACCGCGTGACAGCGCATGCCTTCCATTGTTCCGGTAAATCCAAGCTGCTCTTCCGTGGTGGCCTTCACATTCACCCGGTCGGCAGGAATGCCCACGGCCTCTGCGATGTTCTGCTCCATGGCAGGAATGTGGGGCCGGAGCTTGGGCTTCTGGGCGATCATGGTCACATCGATGTTGCTGACCCGATAGCCCTTTTCCCGGACTTTTTCTGCCACAATCCCCAGCAGCTCCAGGGAGTCCGCCCCCTTGTACTGGGGATCGGTGTCCGGAAAATGCTTGCCGATGTCCCCCAGTCCGGCGGCACCCAGCAGGGCATCGGACACCGCGTGGAGCAGCACATCCGCGTCGGAATGGCCCAGCAGACCCAGGGGATACTCGAGCTTCACGCCGCCCAGAATCAGCTCCCGGCCTTCCACCAGCCGGTGAACGTCATATCCGTGTCCGATTCTCATGGTGTTTCCTCCATCAGCATTTCCGCGAATTTCAAATCGATGGGTGTCGTAACCTTCAGATTCCGCTCGTCGCCCTCCACGGTTTTGACGGACATTCCAAGCCGCTCCACAGCGGAGCAGTCGTCAGTGATGGGCGCATCCTCCTCCAGAGCCTTTTTCAGCGCGCCCCGGAGCAGGTCGAAGTCAAAAACCTGGGGGGTCTGTACGGCCCGGAGGGTGCTTCTGTCCGGGGTGGAGATCACCAGGCCAGGGTTGCAGACCTTGATGGTGTCCTTCACCGGGATCACAGGCACCGCCGCGTGGTAGCTGTTGGCGGCCCGAACCACCCGGTCGATGAGCTGCCAGGTCACCAGGGGTCTTGCCCCATCCTGGACAGCCGCCAGCTTACACTTGTCAGACAGGGCGTTCAGGCCCAGATTGACGGATTCCTGGCGGCTTTTTCCACCGGCGACCACGGCCCTGACCTTGTCAAAGCCGGCGCAGAGATTGGTGATGGGCAGGATCAGATCCTCCCGGGTGACGATGACGATCTCCCGGATGGCATCGCATTCCTGGAAGGCCCGGACGGTGTGGACAATCATGGGCTGCCCCTTCAAAGGAGCCATGACCTTGTCGATGCCCTCCATACGGCTGGCGGAACCGGCAGCCACGATCACTGCGCCGCAGTGGCGCAGAGGCAGAACCTTCCGGGCAGGTTTTGTGAATTTGGTAATATCCATATGTTACAGCTCCTGTACCAGTTTCTTGAAGTACTGACCACGGACCATGAAGTTCTTGAACTTGTCAAAGGCGGCGCAGGCAGGGCTGAGAATCACCACATCGCCCTTTTCCGCGGCTGCCGCGGCGGCATGGACGGTTTCGGTGAAGTCCTCGATCATCACGATCTCCGGTGCGCCGGGTGCGTAATCAGGGCAGGAAACCACTGCGTCCCGGATCTTCCGGGACGTCGCGCCGGTGAGGAACAGCTTCTTCACATGGGCGCAGACCTCCGGGCCCAGCACATCGAAGGGAATCTGCTTGTCATAGCCGCCGGCAATGAGGATCACCTTTTCGTCAAAGCTCCGCAGGCCGGCAATGGTGCGGCTGGGGCTGGATGCGATGGAGTCGTTGTAGAACCGGACACCGTCCTTCACCCGAACCAGCTCGATGCGATGCTCCACGCCGCCGAAGGTCTTTGCCACCTGGCAGATGGCCCCGTCAGACACCAGCCCATCGGTGACGGCGATGGCGGTCATGTAATTCTCAATATTGTGTACACCGGGCAGGATAATGTCAGAGGCGGCCAGGACAGGCTGGGCTTCGCCGTTTTTCGCCCGGAAAATCATGCCGTTTTCCAGATACACACCGTTTTCCACCCGTTTCTGCCGGGAGAAATACCGGGTTTCACCGTTGCCCTTCATGGGGGCGGTGATGGCGTTGTCCGCGTTGACGATCAGCAGACCGTCCCCGTTCTGATGGGCAAAGACGTTCCGCTTGGCTTCGATGTACTCGTCCATATCCTTATGGACATCCAGATGGTTGGGGGACAGGTTGGTGACTGCCGCACGGCCGGCGCTGCGCTCCATGTCCATGAGCTGGAAGGAGCTGAGCTCCACCACGGCGAAGTCCTCCTCCTTCATTTCGGGAAGGAAGGACAGCAGGGGCGTGCCGATGTTGCCGCCCAGCCAGACCTTTCTGCCCTCTGCCTTCAGCAGCTCGGACACCAGGGTGGTGGTGGTGGTTTTGCCGTCGGAGCCGGTGATGGCGATGATCCGGCAGGGACACAGCTCAAAGAACACCTCCATCTCAGAGGTGATTTTGGCACCGGCGGAGCGAAGCTGCGCCAGCGCAGGATTGGCCGGGTGCATACCCGGGGTGCGGAACACCACGTCCGCTTGGATGCCGTCCAGATAGCCCTGACCCAGACTCAGCTTACAGCCCAGACGCTCCAGCTCCAGCACTTCCTCCTCCAGCTTTTCCCGATCCGTCCGGTCGCAGCCGGTGACATCACAGCCGAAGTTCAGCAGCAGCCGCACCAGAGGCCGGTTGCTCACACCCAGACCCATGACGGCGATTCGCTTGCCCCGCAGGGACAGAAAATATTTTTCAAATGCATTTTGCATAAATGACTCCTTCTTTCCGCGTCATTCCTTGGCTCTCCTTTGGGAGAGCTGGCACCGCGTATGCGGTGACTGAGAGGGTTTTCCCCTCTCCGCCCCCTATGGGGGCACCTCTCCCACAGGGAGAGGCAAGGCACAATCCAATATATCCTTTATAGTATATCCTTTTCCAAAAGAATTTGCAAGGATATTTGACATTCCGGTTCAAATAGAGTAAAATACAAACGCGACCGGGTCGGACAGCCGCGGATGGTGCGCCGAAAGGCCCCAGATGAGGAAAGTCCGGGCTCCGCAGGGCAGGGATAACGGGTAACGCCCGCCGAGGGTGACCTCAGGACAAGTGCAACAGAGAGATTCTGCCGGCTTCTGCCGGTCAAGGTGAAAATGTGGGGTAAGAGCCCACACGGCCCATGGCAACATGGGTTTTACGATGTAAACTCTATCCCGGAGCAACGCCGTGGAGGAACGTACAGGTCTGCCCGACCGTTCCGAGGAGGCGGCTGGAACCTGCAAGCAATTGCAGGTCTAGATAGATGGCTGTCAAGACAGAACCCGGCTTACAGACCCGATCGTGCCAAAACCCCACACCGCCTGGGCGGTGTGGGGTTCTTTTTATGACAAACGAAGTGGCGGAGCTGTTACTTCTGCTTTCTGAACGCGTTCTTGACCGTGTAGAAGCTGCCCAGAATCACAAACAGGTAGATCATACCCAGATTCTTCAGGTACTCGCCCACCAGCTCCGGGTCCTCCTTCAGCAGTTCCGGGAAGATCCGGATGCCGTCAGCCAGAGTCAGGCCGTACTCGGGGAAGCTCTGCATCACCAGGATGCCCCAGTCGATCCAGTCAGCGGCGAAGGGAGTCACCAGCATCAGAATGGCGCAGACCACAAGGCCCTTCACGCTCATACCCTTGGCCAGCAGCTCATAGCCCTTCAGGGTGCAGACCGCCAGAATCACACCGGAAATGGACGCGATATAGCCCAGCTGGCTCAGCAGGATGATGGAGCCGCCGCCGATCAGCGCGCCCACCAGAGCGCCAATGATTCCAAAGAGCAAATTCTCCGGAGCCTTAACCTCCAGAGGATTGGCCTTCTCCTCGCCGGTCATTCCGTATTCGTATTCCATTGTATATCCTCCTCTCTTTTGATGACAACATTGTAATCTTTTTGTATCTTTTTGTCAATAAGTATTTGTTCATTATTTATCGAAATAAACGTTTCATCGGCAAAGATCCCGGACATACTCCGCAGATAGGAAATACGCGGTTGCCGCAGCATTGCTCTCCATCATTTGAATCTCGCGCAGCCGCTCTTCCGGAGCTTTCCCAAGCTGAAGCAGCTTCGTCAGCAGGCCCTCAGAAGGCGGATTCTCATGGGCAAGCTTCATGCGCAGGTCGAGGATTTCCTCTGCCTGATCCGCGATAATGGCTTCCAGCCGTTTTTTTGATTCCTCCGGAGTATATACACGCAGTGCATCGTCCAGATCATCGGATTGGGTCGTACTGAACCAATCATACAGATATACAGCATGATACAGTCCACGAAAGGGGTCTGGGATCACATCAGCACCGTAAGCATCTCGCAGCAGCTTCTGAACAACCCCCTTCTCAAGTTCCCATTCCATGATGCGCCTTTCCGCATAATCCAACTCAGCTTGAAGGGATGCCTCAGCGATTTCCAGCAAGCTGTCATACTCCAGCATACGCTGGTGGTATTCTCGCTCCAGAGATTCATTGATTTGGGCAGCCCGATGCTCTTTTTTCAAAGCTGAGAACCACATTGCTGCCAGAGCGGCCCACATCCCACAGATCATCAGAATACTGTCCCAATTGATCTCTCCCAGCCTCCTGGCCCTCAGGATAATCCAGCAAACAACAGCCAGCGTCACAATTGCACACAGGAGGCATCTTGCGATGTGCCTTCCGTCATCCAGTTTCTGATATTCCGGTTTCTCCGGCGGCTGGGGCAAATTGTCTTGATTCAGATTCCGTTTTTCACGCTCCCACGCGGCAATCTCCCCTTCGATTCCCTCTTCGACCAAATGCAATGCGCATAAATTCAGCAGATAAGGCAGCAGAAACTCCCGGTTACAGCTCGACATTTTCCATCACCTCGCCTGTATTATAGTGCGTTTTGCGCTATGTGTCAATAGAACAAAATGCGCTGTGGTATCATACTATCAGGTGATATTATGTACAAGCGTATTCGTGACCTTCGGGAAGATCATGATTTATTACAACGTGAAGTAGCCGCGCATTTGAATTGCTCACAGCGCGTCTACAGCAACTACGAGCTGGGTCAGCGGGACATTCCCACAGAGGTTCTGATCCGGCTGTCCCTGTTTTACAACGTATCCGTAGACTATATCCTTGGCCTTACCAACAATCCCAAACGAAACAAATAGGCACCGCTCCTTTTCCTGCGAAAAAGAGCGGTGCTGTTTTTTATTGCTCATACTAATTCTTGGTTAAATGGTTTCAGAGCTTACCGAGGATAAATCGTGTCAGAAAAGGCCGAGGACGACGGTGGGCTGTCGCCCACCTAGGATGAGAACGCATTATGACACGATTTAGACTGGTAAGAATGAAACTGTTTAATCAAGAGTTAGTATCAGCAGGCTTCTCTTCCTGCTTCTGCACAAGACCCACTGCGTCGGTCACAGGCAGGGAGAAGGCGATGCCCTGGGCCTTTTTGGCCATGCCCATTCTCTTGTAGATGGCATTGAGAAC
Organism: Oscillospiraceae bacterium; assembly: GCA_017506735.1. GTDB lineage: Bacteria > Bacillota > Clostridia > Oscillospirales > Oscillospiraceae > Faecousia. Next base: position 3,272 of record JAFVMW010000029.1, on the reverse strand, counting down.
CACATCACGCTGGTCCTTGTCCACCACCATCATCAGAATCTCCTTCTCCGCGTGGAGGGTGATGCCGAAGAAGGCCGCCGCGTCTTCCCGGGCAACGCCTCTGGCATTCAGAATGGTGCCGCCCCGGACACCCAGCTCCCGGGCAATGTCCATCACGTCCTCGGCATAGCCTGCGTTCACGATGGCAAAAATCACCTCATGGTTGTTCGTCGTCATTTGTTTTCCCTCCCCAAACGGTTGTTGCTCATAAACTGATACAGGTTCACGCCGATGATGCTGGACAGAGGCACCGCGAAGGCAACGCCCTTGCCGTTTTTGATGGTGCGGAACTTATCCTCCAGGGTTTCCATAATGGGCTCCACCATATCCTCCCGGACCACGCTGAGGATCACCGCCTTGTGGGGATTCAGTCCCAGCAGATCCACCAGCTCAGACTGGGCTGTGCCCAGTCCGGACAGGGCCATCTGGCAGTTGACCTCAAACTGGCTGATGACATCCATGTAGAACTCGCCCTTGGGCTTATCCACAATGGTAAACAGGAGCTTCAATTTTTTGATTGCAGAATCATTGACTGTATTCGCCATACGACAGAAGCCTCCTTACATAAAGTTGATGATCTGCTGATCATCCGCATCCAGAATCCGCTTCATAGCACGGCGTTCTGCCATGCGGTCAGCGATGATACCCCGGAAGCCCAGGAGCTGAATGGTAATCAGCGGAGTCATGGCCACCACTGCCACCACGCCAAAGGCGTCCCGAAGAACAGCGGCCTCGCCCTGCAGCGCCACACAGGCACCCACCGCGAAGGGCAGGATAAAACCGGAGGTCATAGGGCCGGAGGCCACGCCGCCGGAGTCAAAGGCAATGGCTGTATACACCGGCGGCACAAACAGACTCAGTGCCAGGGAAATAAAATAGCCGGGAATGATGTAATACACCAGGGAAAAATCGTAGACAATGCGGATCATGCTCAGGGCAATGGACGCGCCAACGCCAACGCACAGGCCCACCATCATGGACTTTTTCGTAATGGTGCCGCCGGTCACATCATCCACCTGCTGGTTCAGCACATGGATGGCAGGCTCCGCCATGACCACCAGAACACCGGTAATCAGACCAAACCCGATCAGCAGACCGCTGCTGGCACTGGTCGCCAGGGAATGACCCAGCTTGTAGCCGATGGGCATGAAGCCCACATTGACGCCGGTGAGGAAGATCACCAGACCAACATAAGTAAGCGCAACACCCAGGGCTATTTTTTTCAGATGCCGCAAAGACAGCTTCAGGAAGGTAACCTGGCAAATCAGGAAAAACGCCACAATCAGCCCCAGGGCAACAGCGACCTCCCTGCAGGTATGCTGAGCGGTATGGAGAAAGCTGCCGAGAATGTCATTGCTGACGGTATAATCCGGCACTTCGTAAACCATGCCGCTGCTGGAGAACATTCCCAGAATCAGCACAGCAATGATGGGACCCACAGAACACAGGGCCACCAGGCCGAAGCTGTTGTCCTTGCTTCTGGGATCACCCAGAACGCTGGAAATACCAACACCCAGGGCCATGATAAAGGGCACGGTGATGGGGCCGGTGGTAACGCCGCCGGAGTCGAAGGACATGGGCAGCAGATCCATATTGTCATTGACGCAGAGCATCAGCGCCAGGGCAAACATGAGCATATAGAACAGCATCAGAATGTTGGACAGGCTCCTGCGGAAAACGATCCGAAGAATCGCCACCAGCAGAAATGCGCCAACGCCGATGCCAACGGCATAAATCAGTACGGTTCCGTTCATCACCGCGCTGACCTGGTTGGCCAGCACCTGCAGATCAGGCTCGGCAATGGTAATCAGCATACCAAGCACAAAGCAAACAGCCAGCAGCAGTCCCAGCTTGCGCTGTTTGGACAGACCGGAACCCACATGGGTGCCCATGGGAGTCATGGCCAGATCCGCGCCCAGGCTGAACAGGCCAATGCCCAGCACCAGAAGAACGGCGCCTGCCGTGAATGTGATCAGTTCCACCCGGGAAAATTCAAACAGCGGTGTCAGCGCCATCAGATAAACGATGACGGTGATCGGCATGGCAGAAACCAGGGCTTCCAGGATCTTTTCTTTCAATTCCTTCAAAAACACATCACCCTTCCAATTTCAGTCACATGGAGTTATTTTACCATGGATTTTCCATTTTGCCAATTTTAAAATCAGCAAAAAATCTATGATTTGCCGGAAAGGAACATATTTTATTCATCTTTGCCGTTTCTTTGCCACATAGGCAATACGAATATAAGAAAAGCCCCGGTCTTGCGACCGGGGCTTGAGGTGTTATCTAAGGGTTATCCCAGAGAATTACGAATTACTCGTAGATCTCGGTGACGACGCCGGAACCGACGGTACGGCCACCCTCACGGATAGCGAACCGCAGGCCCTTCTCGATAGCGATGGGGGTGATCAGCTCAACGTTCATAACAACGTTGTCGCCGGGCATGCACATATCAGTGCCCTCGGGCAGGGAGATGATGCCGGTGACGTCGGTGGTACGGAAGTAGAACTGAGGACGGTAGTTGTTGAAGAAAGGAGTGTGACGGCCGCCTTCTTCCTTGGACAGGACGTAAACCTGGCCGGAGAACTTGGTCAGGGGCTTGATGGAGCCGGGCTTGCACAGAACCTGGCCTCTCTCGATCTCCTTCTTGTCAACGCCACGCAGCAGAGCACCGATGTTGTCGCCTGCCTCTGCGTAGTCCAGCAGCTTGTGGAACATCTCGATGTCGGTAACGACGGTGTCCTTCTTCTCGTCACGCAGGCCGACGATTTCGACCTTGTCGTTCTTGTTGATCTGGCCACGCTCAACACGACCGGTAGCAACGGTACCACGGCCGGAGATGGTGAAGACGTCCTCAACGGGCATCAGGAAGGGCTGGTCAGCCTTACGGTCGGGAGTGGGGATATACTCGTCGACAGCGTCCATCAGAGCCTTGATGCAGGCGTACTCGGGAGCATTCTTGTCGTTGGACTCGGAGATCAGAGCGTTCAGAGCGGAGCCCTGGATGACGGGGATGTCGTCGCCGGGGAACTCGTAGAAGGACAGAGTCTCACGGATCTCCATCTCAACCAGCTCCAGCAGCTCCTCGTCGTCGACCAGGTCAGCCTTGTTCATGAAGACAACGATAGCGGGAACGCCGACCTGACGAGCCAGCAGCAGGTGCTCCTTGGTCTGAGCCATGGGGCCGTCGGTAGCAGCGATAACCAGGATAGCGCCGTCCATCTGAGCAGCAC
>JAFVMW010000093.1 GCA_017506735.1 Oscillospiraceae bacterium | reverse complement strand
TTCACCTCATCCGTCACGGCGTTCCGCCGTGCCACCTTCCCCAAAGGGGAAGGCCGGGCGACCAACACCCCAGGGTGGCTTCTCTTGCCCTTCGGGCAATTCACCTCCTGGTCGCCCCTACGGTATCATCGAAACACCCCTACAAACTCCAATTTACCGATTCTTCATCTGATCCAGCGCGGCTTTGATATCTCCGATGGAGTAGAGGGAGCCGAAGCACAGAACCACGCCGTCCTGGCCGGCCTGGGAAAGGGCGGCGGCTACGCCTTCTGGCATGGTATCGAAGCCCTCTGCCTTCGCGCCGTTGTCCCGGAGATACTGTGCCAGCAGCTTCGCTTCCAGCTTCCGGGGGGAGTCGGGGGTGACGCAGACGAACTGCTCCACCAGCTCCATGACGGGGCGGAACATCTCGCCGTAGTCCTTGTCCGCCAGCACGCCCACCAGGGCAATGACCCGGCGGCCTGCGAGATAATCCTGAATGTTTTTCACCAGGGCCTCGATGCACTGGGGATTGTGGCCGCCGTCGATGATGAACAGGGGGTCCCGGCTCACGATGTCGAACCGGCCGGGCCAGGTCACGGCGGCCAGGCCCTCCCGGATGTCCTCCTCCGTAATGCGCCAGCCCTGCCCGGTCAGCGCGTCAGCAATGCTCAGCACCACGGAAGCGTTGTGGAGCTGATGGTCTCCCAGCAAAGGCAGGAACAGGTCCTTCCGCTGTCCGCAGTCAAAGACCTGCCCCTCCAGGCTGTGGCTTTTGCGCACCAGCGTATCAAAATCAGCCTTGTGGAGTCTGATGTTCTTTTCCGCGCAGACCTGCTCATAGACCTGCTCCACGGATTCTGAGGCACGGTAGACCACAGCGGTGCCGTTTTCCTTGAAGATGCCGGCCTTTGCCATGGCGATGGCTTCCACGGTGTCGCCCAGGGCGTCGGTATGATCCAGGCCGATGTTGGTGATCACCGCCACCTCCGGGCATTCGATGGCGTTGGTGGCATCCAGCGCGCCTCCCATGCCCACCTCCAGCACCACGATGTCCGCCTTTTTCCGGGCGTAATACTCCATGGCGATGCCGCAGACCAGCTCGAACTCCGTGGGAGGCTCTGCCATAGTCTCAGCGAAGTTCCGGACATATTCTACCACCGTCACCAGATCCTCATCCCCGATCTGCTCGCCGCAGAACTGAATGCGCTCATGGAAGCGGTAGATGAAGGGGGAGGTAAACAGGCCGGTCCGGTAGCCTGCGTGGTTGAGGATGGACGCCGTCATGGCGGCGGTGCTGCCCTTGCCGTTGGTGCCGGCAATGTGGACGAATTTCAGTTTCTTTTCCGGATTGCCCAGCATGGCCAGCAATTCCCGGACCCGGTGAAGGCCGGGGGCGGCACCCTTGCGGAATTTGCTGTGAATGTAATCCGTTGCCTGTTGTACGGTCAGCATAATATGCCTCCTTGGTTCAAGTTCAAATGAGATAGGACGACAAATTGGAGTTTGTAGGGGAGCGTGGAATAACCCATCGTAGGGGTCGGCGTCCTCGACGACCCGCTCGGCAATCTCCGATTGCCGCCTCGTAACCACACCATATTTCCCAAAATCCGCCCATCGAGGTCGGATTTTGGGT
>JAFVMW010000082.1 GCA_017506735.1 Oscillospiraceae bacterium | reverse complement strand
GCAAGAGCAGATGGCGAGAGATTTTTGCCCAAATTGAAGTTTGGAAAGCGGAGGAATACTTTGTGTATTTCCCGGTTTTCAAACGGATAAGTTGGGTCAAAAGATCCGTCAGCTGCCGCAGACGATTTATTCAGAGGTTCCCTAGGGAAAAATTCCGAAAAAATCCCCGTTCCTGCAAGAATTTCTACTTGAAACCTGGGCCTGTTTGCGCTATAATACTTTGGTCTATGCCAAAATACCCCCGGCATACCCATAGCATTACGAGAGGATTTGATTTTACAATGAGCGCATCCCACAAGAAGCAGCTCCGCAAGGAGCAGAACGCTGCCCAGATGACTGAGAAGCAGCGTGAAGCCCAGAACGAAGCCAAGAAGCTCCGCCTGTACTCCATCGCCTTTGTGGCAGTACTGGTTCTGCTGGTTCTGGTCGCAGCCGTCACTGCCGTCAGCAGCAGCGGCATCATTGAGCGCAACACCACCGCCGTCACCGTGGACAACACCAAGGTCAGCGCGGTTGAGCTCAACTACTATTACATTGATTCCATCAACAACTATCTGGGCCAGTGGGGCGACTACCTGGCTCTGACCGGCCTGGACAGCTCCAAGGCTCTGGACGACCAGATCTTCAGCGAGGCTGACAACCTGACCTGGGCTGATTACTTCATCCAGCAGGCCACCACCAACATCCATTCCGTCTACTCCATCTACAACAAGGCCATCGCCGAAGGCTACACCCTGAGCGAGGAGGACCGCCAGGCCATCGAGTCCAATCTGTCCACCACCGCTCTGTACGCCCAGTTCTACTACGGCTACGCTGATCTGAACAGCTACCTGGTGGGCATGTACGGTGCCGGTGCCAACGAGGAGACCTACCGCGCCTACGCTGAGGTCCAGTATATCGCCAGCGCCTACGCCAACGACCACTACGATACCCTGGAGTACACCGACGAGCAGATCGCCGCTGTTCTGGCTGAGAACCCCTTCAACTACACCTCCTACAACTACAACTACTACTACCTGCCCAGCACCGACTTCCTGCAGGGCGGCACCCAGGGCGAGGACGGCAAGATCACCTACTCCGATGAGGAGAAGGCTGCCGCTCTGGAGGCCGCAAAGGCTGCCGCTGAGTCCCTGGTGGCCCAGGCCGCTGAGATCAACACCGATGTTCTGTTCGACAAGGCCATCAAGGCTCTGAACATCAAGGACGACGCCGCTGCAACCGTCATGAAGAACAAGATGTACACCACCATCAGCGCCACCATGCAGGACTGGGTCGCCGATCCTGACCGCGTTGTCGGTGATCTGGGCATGATCGCCAACGAGACCACCTCCACCGACGCTGACGGCAATGAGACCACTACCACCAACGGCTACTACGTCATCCTGTTCCTGGGGGCCAACGACAACACCTACAAGATGAACAACGTCCGCCACCTGCTGGTCTCCTTCGAGGGCGGCACCAAGGGCGAGGACGGCACCACTGTCTACTCCGACGAGGAGAAGGCCGCTGCCAAGGCCGAAGCCGAGGAGCTGCTGAACCAGTTCCTGGCCGGTGAGCAGACCGAGGAGGCCTTCGCCGCTCTGGTCACTGAAAAGACCGACGACACCGCCTCCGCTGAAACCGGCGGTCTGTTCGAGAACATCCACCTGGCCTCCAACTATGTGGAAGGCTTCCTGAACTGGGCCAACGATGATGCCCGTACCGTGGGCGAGACCGGCATCGTGGAGACCGAGTACGGCTACCATGTCATGTACTTCGTTGGCGAGTCCGAGGAATCCTACCGCGACGCTCTGATCATCACCGAGCTCCGTGACAAGGACATGACCGCCTGGGAGGAAGGCCTGGTTGAGGCTTCCCAGATGACCGTCAAGACCACCAATAAGGTCAAGACCAATCTGAAGCTGTCCTCCGGCAACTGATTTTACAAACCGAAAGGCCGCTGATGATTCAGCGGCCTTTTTTCCGCACATAATATTCTTCCCTCCCATCCCTGGGGACACCCCTGGAATTTGCATCAGAAAGGAATCGATACCATGGACAACCCCTTTATCCGTGAAGAAATGGCTCTGGGCCGACCTGCCCTGGAGAAGCTGAAAAACGCCCATGTGGCCGTATTCGGCATCGGCGGCGTGGGCAGCTACACCGCCGAAGCCCTGGCCCGGGCCGGGGTGGGCAGCCTGACTCTGGTGGACAATGATACCGTGGGTCTGAGCAACATCAACCGGCAGCTCTGCGCTCTTCACTCCACCCTGGGCCAGTTTAAGGCAGAAGCCATGGCCGCCCGAATCCGGGACATCAACCCGGAATGCAATGTCAGAGCCCTGTGCCGACTCTACACCGAGGAGGACAAGGAAGCCTTCTTTGACCGGGACTATGATTATATCGCCGACTGCATCGACCTGGTCAGCTGCAAGCTCAGCCTGATTCTCAACGCCCGTGACCGGCAGATTCCCATCCTCAGCGCTCTGGGCACCGGCAACAAGCTGGATCCCAGCCGCTTTGCCGTCACTGACATCTCCAAGACCAGCGGCTGTCCTCTGGCGAGGGTGATCCGAAAGGAGCTCCGGGCCCGGGGCATCCTGCACCATACCGTGCTGTTCTCTCCCGAGGAGCCCATCACCCCCATCGCTCTGGAAGCCCCTCCCCCTGGCAGGCGGAGCATCCCTGCCTCGGTCAGCTGGGTGCCCTCCGTGGCAGGCCTGATGATCGCCGGGCACATCATTCTGGATTTGACAAAGGATTAATACGAACTCTTGATTAAACAGTTTCATTCTTACCGGTCTAAATCGTGCCATAATGCGTTCTCGTCCTAGGTGGGCGACAGCCCACCGTCGTCCTCGGCCTTTTCTGACACGATTTATCCTCGGTAAGCTCTGAAACCATTTAACCAAGAATTCGTATAAAAACCGCCTCCTGTGGACACATTCTCCACAGGAGGCGATATTTTTTGGAATTTCACAACAAAAAGCAGTTCACCGGGGCGGCCGCTTCCGGACTGGGCGCAGGAATCCTCAACGGCCTGTTCGGCGGCGGAGGAGGGATGGTGCTGATCCCGGGTCTGGAAAAGCTGTCCGGCCTCACGGGAGAAGCGGTGTTTCCCACCAGTGTTCTGGTGATGCTGCCGGTCAGCGTGCTGACCCTGTTTCTCAGTGGCCCGGTGTCCCAGCTTCCCTGGCGTGAAGCCTGGCCTTATCTTGCAGGAAGTGCCGCAGGAGGCATTCTTGCCGGGTTCTTCGGGGGAAGGATTCCCCTGACCTGGCTCCACCGGGGGCTGGGGATCATGCTTTTGTGGGGAGGCTTCCGGTATTTATGGTGAATACATGGTGGTTCAGCGCCCTTGCAGGGTGCGTGCTGGGATTCCTCTCCGGCCTGGGGGTGGGCGGCGGCAGTCTGCTCATGCTGTGGCTGACCCTGGTGGTGGGTACGGACCCGGCCCAGGCAAGGCTGATGAATCTGATGTTCTTCCTCCCCTGCGCCCTCTGCGCAAGCCTGTTCCGGTTCCGAAAGGCCCGGCCGGACCTTGCGCTGACCGGCACCGCCATGGCAGGCGGACTGGCAGGAGCCTTTCTGGGGGCATATCTCCACACCAGGCTTGATCTGGAGCTGGCCCGGAAGGCTCTGGGCGTCCTGTTTCTGGTCTGCGGAGTCCGGGAGCTCCGTTACCGGGAGCGATAATTCAGATAGCCCTCCAGGATCAGGGAAGCGGCCACCGCATCCACCGTGTTCTTCCGCTTTTTGCCATGGTAGTTATGCTCGGACAGGATGTTGTGGGCCTCCACGGTGGTGCGGCGCTCATCCCACATGACGATCTCCAGTCCGGTCATCTCACCCAGCCGTCCGGCAAAGGCCCGGCACAGCTCCGCTCTCGGGCCTTCGGAGCCGTCCATGTTCCGGGGCAGACCCACAACGATGGTGCCCACCTCCTGCTCCCGGGCCATACGGACAAGGTCAGCCAATGCCTTGTCCGCGTTCCGGCTGGGAATTACTGTGGTGGTGCCCACGATGGAGCACAGAAGATCGGAAACAGCCACGCCGGTCCGGGCGTCGCCGTAGTCGATTGCCATAATTCTCTTCATATTGTTTCATCCTCGATTCATTGTAAGATTTACCCCCATTATACCGCAAAACAGGCAAAAATCAACGAAAATAATTGTTGACATTCCCCTCCCCCCGTGATATGATAGCCCTACCTGTGAAAAAGGGCTTTTTTTATGCGCCTTTTTCAGCTTCGGTGCGGCTTTTGTAGTTAAGCCCGACTAAATTTTTTCTATAGACGAAGTGATACAGGGAGGCAATTTTTAAGGAGGTGCCGTTATGCGCGTTAAAGTCACTTTGAGATGCTCCGAGTGCAAGCAGAGAAACTACAATTCCATGAAGAACAAGAAGAATGACCCCGACCGTCTCGAAATGAAGAAGTACTGCAGATTCTGCAGAAAGCACACCACTCACAACGAGACCAAGTAAGGAGGCCCACCTAAAATGGCAGAAGTCAAGAAGGAAAACTGGTTCAAGAGAACCTGGGGCAAGACCTGCAAGTTCTTCCGCGAGCTGCGCAGCGAGCTGAAGAAGGTCGTCTGGCCCACCATGGAGCAGGTCCTGAAGAACGCTCTGGTTGTCGCCTGCTGTGTTCTGGTCGTCGGCGCATTCATCTGGCTGTTTGACTATGTTGCTCAGGTTGGCATCAACGGTCTGATCAGCCTGGTTCACAATCACTGATAGGTAACGCCATGGCAGACGCAAAATGGTATGTCATCCAGACCTATTCCGGCTACGAGAATACGGTCAAGGCCACCATTGAAAAGACGGTTGAAAACCGTCATCTCCAGGATCAGATCCTGGTCATTTCCATCCCCACCGAAACCGTCACCGAAAAGACGGAGAAGGGCGAACTGAAAACCTATGAGCGCAAGCTCTTCCCCAGCTATGTGCTGGTGAAGATGATCTATACCAACGAGGTTTGGCATCTGATCAAGAATATCCGCGGTGTCACCGGTTTCCTGGGCGATACCATGAACAAGGATAACTCCGGCGCAAACAAGGAGCCCATCCCCCTGTCCCAGGAAGAGGTTTACGCCATGGGCATGGAAAAGCGCGAGATCATTCTCGACTACAAGATCGGCGACACCGTCAAGATCTACGAAGGCGTTTACACCGGCCAGACCGCCGTTGTGGACGACATCGATCTGGACGCCCAGCTGGTTCACCTGTCCGTCAGAATGTTCAACCGTCAAATTCCGCTCTCCCTGCCTCTGGACGCAGTGGAGCTTGATACTAATTCCTGACAAAATCCTTCGCCCCCACCGGTCTGAATCCCGCCAGAAGGTGTTCTCCGCCTTGATGGGCGTCAACCCATCTGCGTTGTCGGCCTTTTCTGGCAGGCTTTATCCTCGCTGGGTCCGGAATGATTTTATTCAGAAATTAGTATAAATCCCAATAAACGCATCGGATCGGGTAATTGATTTCCCGGTCGTGACGTGGGAGGGGCATGACCGCCCCGCAAAAAATGCGCAAGAGCGCATACTACCACATTTTAATTTGGAGGTGCTTTACAATGGCACAGAAAGTCACTGGTATCATCAAGCTGCAGATCAATGCCGCTAAGGCAACTGCTTCTCCCCCTGTCGGCCCCGCTCTGGGTCAGCACGGTGTGAATATCGCCGCATTTATCAAGGAGTTCAACGCCCGCACCAAGGATATGGAAGGCTACAAGATCCCCGTCGTCATCACTGTCTACGCGGACCGTTCCTTCACCTTCATCACCAAGACTCCCCCCACCCCCCTGCTGGTTATGAAGGCCATCGGCCTGAACGGCGGTTCCGGCGTTCCCAACAAGAACAAGGTCGGCACCATCACCATGGCTCAGGTTACTGAGATCGCCAAGACCAAGCTGCCCGACCTGAACTGCGTCTCCCTGGAGTCCGCTATTTCCCAGGTTAAGGGTACCTGCCGCTCCATGGGCGTCAGCGTTGTTGACTGATTGATTATTTGCTTTTCCGGGCGCAGACAAGCCCGGTAATGTGGGAGGATTATTCCGCATCACCACGATAAGGAGGATATTACATTGTTTAGAGGTAAAAAGTATCAGGAGAGCGCCAAGCTGATTGACCGCTCCGTTCAGTATGAACCCGCTGAAGCCCTGGACCTGGTTGTGAAGGGTGCTTCCGCAAAGTTCGACGAGACCGTCGAGCTGCACATCAAGTTGGGTGTTGACTCCCGTCACGCTGACCAGCAGGTCCGCGGCGCTGTCGTTCTGCCCAACGGCACCGGCAAGACCCGCCGCGTGCTGGTCTTCACCAAGGACGCCAAGGTCGAAGAGGCCAAGGCAGCCGGCGCTGACTATGTCGGCGGCATGGACCTGGTTGAGAAGATCACCAAGGAGAACTGGTTCGAGTTCGACGTCGTCGTTGCTTCCCCCGACATGATGGGCATCGTTGGCCGTCTGGGTAAGGTTCTGGGCCCGAAGGGCCTCATGCCCTCTCCCAAGGCCGGCACCGTGACTCCCAACGTGGCTCAGGCCGTCAAGGAAGTC
>JAFVMW010000028.1 GCA_017506735.1 Oscillospiraceae bacterium | reverse complement strand
GTAGTTTTCATCTGGTGTGGGAACTTTATGATACTACAAAACGGCTGCAGCCTCAACCGGTTGCAGCCGTTTCTCTACATATTTTTGCAGGCTGCACCAAGGTGCAGCCTGCTTGTGCTTAGGGGGTTATTTTACAGCCCCATCGTTGTATATCCGGTACTTATACTATCCCGCCAGAGGATATTCATCATCTTCCGTATCTTCTCTGATCAGCGGAGCCATAACTGCTTCATATCTATCACTGATTTTCGTGGTGGCTCTGTTGTCGGATTCTTCGATTTCGAACTTTTCAACCTCAGGGTATTTCTTCAGAAACCACTGTTTGACTTTAGGGTAGCGGCGCGCCTTGCAATGGCATTCAGAAATCAACCGCAGTTCTCTGTACTCTGCCATGTTGGCTTTTGCATTATCATGACCTTCAATATACCGCTCCATGTAGGCATAAGTCAAACCCTTATAGGTTTCCATGTTGGGGTTCCGTTTGATGCGCTTAATCACCGGGGTATATGTGGGATAGTCCTGACGGGCGCGCTGCAACATTGCATATTCCTCAAACCGGATGTTGAAAGAGTTCTTGTAGAAGGTCCGGTCCATCACGATGCACCGTGCATCGTGGTCAAAACGCAGGGTATTTTTCATTGTCTTGTCCTCCTTTACTCAAGCAATGTTCTTATAGAACTCTGCAATGTCTTTATACGTGTTCAGGAACCACACTTTCATCTGGCTATATGTATAAGCCACAGGAAGCTCATCTGCGGGGTTAATAGGAGTACCGCGTAACAGCATATATTCTGTCCAGATAGACTTCTCTTCATCGTCATGGGCCTTGATATATTTCTCCATGTATTCGTAGGTAAGACCTTTATAAGTCTCACGCTGAGTCTTTACTGTTCTGGTTACAATGACAACCTCGTAACCGGGATAGTCGCGGCGCGCATTCTGCAGTTCCTTGTAGACATCGGAGCCATAGTGGCTGGCAGCAGTCATTTCCTTCTTAGTCAGCACAATGGTGTGCTCAAACATGTTAACCTTCATTTTTGCTTCCTCCAAATGTTTTATTTGAACCGGCGCTTTGTGTTGCCCTGTTCTTTATGGCCTTATTATAGAGAATATCCGGAGGAAAGGGAGGGCATGGACGCCCACTTTTTTAGATGAGTGTAGATTGAAAAATACACTTCAAAAGTTGTTCAAAAGCAGTTCTAACCAGTTCAAATCCCGCGTGTTTTGTATACAAAAGTTGTGTCATCCTTGTTCAACGGTGGCTTTGATATTGCATTTGCGCTGCCCTTCTGTTATTATATAGATGCCCAAATCCGTTGTGATGGACAGAGGCAAAAATACGCCGACAGAAGCGGCTGTTTTATCGCGAAAAAGTTCGGTTTCTACCGCAATCTGCTCGTTTACCCGTATAAGCTGATGGAAAAGCTCATCGACATCATGGAAGATGACGACGATGTGCAGAACATCTGGCACAACTGGGAAGAGTAATTTCTAAAAAGCGATCCCCGGAACAGGTTTCAGGCCGTTCCGGGGATTTTTTGTTTCATTTTCAGCGTTTTCTCAGATAATCGGCGGCAAGGAAGAAGTTTGTAACCTCCTGATTCCGGGCAATCATATTCTGGTAATCCATTTGCAGCTCCTGGTTCCGTTCCATGCTTGCCAGCCGTTTCATTTCCTGTCGATGGTTTTCCGCAATGTCCCGATTCTGCCGCTCCTGCATCGCCATCTGCATCCGTTGGTTCAGAATAATTTCCTGATTCTGTCTGATCAGTTCGTCCATTTTCTGAATGATCTCGTCCAGCAGCATAGTCTGAATGGTTTTTTCCAGATCCGTTTCCCGGCAGGTACTGAAGAAATCATATAAATAGTATGCCGCATGAATGTTCCGGTATCTTGCCGGAATGATATTGACAGAATATACACGATTTCTCAGTGCCTTCGCTTCTCTCAGCTTTCGGATCAGATCATTTTCTTGATTCTTCCATTGTTGCGCATTCTCTCGCCACCTGGGTTTGCTCTCTCGATTGGCCCTCTGTTTGGCGCATTCTTTTTTGTGGCACTCCACGGCTTCATTATATCTTTTCTCCGCATATACTAGGATGGGGGTGTACAGATGCGGACATTTCAGGAAAAGCTGCGCGGTTTGCGTGAGGACAACGACCTGACGCAGACACAAATCGCAGAAGTATTGGGAACCTCCCAGACCATGTACGCCCGGTATGAACGTGGTGCCAACGAAATGCCCATCCGTCATCTGATTACCCTATGCAGATTTTACAATGTATCCGCAGATTATTTACTGGATACCGCCCCATCCACGTTTCGAAAGCAACGTACAAAGCCACTGTAAGACCGCACCATCAACCACCCTTTTCCGGAACACCGGGAAAGGGTGGTTTTATATTATCAAAGGAATATCCGGAGACAGGCAGCAGGGTGCGAAACAAATTTTAAGAATTATTAAGATTTACAAAAGCGATTCCATCTTGTCCAAAAACACCTGATATGTTACAATGGTAACAAATTATAACAAAAGGAGGCCTCCCCATGAAACGCAAACTCTTTTCCGCGACGATTCTGCTGCTCCTTTCCCTCTGTCTGGTACTGACCGCAGGGGCGCAGGAGACGGAACCAGTCAAATCCGGCCAGTTTGGCGACAACGTCACCTGGAATTTATACGCCGACGGCACGCTTGTTTTCTCCGGCACCGGTGCCACGGAGGATAGCGTGGACTACATCGTAGAGGGCTGGCACAGCCATCTGGCGGATGTGAAGCACGTTGTATTTGAAGAGGGCATCACATATATCGGCGCGTACATTTTCTACAACAACCGTTCTTCCATTTATGATACCATCGAAACCATTACCATCCCCTCCACCGTGGAGCACATCGGTGAGCTTGCCTTCACCGGTCTGCCGGGTCTGAAGGGCGTGTACATCTCCGATCTGGAGGCATGGTGTGAGATCGAATTTGAGGACACCGACGCCAATCCCCTGTGTAACAATGTGGATCTGTATCTGAACGGAGAACCCATCACCGACCTGGTGATCCCCGGCTCCATTCGCAAGGTCAAGCCCTATGCCTTCTATGGCAGCGCAGGCATCCACACCGTCACCGTCCACAGCAATGTAACGGAAATCGGCAGCTTTTCCTTTAACTCCGCTTCCTGTCTGAAGCACATGATTTTCCAGGGCAGCGCCCCGGCCTTCGGGGAGCACGTGTTCACGCTGTCGGAGCTGACCGCCTACTATCCTGACGGAGCGTGGGGCTGGGACTCTGCCATTCAGGGCGATTACGGTGGGAATGTGACCTGGGTTTCCTACACAGGCGATGCCCCCGAGATCACGGATGAACCCTGCAGCCGGATCTTCTGGGACTTTGACGAAGCCACCCAGACCCTGACCCTGTCCGGCTACGGCCACACCGGCGATTTCGTTGCCTACCACGCAGACTATCCCCGGCCCGAGTGGGATCTGTGCATGAACAACGCCCTCCATCTGGTGGTGGAGGAAGGCATCACCGGACTGGGCGACTTTGCCTTCTTCCGCTATCAGAATCTGGTATCCGTTTCCCTTCCCTCCACGCTGAAGTCCATCGGCAGAGGTACTTTCCAGAACTGTATCGGTATCACAGAGATTCAGCTGCCGGATGGTCTGACGGAAATGGGTATGTACGCCTTCCAGGAAACAGGCCTGCGTTCCATTACCATCCCCACTTCTTTAACGGTGATCCCTGCCCAGGCCTTCCTGCGGTGCAGCTATCTGACGGAAGTGAACTTCCATGACGGTGTTACCGAGATCCAGACCGATGCCTTCAGGGACTGCGTTTCCATGGAATCGGTCACTCTGCCTGCCGGGCTGGAGGTTCTGGGAAATGACGTATTCCCCAGCTATATCATGGGCACCATGAAGTTCCCTGCCACCCTGCGCGTCTACGGCGACCGGGCCATGCT
Source organism: Oscillospiraceae bacterium (assembly GCA_017506735.1). Classification (GTDB taxonomy): domain Bacteria; phylum Bacillota; class Clostridia; order Oscillospirales; family Oscillospiraceae; genus Faecousia. Next base: position 8,881 of record JAFVMW010000028.1, on the reverse strand, counting down.
GGGTCTGACCGAAATCATTTTCACCGGCCCTGCTCCCACCTTCGGATCTGAGGCCTTCCAGAGCCAGACCGCCACCGTCTATTATCCCGAGAACGATCCCACCTGGACGGAAGCGATCATGCAGCCCTACGGCGGCAGAATCATCTGGATCTGCGGCGACGGCCCCTCCGGTGAGCCCGATCCCGGCAACATTGAATGGGAATTTGACATCCACGCCAACGCCCTGACCATCACCGGCACCGGCCCCATGCCGGATTATCCTGATCTGCCTCCCTGGGTCAGATATACGGATCGAATGGGTTCGGTCACCATCGGAGAAGGCATTACCCACATCGGCGCGTATGCCTTTGCGGATTGCTTTGTCCTGTCTCAGGTAAGTCTGCCCTCCACGCTGGAATCCATCGGCGATTATGCCTTCTCCGGCTGTACCAGTCTGACGGAGCTGCATCTGCCCGAGGGTGTGACCCGGCTGGGCAGCGGCTGCTTCGCCAGCGCTGACTGCCTGCGCGCTCTGTATTTCACCGGAGACGCGCCGGTCTTTGCGGAGGACACCTTTGCCGGCCTTACCGCCACCTGCTACTATTCTGAAGACAAAATGGGCTGGACTGCCGACGTGCTGCTGAACTACGGCGGCAATATCACATGGAAAACAATCGACTCCCTGAAAGACAGCGGCGCATACGGTACCCACGGAACCTGGACCTTCGATCCCACAACCGGAACGCTGACCATCAGCACCGATGGACTCGGTCCCTTGCCCATGGACAACCCCTCCAGCTGGGGCTGGAGCTGCCCCTGGGAGAGTTACCGCCCCATGGTCAAAACCGTGGTGTTCACCGAAGGTGTTACAAGCACCGGTGTTGCCACACTGTGGAACCACACCGCCCTGACAGCAGTAAGCTTCCCCAGCACCCTGACCGCCATTGACGATTCCTGTTTCTCCGGCTGTACCAGCCTGAAGGAAATCGCACTGCCCGAAGGTCTGCTGCACATCGGTGTATCCGCCTTCAACAGCTCCGGTCTGACCCGGGTCGAAATCCCCGACACCGTAACCAACATTTGGGAATCCGCGTTCCGCAACTGCGACAGTCTGGTTTCCATCCGGCTTCCCTCCGGCCTTCAGAGCGCAGATAACTACGCATTTGCCGGCTGCGGCATTCTGACGGAAATCATCATCCCCGAGCTGCCCAGTCTGAAGGGCCTTGGCTTCCACCTCTTTGCAGACTGCGACGCACTGACGAATATCGATTTTTGGAATCTTCCCGTTATCACCGGCTATACGTTTAGCGGCTGTGACGGTCTGGTGGATCTGTATATCCCTGAGGGCGTGACCCATCTGGTATTCGAAGGCGCGGCCTTCAGCACCAGTTTTGCATTCAGTCAGTGCAGCAATCTGAAGACGGTCATCATTCCTGCCAGCGTGGAAAAGATCGGTGAACTGCCTTTCGCAGACTGCTTCGCACTGGAAGCCATTTATTTCCTTGGGGATGCCCCGGAGATGGACAGCAGCGCCCTGGCCAGTAACCCTGCGAAGGTCTATTACCCGGAGAACAATCCCACCTGGACCGAGGAGCTCCGCAGCCAGCACGATGTGGAGTGGGTTCCCTTTGACGGCATCGTGGAAAAACCCGACAGCAATCCCTTCACCGATGTGGCGAAGCAGGATTACTTCTACACACCTGTCCTCTGGGCTGTGGAGAACGGCATCACCTCCGGCATGAGTGCCACCACCTTCGCACCCAACGCCACCTGCACCCGTGCGCAGGTTGTGACCTTCCTTTGGAGAGCTATGGGCAAGCCTGCACCCGGCCAGCATGACAATCCCTTCACCGATGTGAAGCAGGGCGACTACTTCTATGATGCCGTGCTTTGGGCCGTGGAGAAGGGCATCACCGCAGGCACCTCCGCCACCACCTTCGCTCCCAACAACCCCTGCACCAGAGATCAGGTAGTCACCTTCCTGTGGAGAGCCATGGGTCAGCCCGCACCCGGAACGCAGGACAACCCCTTCACCGATGTTCCCGAGGCACAGTGGTATTATCAGCCCGTCCTCTGGGCCGTAGAGAACGGAATCACTTCCGGCACCTCCGCCACCACCTTCGCCCCCGGGAGTCCCTGCACCAGAGGTCAGGTTGTCACCTTCCTCTATCGGGCTTTTGCCAAGTAAAACCTGCAAACCAGGGGCACGGTTCATCCGTGGCCCTGGTTCTGTTCCGGTTCTTGAATTGACTTTATCTGCCAATTCTGTATAATAGAATCAGAAAATCAGGGCGCTCTGCGGTCGCCCGGAAAGAGAGTGATTATATATGAAACACACCTGGAAGCAGCTGTTCTGCCTGGTGCTGTGCTTCGTTCTGGTGGGCACCCTGCTGCCCGTTCCTGTCGGAGCGGAAGCTGTCCCTGCCGCGGAAACCGTCCGCCAGGGTAAAATCTGGCCCACCGGGCTGGACTGGGTTCTGGATTCCGACGGCACCCTGACCATCTCCGGCGAGGGTGAAATGCTCGATCTGGGCGACTGCAACCCCATTCCCTGGGTCAGCCTTCGGGATCAGATCCGGAAGGTGGTGGTGGAAGAGGGCGTCACCAGCCTGGGCGGCAACGCCTTCGCGGACTGCGACAATCTGGAGGAGGTCTGGCTTGCCGACTCGGTCACCACCATCGGCCCCAGAGTCTTTTACGAATGCATCAACCTGACCTCCATCCGGATGCCTGTGGATCTGGCCTTCGTTGGTTTCAATGCCTTCTACCGATGCATCAAGCTGCGCAGCATCGATCTTGGCAACCGCCTGATATCCATCGGCTACGGTGCCTTTGACTCCTGCTATACGCTGTCCCGGGTGGTTCTGCCGGATACCCTGATCACCGTGGGCAGCTACGCCTTCCGTGCCTGCGAGGGTCTGCTGGAGATCTGGTTCATGGGCGAAATGCCCACCTTTGCCGCCGGCGAAGAATTCGCCGGTGTCACTGCCACCGTCTATTATCCCCGGTGGAGTACCAAATGGGAAAGCGCCAAGGCATTTCTGGGTGGCCACCTGACCTGGGAGCCCCATGACGGCAGCGCCCCCGGCGGCTATGAGCCTGCCACCTCCGGCACCTGCGGCGATGATCTGACCTGGCAGCTCAGCGACCAGGGCGTGCTGACCATCCTGGGCACCGGCGATATGTGGGATTACTCCACCCTGGAGGAGCCGGGCTGGCGGTATGAAAACGTCAATACCCTGATCCTGGCCGACGGCGTGACCTCCGTGGGTGCCTACGCCCTGTATTACTGCGACGATCTGAGCGTGGTAATCTTCCCTGAAAGCCTGACCCGGATCGGCGAGTGTGCCTTTTCCGGTCTGGAGAACCTGACCAGCCTGTCCCTGCCCGAGGGACTGGAGTCCATCGGCGCAAGCGCCTTCCGGGGCTGCACCGGTCTGACCTCCCTGGCCATTCCGCATTCCGTGACAGAGGTGGAGGATTCTGCCTTTGACGAGTGCTATAATATCATCAGCCTGGATCTGGGCAGCAGCATCACCGCCATCGGCGACCATGCCTTCAGCAGCTGGGTCAAGCTGGAGCAGGTGACCATTCCCGAATCCGTCACCTCCATCGGCGAAAAGGCCTTCTACGCCTGCCAGTCCCTGAAGCAGATTGTCATTCCCGACTCCGTCACCGAGCTGGGTCAGGATGCATTCGGCCTCTGCGACGCTCTGGAGTCCGCGGTGGTGGGTGCCGGTGTTCCCTACATCCCGATGAAGACCTTTGACCGCTGCTATTCCCTGAAGAATGTGACCATCCGGGGCCCCATCTCCGGCGTGTACGCCGATGCCTTCGCCGGATGCGAAAGCCTTTCCTCCATCAATCTGCCTGCCTCTGTGGAGCGTTTCGTGGCCCCCTTCCCGGGCTGCACTTCTCTGGAGGCCATCCACATTGACCCGGAGAATCCCTGGTTCTGCTCCATCGACGGCGTGGTTTACACCCGGGATCTGACGGAGCTGCTGTGCTGCCCGGCAGGAAAGGCAGGCTTCTTCACGGTTCCCTTCCCGGTGATCACCATTGCCGACAGCGCCTTTGAAGGCTGCGACAAAATCACCGGCGTTGACCTGGCAAATGTATCCTACATCGATGACTACGCCTTCTCGGACTGCACCGGTCTGGTGGATATAACCCTGCCCGTTTCTGTGACCTCCGTGGACAGCAGAGTTTTCCTGGGCTGCACCGGCCTGTCTTCCATCCACTTCCAGTGCGATATTCCCCGGATGAGCACCGATGCCTTCGAAAAAGTCTGTGCCACCTGCTATTATCCCAAGGATTTTGAAGGCTGGCAGGGCCGGGACAGTCTGAATGTGGGCGGTTTTGACGGCGTACTGACCTGGGTTCCCGTGGACACCGGACACATCCACAGCTTCTCCGGAGAATCTGTGGAAAGCGGCGACTGCCAGATTCCCGACCGGGATGTGTTCACCTGCGAATGCGGCGTCCGCTATGAGAATGTGAAAACCTACACCGTGAAGGAGCACTGTTACTCCGGCTGGTGGAGCGATGGGAACGGCGAAACCGAGTCCCGGTACTGCGTCATCTGCCTGAAAACCTGGACTCGTCCCATCGGCAGCGAGGACACCCATCCCCACGATTACAGCTCCCGGACCGTTGATCCCACCTGCGCCAGCCAGGGCTATACCCTGGAAGAATGCTGGTGCGGCGCAAGCCGGTACACCGCCTTCCAGCCCCAGCTTCCCCACAGCTTCGGCACCTGGAGCGACCAGGGGGATGGCATTGGCTGCCGCGTCTGTGAAGGCTGCGGTCTGAAGCAGTATGCCCACAGCTCCGGCACCATCGGCAGCATTTCCTGGACCCTGGAGGGCAATACCCTGGTCTTTTCCGGCACCGGAGAGATCTCCGCAGGTGACGAGCCTGCCCCCTGGGCCGCTTCCCCCTTCACCGCTCTGGTCATTGAAGAGGGAATCACCGGGATCGGCGACAGGGCCTTCGCCGGCTGCCCGTCTCTGACGGAGGTATCCCTCCCCGGGTCTGTCACGGACATCGCCCCCGATGCCTTTGCAGGCAGCACCAATGTGGCGTGGTATTCCGTGGCAGAGGGGAATGACACCTACCGGGCCGTGAACGGCGTGCTGTATTCTGAGGATATGGCAACCCTGGTTCGTTTCCCTGCCGCCCGGGGCGGTCAGTTCGCCGTACCCGGAACTGTCACCGCACTGGCCCCCGGCGCATTTGAGAACTGCGCCCGGCTGACAGAGATTCTGTTCTATCACTTAGACACCTATACCACCCTCACCACCATTGGCGAACGGGCCTTTGCCGGCTGCGCCGGTCTGACGGAGATCTCCCTGCCTGCCACACTGGCAGAGGTTGGCGACAAGGCCTTCTACTATTGCAGGAACCTGGGCACCATCCATTTCCAGGGCGATGTCCCTGCCTTCGGTGAGCTGGTGTTTGAAGGAATGGCCTTCCTGCGCTATACCTTCTCCCGCTATCCCAACAACTGGTACCGCTTCGCCGATCAGTTCAATGACTGGACCGGCACCATGGGCGCTTACAACGTGCGCTATGAGGAGGTCTGCTCCGAAGGCCTCTGGGGCCACTGCTGCGATGCCAATGAGGTGGAGATCGTTGCCCCCACCTGCTGTACCGACGGCTACGATGTCTGGACCTGCATCGACTGCGGTATGCGCTACGCCAGCAACGCCGTCCCCTCCACCGGCGAGCACAGCTACACCCCCGTAACCACCGAGCCCACCTGCACCACCCCCGGCCAGACCGTCTGGACCTGCGCCGGATGCGGCGATTCCTATACGGACGGTCAGATCCCTGCCCTGGGCCATGAATGGGGCCAGTGGTATGTGTTCACCGAGGCCACCGAGGAACCCGGCGAGGAGCGCCGGGACTGCGTCCGCTGCGATGCCTTTGAAAGCCGGGAGCTGCCGCCTGCTGTCCATGTCCACGATTTCCGCACCGAGCGGATCGTGGAGCCCACCTGTTCCGATCCCGGCTACACCCAGGTCCGCTGTGAATGCGGCGAGGTGGAGTACCGCAACCACATCGCCCCTCTGGGCCATGTTTTCGTGGATGGCATCTGCCAGCGCTGCGGTCTTTCCAATCCCTTCGCGGATGTGAAGGATACGGACTACTACTTCATGCCGGTTCTGTGGGCTCTGGAGCACGGCATCACCGCCGGCACCGGCCCGGACACCTTCGCCCCCAATGCCCCCTGCACCAGAGGCCAGGTGGTCACCTTCCTCTGGCGCGCCAACGGTGAGCCGGAGCCTGTGTCCGATGACAATCCCTTCTCCGATGTGGCTCCCGGGGATTATTACTACCGGGCCGTCCTCTGGGCTGTGGAGAACGGCATCACCTCCGGCACCGGCAACGGCCGGTTCAGCCCCAACACCACCTGCACCCGTGCCCAGGTTGTCACCTTCCTCTGGCGTGCCCTTGGAGAACCGGCTCCTGCGGAATGGGACAACCCCTTCTCCGACGTGGCCCAGGGCGTGTACTACTACCAGCCCGTCCTCTGGGCCGTGGAGAACAGCATCACCTCCGGCACCTCTCCCACAGCCTTCAGCCCCAACAACCCCTGCACCAGAGGCCAGGTAGTCACCTTCCTCTACCGGGCCTTCCACAGATAAGCTCCCACACCAGCCGGACCCCGATGGGGTCCGGCTGGTTCTGTAAATTGGCGTTTGGCAAGCCAAAGGCTCCCCTCTGAGGGGTGAAAGGTGGCAATGCTGCACTACTTCCGTTCTGTAGGCTTTCACCCCTCCGCCCAGTGTGCGCACTGGGCACCTCCCCTCAAAGGGGAGGCTTTGTGCCCTATAAACCCCAATTTACCTTTCTCCAATGAAATTGCTGGAAATCCATCAAAAATCTTGCAACCCTTCCATTGTTATGATAAAATAGATGGGCAAAAAAATATTAGGAGGCAACAATACATGAAAAAGCTTATCAGCATTGTCCTGTGTCTTTGCATGATTCTGTCCATGGCTCTGTGCGCCAGCGCCGCGGGCAGCAAGTATGTCTACGTCGCTCTGGGTGACGAAATCGCCGCCGGCGAGGATCTGCCCGAAGGCGAAAAGAGCTATGCCCAGCTGGTGGCCGATGCCATCGGCGCCGAGCTTGTGAACCATGCCAAGGACGGCATGACTGCCGCCGCCCTGCTGGAGCAGGTTCAGTCCGGTGAGATCACCGAGGACCTGGCCCGGGCCAACCTGATCACCATCACCTGCGTGGTCCACGACACCATCGATCTGGTGTTCGCCAAGGCTCTGGAGTCCTACAACGCCGAGTACGATCCTGACCTCACCTCCGCTGAGCTGATGGAGATTCTGAAGAACCCCAGCATGACCGATCCCAAGTTCATGAACCTGGTGGCCATCGCTCTGGATGTGTTCAACGGCAACCCCAACGAGGGCATCCCCCCCTACCTGGAGAGCGAAGAGTTCAGCTACGCCATGGACAACGCCATGGCTATGGTGGACGCTGTCATGGCCGCCATCAAGGCCATCAATCCCAATGCCGCCATCGTCATCACCAACCAGTATAACCCCTACAAGAACCTGGGCGGTATGTACGCTCTGGTGGTTCCCAAGCTGGATCAGGGCCTGCAGAAGCTGAACGAGGCACTGGCCGCCACCGACTACACCGTCGTCGATCTGTACTCCTACTTCAACACCAGCACTGAGAACCTGTGCAACGCAAGTCTTTCTCCCAAGAACATGGACTTCACCCCCAACGCAGCCGGTCATGCTGTCATCGCTGAGCTGCTCCTGGCCGGTCTGCCTGAGCTGACCCCCTTCGTGGACGTGAGCCCCAGCCAGTACTACTTCGAGCCTGTCCTGTGGGCTGTGGAGAATGACATCACCCAGGGCGTGGGCGCAGGCAAGTTCGGCCCCGAGCGCGACTGCACCAGAGCCCAGATCGTCACCTTCCTGTGGCGTGCCGCCGGCTCCCCCGAGCCCACCTCCAGCGAGAATCCCTTCGAGGATGTGACCTCCGATGACTGGTTCTACAAGGCTGTTCTGTGGGCCGTGGAGAAGAACATCACCAAGGGCATGAGCGCCACCACCTTCGGCCCCAACCTGTCCTGCCAGCGTGCCCAGGTCGTCACCTTCCTGTGGCGTGCCAACGGTTCCCCCGCTCCCGAGACCACCGAGAACACCTTCACCGATGTGGCTGAAAGCGATTACTTCTACGCCCCCGTGCTGTGGGCCGTGGAGAACGGTGTGACCCAGGGCGTGGGCAACGGTCTGTTCGGACCCGTCCGCACCTGCACCAGAGGCCAGATCGTCACCTTCCTGTTCCGGGCAAAGACCAACTGATTTTTCCCATTCCATGGCCGCCGCAATTCCGCGGCGGCCATTTTCTGTCTGTTTCCCAAAGAAATTTCCATAATTTCTTTTCCATTTATTCACATCCCGTTCAAAAATCCACGGTATCATGTAGGTGTAAGGTCGATGCGGAAATGCAGGAACCACATTGGCCTCCATTGTTTTTGATTAATTCCTACCTCTCTCTTATTTTCGTTTATGCATGGAAACCGTCCCGGATCATCCGGGACGGTTTTCCTGTTTTGAATGGGGGAAATTGGAGTTTGGCGGCGAGTCGCCGCTGACAATTCGTGTGTTATTGCGCCGGAAAACGCCCTGCGAGTTCAATTTGTATCGGTATGATTTCCACCGGCAATCATTGGGATTTTGGATTCGCTGCGCGGAGCACCACGCTCGACAACAGCATGGGCAGTCAAATTGGAGTTTGTAGGGGAGCGTGGAATAACCCATCGTAGGGGTCGGCGTCCTCGACGACCCGCTCGGCAATCTCCGATTGCCGCCTCGTAACCACACCATATTTCCCAAAATCCGCCCATCGAGGTCGGATTTTGGGT
>JAFVMW010000027.1 GCA_017506735.1 Oscillospiraceae bacterium | reverse complement strand
TCGACGACCCGCTCGGCAATCTCCGATTGCCGCCTCGTAACCACACCGTATTTCCCAAAATCCGCCCATCGAGGTCGGATTTTGGGTCGGGACGTCGAGGACGCCGTCCCCTACGGTATCATCGAAACACCTCGCCAAACTTCAATTTGCCGCTGGTATTTTTTATTTACCTATTGACATGGTAGGCAAAACGTGTTATCCTTTTATTACACACCAACCTACTGAATTGGAGGGTTAAACAATGCAAGTTTACGCTGACAACGCAGCCACCACCCGGGTGAGCAGAACCGCCCTGGATGCCATGCTGCCTTACTTTGATACCATCTACGGCAATCCGTCCAGCCTCCATTCCGCCGGCCAGCGTGCCAAGGAAGCCCTGGAGGATGCCCGGGAGCGGATCGCGAAGGTTCTTGGCTGCACGCCCCGGGAGGTCTATTTCACCTCCGGCGGCACCGAGGCCGACAATATGGCCATCCGTTCCGCCGGGGCCTATGGCCTTCGAAATGGGAAAAAGCACATCATTTCCACCGCCTTTGAGCATCACGCCGTGCTCCACACCCTGAAGGCCCTGGAGAAGGAGGGCTTCGAAATCACCCTGCTGGATGTGTCCCAGGACCACAACGTCACCGCCGATCAGGTTCGTCAGGCCATCCGGCCCGATACCTGCCTGGTGACCTGTATGTACGCCAACAACGAGATCGGCTCCATCCTGCCCATCCGGGAGATCGGTGCGGTCTGCAAGGAGGCCGGGGTTCTCTTCCACACCGACGCAGTCCAGGCGGTGGGTCATTTGCCCATCAACGTGAAGGCAGACGGGGTGGATATGCTGAGCCTGTCCGGCCACAAGTTCCACGGCCCCCGGGGCGTGGGCGTGCTGTATATCCGCCGGGGTCTGGCCCCTGCCAATCTGATCCACGGCGGCGGACAGGAACGGGGCAAGCGGCCCGGCACCGAGAATCTGCCCGGCATCATGGGCATGGCAGCCGCCCTGGAGGAGGCTGTGGCCCACATGGCAGAGCATACCGAGAAGGTCACCGCCCTTCGGGATAAGCTCATCGCCGGTCTGTCCCAAATCCCCCACAGTGTCCTCAACGGCGATCCGGTGAACCGGCTCCCCGGCAACGTCCACTTCTGCTTCGAGGGCATCGAGGGCGAGGCGCTGCTTCTGCTGCTGGATGCCAACGGTGTCTGCGCCAGCTCCGGCTCCGCCTGCACCAGCGGCAGCCTGGACCCCAGCCATGTGCTGCTGGCCATCGGCCGTCCCCATGAGATCGCCCACGGCTCCCTGCGGCTGTCCCTGTGCGCTGAAAATACCGAAGAAGAAATCGATCACATTCTGAAGGTCGTCCCCGAAGTGGTCACTCTTCTGCGGAACATGAGCCCGGTGTGGAAGGATCTGGAAAGCGGTAAGCGGCAGTATATCATTTAAGACTGTAGATTGGAGCGTGAAGCGTGGAAATCAAGAAGTTCTGAATATCTCCAATCTCAACGCTCCACTCTGACCATAGAATTACAGATTAAAGGAGAACGATATATTATGGCTCTGTACAGTGAAAAAGTAATGGATCATTTTATGCACCCCCGGAATGTGGGCTCCATCGAGGACGCCAGCGGCATCGGCGAGGTGGGCAACGCCAAGTGCGGCGATATTATGAAGATTTATCTGAAAATTGTGGATGACATCATCTGGGACGTGAAGTTCGAGACCTTTGGCTGCGGCAGCGCCATTGCCTCATCCTCCATGGCCACGGAGATGATTCTGGGCAAGTCCATCCACGAGGCCATGGCCCTTACCAACAAGGCTGTTGCCGAAGCCCTGGACGGTCTGCCTGCCCATAAGATGCACTGCTCGGTTCTTGCTGAGGAGGCCATCAAGAACGCCCTGAAGGACTACTTCGACAAGAACAACATCCCCTACGATCCCGCGGATTTCCCGGAGCTGGACCACGACGAGCTTCATGATGCCGTCCACGGCGAGGACTGAGCCATGATCGTATCCAGCAAGGGCCGCTACGCCCTTCGGGTCATGACTGCCCTGGCCCGGCAGGAGCAGGGGGGCTACATCCCCCTGAAGGACATCGCCGAAAGTGAGGGGATTTCCCGGAAATATCTGGAGTCCATCATGGGCCTGCTGAGCAAGGGCGGCCTGGTGGATGCCTCCCACGGCAAAAACGGCGGATACCGCTTGAACCGCCCTGCGGAGGCGTATACCGTGGGCTCCATCCTCCGGCTCACCGAGGGCGACCTGGCCCCGGTGGCCTGCGACGCGGACTGCGGCCGGAACTGCCCCAGCCGTGCCATGTGGGATCGGCTGGGAAAGCTGATCGACGATTTTTTCGACGGCATCACCCTGGCCGACCTGATGGAGGACGGGGAAGGGAAGGAAAAAGAGAGATAAATTGGAGTTTGGCGGCGAGTCGCCGCTGACAATTCGTGCGCAGGTGCGTTTGCAGTTGCCCGGCGAGTAAAAACCGCTCGAACACAGCGTTGCTCGTTAAATTGGAGTTTGGCGAGGTGTTTCGATGATACCGTAGGGGACGGCGTCCTCGACGTCCCGACCCAAAATCCGACCTCGATGGGCGGATTTTGGGAAATATGGTGTGGTTACGAGGCGGCAATCGGAGATTGCCGAGCGG
>JAFVMW010000026.1 GCA_017506735.1 Oscillospiraceae bacterium | reverse complement strand
GTAGTTTTCATCTGGTGTGGGAACTTTATGATACTACAAAACGGCTGCAGCCTCAACCGGTTGCAGCCGTTTCTCTACATATTTTTGCAGGCTGCACCAAGGTGCAGCCTGCTTGTGCTTAGGGGGTTATTTTACAGCCCCCCGATGATCTTATTCTCCGCAGCAGGGTCTGTCCTTGCGGAACAGCAGGGTAATGCACCACAGGGCGCTGAGCGCCACCAGGATATACACCACCCGGGCCAGCAGCGCGGTCTGTCCGCCGAATAGCCAGGCAACCAGGTCGAATTTGAACAGTCCCACCAGTCCCCAGTTAAGACCGCCGATGATGGCCAGAAGCAATGCGATGGTATCCATGATCAAACCTCCGTTTCTTATATGGATCGAAGGTATTCTGTCCCAAAATCAAGAGATTATTCCCGCCAGAGCAAAACCATCCGTTGCATTTTTTCCCCGGAGGCGGTATAATAGCGAAAAAGCTCCACAGAAAGGAATCTTTATTTTATGACTACTCTTTACGAAGGCGCCTTCGCCAAGCTGAATCTGACGCTGGATGTTCTGGACAAGCGTGAGGACGGCTACCACAACCTCCAGAGCGTGATGCAGACCGTTTCCATCCGGGATGACATCGAAATCGATGTGGGCACCGGCAAGCCCTGGACCCTGGCGTGCGACAGGGAAGGCATCCCCTGCGACAGCAGTAACCTTGCCTGGAAGGCCGCGGAGGTATTCCAGGAATTCTCCAAAAAGGATCTGGGCGGCATCGCCATCCGGATTACCAAGCGTATTCCCTCCCAGGCCGGTATGGGCGGCGGCAGTGCCGACGCGGCAGCAGTGCTCCGGGCGCTGAATGCCCATTTTGATTATCCCTTCTCCATTATGGCTCTGGCAGAGCTGGGCGCCCAGGTGGGCAGCGATGTGCCCTTCTGCGTCCTCTGTGGCACCGCCATGGTGGAGGGCCGGGGCGAGCGGCTGAGAAAGCTGCCCGATATGCCCAAGGACTGCGTCATTGTGGTGTGCAAGCCCGATTTCGGCGTGTCCACCCCCGAGCTGTACCGCAAGATCGACCAGACCGCCATTGCCCACCGCCCCGACAACCGTGCCATGGAATCGGCCCTGCTTGAGGGGGATCTGGGCAAGGTTTGCGCCCAGATTTATAATGTATTCGATCCCCTGGTCACTGAGGAGCATCTGGAAATGAACTACATCAAGTCCATCATGAACTCCTACGGCGCCATCGGCTTCCAGATGACCGGCTCCGGCTCCGCGATCTTTGCAGTGATGCCCAATTTCGAGTACGCCGCCGTGGTCTGCAATATGCTCAAGGAGAATTATCCCGAAGTTTATATCTGTATGCCTGTATAATCTTTCTAAAATCCGTCCATACTGGTGAAAAACAGTATGGACGGTGTTTTTATGCGTAAAAAAGGAAAACGGATTCTGCTCCTTGCCATTCTGGTGGCAGGGGTCTGGTTCGGCGGACTGCTCAGCGACCACAATCAGCTCCGGGAAAATATTCTCCGGCTCCATGTGGTGGGAGCCTCGGATTCTGAAGAAGACCAGGCGGTGAAGCTCCAGGTACGGGACGCGGTGCTGGCAAGCCTTCAGGAGGGCCTGGAGGATCTGACAGACCTTGAGCAGGCAGTAGAATATGTGAAAACCGTGATGCCCAAGCTGGAAACCGCCGCCAACCGGGTTCTGGAGGAGGCCGGCTTTGACCAGAGGGTGAACATCAGCCTGGCCCTGGAGGAATTCCCCCTCCGGGAGTATGATACCTTCTCCCTGCCCTCCGGGGTCTACAACGCCCTCCGGGTGGTCATCGGCGGCGGAGAAGGACAGAACTGGTGGTGCGTGGTGTTTCCCAACCTGTGCCTGGGTGGGGAGGAGGAAATGTCCGTTTTTTCGGACAGCCTTCATGATACCATAGAGGGAGAATACGAAATCCGGTTCTGGCTCCTGGACCAGCTGGGCAGACTGGAGAATTTTTTTCACAGAACTACCGAAGAAAGCTGAACTGTGGTATAATAAGCCATTATGACAGAAAGAAAGGAAGGTGGACAGAGATGCTTCGACTGATTCTCGGCCCGGACTGGGTTGCCAACCGGGAGGAGGTGCTGGCAAGAATCGCCCGGGATGTGCAGGCAAAACAGGAGGGCGTGGTTCTCATGGTGCCGGAGCTGATCAGCCATGACACCGAGCGCAGGCTCTGCGCCGCGGCAGGAGACACTGCCAGCCGATATGCGGAGGTTCTGTCCTTCACCCGGCTGCTGCGCCGGGTGGCGGAACGGGAGCAGCTGGGCATTCCCGAATGTCTGGACGGCGGCGGACGGCTGGTTGCCATGGCCTCCACGGTGCGGATGCTGTCCAGCCGTCTGAAATCCTATGCCAATCTGGAAACCCGGCCGGAATTTCTCACTGGCCTGGTAGATGCGGTGGACGAATTCAAGCGCTGCTGCATCACCTCCGGGGATCTGACCCTGGCATCCGGGCAGACCAGCGGCACCCTGGCCCAGAAGCTGGAGGAGCTGTCCCTGATTCTGGAGGGCTATGACAGCGTCTGTGCCCAGGGAAAGCAGGACCCCCGGGATCAGATGAACTGGCTGCTGGAGCAGCTGGAGCTCTGCGATTTTGCCCAGACCCATACCTTTTACATAGACGGCTTCCCGGATCTGACCCGGCAGAATATGGCGATTCTTGCCCATCTGATCCGACACAGCCCCCTGGTCACGGTCAGTCTGACCTGCGACCGGCCCGGCTCCGAGGCCTTGGCCTTTGAAAAGGCAGGCCAGACCGCGTCTGAGCTTCTGAAGATCGCCCGGGATGCAGATGTAGCGGTGGAACAGCTCCGGCTGCCCGGACGGCAGGATGGTCTGACGAAGCTTCGCTCGAAGCTCTTCCAGGGACTGATCACCCCCGACCCCGGGCTGGGCAGCCGGGTGAAGCTGGTTCGGGCAGACAGTGTGTTTGACGAATGTACCGCCGCCGCGGAATACATCCGGGAGCTGACCGCCTCAGGGGCGCGTTACCGGGACATCGGCATCGTCACCGCCAATCCGGAGCGTTACCGGGGCATTCTGTCCCTGGTGCTGCGCCGGTGCGGCATCCCGGCTTACCAGTCCGGCTCCGATGACATTCTGGAAAAAAGCGCGGTGGCAACGGTTCTGGCTGCCATGGAAGCGGCCATGGAGGGCCTGGAGCAGAAAACTGTCCTGCGGTATCTGAAATCCGTGCTGAGTCCGCTGCCCATGAAGTGCTGTGACGAGCTGGAAAACTATGCGGTGCTGTGGGGCATCCGGGGCGAAAAATGGAACCGGGAATGGGCCTTCCACCCCAGCGGACTGGGAGGCGAGTGGACAGAACACGCCCGGGATAAGCTGGCCAGGCTGAACGAGTACCGGGAAACCGCCATCGGCCCATTGATCCGTCTGCGCTCCGGCCTCCGGGACAGCGTGAATCTGGAAGGCCAGGTGGATGCGCTGTATGCTTTTCTGGAGGAGATTCATCTTGCTGAGGGCCTGGAGAGGCTGGCCGGGAAGGCAGACCGCTTGGGAGATAACCGGGCTGCCCAGGAATATAACCAGCTCTGGGAGATTCTGTTAACCGCCCTGGAGCAGATGCGCAATGTGCTGGGCCACAGCCAATGGGAGCCGGAGCATTTTTCCCGGCTTTTGCGGCTGCTGCTGAGTCAGTACGATGTGGGCACCATTCCCACCGTGCTGGATTCCGTCACCGTGGGCCCGGTCAGCGCCATGCGCTGCCAGCAGGTGCGGCACCTTCTGGTGCTGGGCGCCGAGGAAGGAAATCTCCCCAGCTATGCCGGTTCCTCCGGTGTCCTTACCGACCAGGAGCGGACGGAGCTGCGCCGTCTGGGTGTGACCCTCACCGGCGGCGGTATGGAGGGTGTGGCGGCGGAATTTGCCGAAATCTACGGCTGCTTCTGCGGCGCGGAGGAAACAGTGTATGTTTCCTGTCCCACGGGACAAAGCGCCTTCCTCTATCGGCGGCTGTGTACCATGACGGACCAGCCCGACGGAGAGCCCACCGGTGCGCTGTTGGGTCCGGCCCTGGGAAATCCCTGGGAAGCCGGTGCCTACCTTGCCCGATGGGACGAGGAGGAACTGGCATCCCGTCTGGACGTCCGGGAGGGCTATGACGAAACAAAGCGGAAAGCCGCCTTCGCCCTGGGCAATGTGGCCCGGGAGCATACCCAGGCCCTCTACGGCGACAAGCTGACCCTGTCCGCCTCCCAGATCGACAAACAGGCGGAGTGCCGCCTGGGCTACTTCCTCCGCTACGGCCTCCGGGCCCAGGAGCGGAAGGAGGTGTCCGTGGACCCGGCGGAATTCGGCACCTTCGTTCACGCGGTGCTGGAGGATACGGTGAAGGAGATCATGGACCGGGGCGGCTTCCGGGCTGTGGATCAGACCGAAACCCTGAACATCGCCCATCGCTATGCCGATGCCTACGCAAGAGAGCGGTTCTCCGAGCTGGATTCCGAGCGGCTGACCTACCTGTTCCAGCGCAACACCCTGGAGCTGGACGCGGTGGTGAAGGAGCTGTGGGAGGAGCTGTCTGAGTCCCGGTTTGAGCCTATGGCCTTTGAGCTTCACTTCGGTGAAGGAGGCGAGATGGCTCCCGTCCATTGTCCCGGCAGGCAGATGGACGCGGAGCTCCAGGGCTTTGTGGACCGGGTGGACCGGTTTACGGATGGAAACAACAACTACTTCCGGGTGGTGGACTACAAAACCGGTCGGAAGGATTTTGACTATTGCGATGTGTTCAACGGCGTGGGCCTGCAGATGCTGCTGTACCTGTTCGCCCTGGAGCAGGGAGGCGAGCAGGTGCTGGGCAGCGGCCCGGTCAGCGCCGGTGTCCAGTATTTTCCGGCCCGGTTCCCCTTCCTGACCGAGGACGGAAAGCTCTCTGAAGCGGAGGCGGCAAAGGAGCGGTTCACCCAGACCAAGCGCCGGGGCCTGATTCTCGACAGTGAAACGGTGATCCGGGCCATGGAGCCGGGGGAGGAGCTGCACCGGCTGAGCTGCCGCCGGAAAAGTGACGGCACCATCACCGGCGATGTGGCCACCGCCGCCCAGTTCCAGAGCCTGAGAGCCTATCTGTTCCGGCTTCTGGGCCGGATGGTGGATGACATTGCCCGGGGCTTTGTGGCGCCCAATCCCTACACCCGGGGTTCCAGCCATTCTGCCTGCGCCTACTGTCCTTATGGTGCGGTCTGCGCCAGAAGCCGGGAGGAAGGCAGACGGAATTACAAAGCCATGACCGCCCAGCGGTTCTGGGATGAGATTGAAAAGGAGGCGGAGCGACATGGCAGATAAGCTGACAACCGAACAGCGCATGGCGGTGGAAAACCGGGGCGGAAAGCTGCTGATCTCCGCCGCCGCCGGTTCCGGCAAAACCAAGGTGCTGGTGGACCGGCTGCTGAAATACATCAATGACCCCGTATCCCCCTGCAACATCGACGATTTCCTCATCATCACCTATACCAAAGCCGCCGCCGCCGAGCTTCGGGGCAAAATTGCCGCCAAGCTGTCGGAGCATCTGGCAGAGCAGCCGGAAAACCGGCACCTCCAGCGGCAGATGCAGCGGATCTACCTGGCGAAAATCTCCACCGTCCATTCCTTCTGCACCGATGTGCTTCGGGAGTATGCCTACGAGCTGGATCTGCCGGGAGATTTCCGGGTGGGTGACGAAAACGAGTGCGCCCAGCTCCGGCTGACCGCAATGGAGGAGGCACTGGACAACGCCTACACCACCCTGCCGGACAACCGGGAATTCCTGGCCTTTGTGGATACCCAGGGCCTGGGCCGGACAGATTATCTGGTGCCTCAGATTGTCATGAAGGTCTACGACAGCGCCCGGTGCCATCTGGATCCGGAACAGTGGCTGGATCACTGCCTTGCCGCGGCGGATCTGACGGATGTGGAGGACGCGGCGAAAACCGTCTGGGGCGAATACCTGATGGAGGATCTGAAGGAATACCTTTCCATGCAGATCCGTGCCATCCGTTCCTGCCTGGAGCTTGCTCTGACCGACGGAGAAATGCCCAAGCCTGCCGCCCTGCTGCAGAAGCTGCTGACAGACCTGGAGTATCTTGCCCAGGCCCGGACCTGGGACGAGGTGCTGGAGCGTCGGAATCCGGATTATGGCACCCTGCGCTTTACCAAAAAAGCAGACCCGGAAACCGCCGAGCAGATCAAGGCAGTCCGCAAGGGCTGTAAGGATGGCCTGGAAAAGAAGCTCCGGGTGTTCTGCGATCCTTCTGCCCAGGTGCTGGACGATCTGCGGCAGACAAGCGCCGCCATCCGGGGCCTGGTGTGGCTGGTCCGGGATTTCGCCGACCGCTACCAGTCCATGAAACGCCGCCGCCGGGTGCTGGATTTCAGCGATCTGGAGCATAAAACCCTGGATCTGGTGGTTGGAAAACACCGCACCGGCACCACCCGGATCGCCCGGGAAATCGGGAGCCGGTTCCGGGAAGTGCTGGTGGATGAATACCAGGACTCCAACGCGGTTCAGGATGCCATTTTCAATGCCCTGACCGAGGAACGGAACAACTGCTTTATGGTTGGCGATGTGAAGCAGTCCATCTACCGCTTCCGTCTGGCAGACCCGGGAATCTTCCTGAAAAAATACCGTGATTACCTTCCGGTAGAGAAGGCTCAGCCCGGTGAGGGCCGGAAAATCCTGCTGAGCCGGAATTTCCGCTCCTGCGAAGCGGTGCTGGAGGCGGCCAACGATGTGTTCCGCCGTTGTATGTCGGACCGTGTGGGCGGCCTGCGCTACGGCGACGCGGAGGCACTGGTGGAGGGGCTTCCCCACAAGCCTCTGGAGGAGCCGGAGGTGGAGCTCCATGTGATCTCCACGGGCGAGGATGCATACGCCCAGGAAGCCGCCTTTGTGGCGGACCGGATCGCCCAGCTTCTGGACGGCACCCATACCATCCGGGATGGAGAGGGCTTCCGGCCCATCCAGCCCGAGGACATTGCCATTCTGCTCCGCTCCCCCAACAGCGTGGGGCAGGACTATCAGGAAGCCCTGGCACGCCGGGGCATCCGCAGCGCCTTCGGCAGCGGACGGGATCTGCTCCAGACCGGCGAGGTGAGTCTGATGCGCTCGTTGCTGCAAATCATCTCCAATCCCCGGCAGGACATTCCGCTCCTGGCGGTGCTGGCAAGCCCGGTCTTTGGCTTTACCGCCGACGATCTGGCCCGGGTCCGGGCAGGACGGCGGTACGGTGATTTCTACAGCGCCCTCTGGGCCGATGAAACCGAGCAGTCCAGAACCTTCCTCCATACCCTGGAGACCCTGCGGCAGCTTGCCCGGACGGAGAACCTCTGCGGTCTGATGGAGCATATTTTCTGCCTGACCCGGGCGGACAGCATTTACGCCGCCATGGAGGGCGGCCCGGAGCGGACGGCCAACCTCCGGGAATTCTACCAGCTGGTCATGGACTTCGAGTCCACCGCCCGGCGGGATCTGAGCCAGTTCCTGGAGCATCTGGAGCTGATGGAGGAGAAGGGCCTTTCCATCAGCGAAGCCAGCGCCGGCGGCGCGGTGGAGATTCTGTCCATCCACAAATCCAAGGGCCTGGAGTACCCGGTGGTATTCCTGTCTGCCCTGTCCCGGGGCTTCAACCGGGAGGATCTCCGGGCCCAGGTGCTGTGTGACGGCGTGCTGGGACTGGGACTGTCGGCGGTGGACCAGAGTACCCGTGTCCGGTATCCCACCATCGCGAAACGGGCCATTGTGGCCCGGGCCGCCCGGGAAAATCTGTCTGAGGAGCTTCGGGTGCTGTATGTGGCCATGACCCGGGCCAAGGATCGGCTGATTATGACCTACGCCACCAAAAAGCCGGAGGAGGAACTGGCCCGGATCGCCCGGTGCCTGGAGCCCGGCGGCGCGGAGCTGATGGCAGGAAGTGTGTCCTGCCCCGGCCAGTGGGTGCTGATGGAGGCCATGTGCCGGACGGAATCGGGCCGGCTTTTTGACCTTGCCCAGGCCCAGCCCGGCTGCACCCGGGTAAGGAAGCACCATTGGCGTGTGGATACTGTGGACTGCCCAGCGCCGGAGGAAGGGGAAGACAAGTTGGAGCCTGTGATCCGGCCCAGGCTTCCCGAAGGAATGGAGGACCGGCTTGCCCGGTATCTTGCGGTTTCCTACGGTCATGAAGAAGCCACCCAAACCCCCTCCAAGCAGACCGTGACCCAGCTCAAGGGCCGGGACAAGGACAACGAGGCGGCAGAGCAGACCCATCCCCGGCCCACCCAGCGCACCTGGCGCAGGATCGAAAGAGCTTCCTCCGGCGGAAAGGAATTCGGCAATGTGATGCATGGTCTGATGCAGTATCTGCGCTTTGACCGGTGTGCCACGGAAGAAGGTCTGGAGGAGGAGCTTCTCCGCCTGACCGGCAGGGGGCTGCTGACCCAGGAACAGGCTGACCAGGCAGACCGGCAGGGAATTCTCTCCCTGTTCGAAACGGAAGTCGGCCGCAGGCTGATCCAGGGCCAGGTGCTCCGGGAGTTCAAGTTCTCCATCCTGGACGATGGGGAGAAATACGGCAAAAACCTTGCCGGGGAGCAGGTTCTGCTCCAGGGCGTGGTGGACTGCGCCCTGCTGGAGCCCGACGGCATTACCATCCTGGACTTCAAAACAGACCGGGTGAAGCCCGATGGCGTGGAGCAGATCAAGGAGCGCTACCGCAGCCAGGTTCAGATCTATGCCCAGGCTTTGGAGCGGATTTACCAGATGAAAGTGAAAAAACAGTACCTGTACCTGTTCTCCCTCCGGGAGCTGGTGGAGCTGTGACTACATTCAAGAGGCGGCCCTCAGGGCCGCCTCTTTCGTCAGTTCTGATACAGGATCTGCTGCTGCTCCATCCGGGGATACCGGATCAGCTCCCGGCCCTCCGGATCTTCCTTTTCCATGGAAACGGCGGTAATCTGCCGGTTTTCATAGGTGGTGTAGTAGTAAATCCCCCGATCCGCGTTGCAGCAGCAGGTGTATACCGTGATCTCGCAGTCCCCGTCCTCTGTCCGGCTGCAGCCCCGGGTCTGGGATACGGTGTCCAGAATGTGGAAAAACTGGCCCACGCTTTCTGACTCTGTTTCTCCGGAAACAGCGTTGAGCTTGGTGAAGGCCGCCCGGACAAACCGGGAAGGGGAGGACAAATCCCCCGGCAGGCCCATCGCCCCCAGTCCATGGGTGAAGGGCTCCAGCCGGAGCTGACGGGCGAATCGGTTCTCCGGTTCCTCGGGAGTCAGATGCAGATACTGGTTCAGCGAAAACAGCATTTGTTCAAAGGGGGGATTGTTGGTCAGCACCCCGGCAGGGTTTTCATGCCACCGGATTCCCTCCCGGGTAGCCTCCAGTGTCAGCGCCTGATCCCGGTCGGCAATGAGCCAGTGGAGCCGGGCCGGAGGGATGTCCTCCCGGAAAGCATCGCCCATCAGGTGCAGCTGTTCCAGCTTGCTGCGCACCTCCCGCAGATTCGCGCACTGACCAAGAATCCAGGGAATCAATTCAAAATGGCAGATTTTCCGGTCCCCGGAACCGCAGCCGTAATGGGCCGAGCCGGTAAAATCCAGCCCTGCCATGCATAACCCCTTTTCGTTGCAGCCGTCAAAATACAGGGGATATCCATCCTCCGTCCGGGCCATGCCGATGAAGGCGTAATGGCGTTCCAGGGTTTGACTGTGCCGGAAGGGCAGCGGAAAATTCCGGGGTGTGACAGTGACTTCGGCGTTGTAAGAAAATTCCAGATCCAGGGTTCTCCCGAAATAGAAATCCCTGGTTCGGTAGGTGATGGCGGTACACATGGGCCTGTTCCCCCTTAGGCTTTGTCCTTGGGCTTGAACAGCAGGCTGGCCAGCAGACCTGCGGTCACTGCCGCGGCAACGCCCCCAGCGGCGGCAGACAGGCCGCCGGTGAAGATGCCAAGCACCCCGTCCCGGGCGATGGCTTCCCGTACCCCTTTGGCAAGCACATTCCCGAACCCCACCAGGGGCACCGTTGCGCCGGCCCCGGCAAATTCCGCGAAGGGTTCATAAAGGCCCAGTCCGCCCAGGATCACCCCCAGCACCACATAGCTCACCAGAATCCGGGCAGGGGTCAGCCTGGTATAATCAATCAGAAGCTGGGTGACCAGACAGATGGCCCCACCCACCAAAAACGCTTTTACATATTCCATACTTACCTCCTGGATTCGATGCATACCCCGTGGCATACCCCGGGAATGGGCAGCTTCTGCTGGGTGGAAGTGGGGGAGAGCAGGGCCCCGGTTCCGCAGAACAGGATCTTTTTCAGCTTACCCTGCCAGAGCTTTCCCAAAAGCTCGGAACACAGTACGATGGCACTGCATCCGCAGCCGGAGCCGCCGCAGTGAACATCCTGCCGCTCCCGGTCAAAAACCAGCTCTCCGCAGTCCGCCAGCTTGTCGCCGATGGAGATACCCTCACGGAGAAACAGCTGGATCAGCGCCTCCTTCCCCAGCGCGCCCAGATCACCGGTGACGATCAGGTCAAAATCCTCCGGAGAGGTATGAAAATCCGAGAAGTGAGCCCGTATGGTGTCAAAGGCGGCAGGGGAAGAAGTCAAGGATAGACGATAAAATACCAGAAAAAGGAAGAACGTCGGGAAAAGAAAATGTCGCCCACCCGGAATGCTTTGACAAGCAGGGGCAGTAATGGTATTATGGAGGTATCATCAGATCATAAGGAGGTTATCTTATGCTATCCAATCTCTGCAAAAAGCATGACATTGAATCTTTTTCCATCTCTCCGGAAAACTTCACAGGAGAAAAGGGGTGCGGCGGAAAGGCTGAAACCGGCACCGGTGCAAGCTGTGCCAGGGATCTGGGCATTGGGTGGAAAATCTCTCCCTCGGTGCTGATCGAAGCCCAGGAAACCTTTACACTGGCAGATGTTCAGGGAGAGGGCGCCATCAAGCATATCTGGGTAACGGATGCCTCCTACAGAGGCCGTGAGCTGATTCTGCGAATCTACTGGGACAATAACCCGACGCCCTCTGTCGAAGTCCCCCTGAGTGATTTCTTTGCCAGCGCTTCCTACACAGAGTTCCGCCAGATCTCCAGCCTTGCGGTGTGCGTGAACCCTGCCCGGGGCCTGAACTGCTATTGGGAAATGCCTTATCGCAAGGGCTTCCGAGCCACTCTTGAGAATATCTCTGACCACCCCATCACGGTATACTATCAGATCGACTGCGAGCGGAAGGCAATCCCGGAGGATGCCCTGTATTTCCATGCCCAGTTCCGCAGAACCAACCCACTGCCCTACAAGGGGGTGTATACCATTCTCGATGGCATCAAGGGCAGAGGCCAGTATGTTGGCACCTATATGTACTGGGGCGTGAACAACAACGGCTGGTGGGGCGAAGGCGAGATCAAATTCTATCTGGACGGCGATCAGGAATTCCCCACCATCTGCGGCACCGGTACAGAAGACTATTTCTGCGGCGCATACAATTTCGATGTGAACGGAAAATACCTGGAGTATACTACGCCCTATGCCGGAATGTCCAAGGTGGACAAAACAGATGAAACCTATCAGGCCAATCGCCGTTTCAATCTGTACCGTTGGCATATTACAGATCCCATCTACTTCCAAAAGGATATCCGGATCACCATACAGGCCCTGGGCTGGAGGAGCGGAGGCAGATACCTGCCCCGGATGGATGATATCTCTTCCGTGGCCTACTGGTATTCTGATACCCTGGAAGATGTCTACCCCCAGCTTCCGGACGCTGATGCCCTGGAGATTATCTGAAAACCAACAGGGCTGTCTTACGAAGGTAAGCATATGCAAAAAAGCTGTCATTTGCAGGTAATGAGATATCGGTATTACTACTGCAATCAGTATAGGTTGTTCCGAAAGAAACGTTAATTTACGAATTCTTTATATGTTACCTCCCGGTTTGTGCTACAATGGGCGTAGAAACCAAAAGGAGGTTCGCATGATGGAGAAATTCATTCCCTACGAGAAGCTTTCCAAGAAGGAAAAGCGCAAGATCAATCAGACCCGCCGGCAGACCTGGGGCGACTTAAACCCCGTCACCCGGAAGCCTGAAAACAGCAAGGCCTACAATCGAAGCAAAGCCCGGAATTGGAAGTGTGAAAAATTCACGCGATCCAGTTCCGGGACTTTTATTTGCATCATGCCTTTTCCTGCGCTATAATAGTTCCAACGGTGCGCCGGTTCGGCGCGTGCAGTTCGGTCGGGGGGAACTCCTGACCCGGCAGAGTCGGGCATTTCTTGCGGCCGCTTACCGCCTGCTGCCCATTGCGCTGATCGAAAAAAGAAAAACAAACCGAAAATAAAACAAATCACGAGGGAGGAACGAATATGAAAATGGCAGTCATTTATCACTCAGTTACCGGCAATACGAAAAACATGGGTGATCTGATCGTAAAAGGCATGAACAGCGTTGCCGGTGTGGAAGCCCAGGCCTTTCCCATCGAAGGGGTGGATGTGGAATTTGTCAAAGAGGCAAAGTGCGTTGTCTTTGGTTCTCCGATCTACGCCGCCCACATCACCGGGCAAATGATGAATTATCTCCTGTCCGATGCAGGCAAATTGCATCTTGCAGGGAAGCTGGTAGGTGCCTATGCCACCGCCCAGTATGTCCACGGCGGCGCGGAGCTGGGCATCCGTGAGATGCTGGACCATGCCATGGTCATGGGCGCGCTGACCTACTCCGGAGGCGGTTCCTTCGGTAAGCCTTTCATCCATTTAGGTCCCGTCGGCATCGACAACACCATGGACATCAATCAGTTTGCAGACAATTTTGAAATCTACGGTTCCCGTATGGCGCAAAAAGCCATGGAATTGTTTGCGAAATAATATTTGCAATGCAAAAGGAAGCGCAGGGTTTTGGCTGAGGATATTTGCATTTATATGTGAACAAGGGCCTGATGTGAAGCGCAAAACTTCGCATCAGGCCCAATATAACCATCCTATCACAACGAAATCCATCCATTTGCAGTTCTTCCAACATTGCTGCCGGATTCTTATACTAATTCTTAATAAAAAGGCCTAAGAACTCGCCGCGGATAAATCGCGCCGGAAAAGGCCGACGACGACGGTGGGCTGTCGCCCACCGAGGAGGAGAACGCATTCCGGTACGATTTTGACCGGCGAGAATTAGGCAGTTTTATTAAGAGTTAGACAATATGAAATGACTCCTCACTTGCAAAACGTGGATTTACCTGTCATACTTAAGGTGCTAACACTTAAGAAACCGGAATTACCACATACAAGGAGGAGTCACCATGACAAGTATAACCTAT
>JAFVMW010000092.1 GCA_017506735.1 Oscillospiraceae bacterium | reverse complement strand
TTAAATCGGCAAGAGCAGATGGCGAGAGATTTTGGCCCAAATTGAAGTTTGGAAAGCGGAGGAATACTTTGTGTATTTCCCGGTTTTCAAACTGAAAAGTTGGGTCAAAAGATCCGTCAGCTGCCGCAGACGATTTATTCAGAGGTTCCCTAAAATCCTTTCCCCTGCCCAGGCAATGGCTGGTCGGCGGAAAGCATTTCAGAAAAATAAATCAAGGAGTTGGTTCAAAATGAAAAGCAATCTCAAACGCACGGGTTTCATTTTCCTGTGCGTGGCGCCTGCTGTGATTCTGTTCGCCATTTTCATGGTAGCGCCCACCTTCAACGTATTCCGTCTGTCTTTGTATCAGCGGAGTACCTTCAATCCCAATGAGGTATTTATCGGACTGAAAAACTTCCAGATGCTGCTTCGGGATACAACCTTTATCCGGTCCATGCAGAATATGCTTCTGCTGATCGTCATGGTCACGGTATTCACCATGGCCACGGCGCTGATTTTCGCGGGCATTCTCACCCGGGAAAAGCTGAAGGGACAGGACTTCTTCCGCATCGTGTTCTACATCCCCAACATTCTGTCCGTGGTCGTTATCTCCGGTATCTTCTCCGCCATCTACGACATTGACAGAGGCCTGCTGAACTCCATTCTGAATCTGTTCGGCAAAGAGGGCATTCTGTGGAAGGGCGAGGAGCACGTGATCATGAGCCTGGTCATTGCCATGGTCTGGCAGGCCATCGGCTACTACATGGTCATGTACATGGCTTCCATGTCCGCGGTGCCCGGCTCCCTGTATGAGTCCGCCGGCCTGGACGGCGCGGATCGGGTGACCCAGTTCTTCCAGATTACCATTCCTCTGATCTGGACCAACATCCGCACCACCCTGACCTTCTTCATCATCTCCACCATCAACATGGCCTTCCTGTTCGTCAGCGCCATGACCGGCGGCGGCCCCAACAACGCTTCCAACGTGGCCCTGCTGTATATGTACAACCAGAAGAATCTGGGCGGCGGCTACGGCTATGCCATGGCCATCGGTGTTGTGATCTTCCTGGTGTCCTTCGGCCTGTCCGCACTGGTCAACAAGGTCACCGAGCGTGAAGTTCTGGAATACTAAGGAGGTGCGGCTATGAAACTGAAAAACGAAGTCAGCAGCAGCGAGCGCCTGTATAAGCTCTTCATCTACCTGGTTCTGGGCCTTCTGGCTGTGCTGATCCTGATTCCTGTGCTGTGGGTTATGGTTGCCTCCGTGAAGGAAACCACCGAGCATTACGGCAGCCCCTGGGCCCTGCCCACCCACATCCATTGGCAGAACTTTGCCGACGCCTGGACCAAAGCCAACATGGGCGGCTATATGCTCCACTCTGTCACCATCACTGCCCTGGCTCTGGGCATTCTGCTGGTTGTGGCCCTGCCTGCTTCCTACTGTCTGGCCCGGTTCAAGTTTGTGGGCGAGAAATTTCTGAACACCTGCTTTATGGCAGGCCTGTTCATCAACGTGAACTATATCGTGGTTCCCATTTATCTGATGCTTTCCGACGGTGACAAGTGGCTGAAAAGCGTTCTGGGCAGCGGCTTCCTGCTGAACAACCACATCGTGGTTGCCGTGGTCTATGCCGCCACGGCCCTGCCCTTCACCATCTATCTGCTGACCAGCTATTTTGCCACGCTGCCCCATGATTTTGAGGAAGCAGCCTACATCGACGGCGCCGGCTATGCCCGTACCATGCTGCAGGTCATCTTCCCCATGGCAAAGCCCTCCATCATCACTGTGATCCTGTTCAACTTCCTGTCCTTCTGGAATGAGTACATCATCATCAAGACCCTGGTCACCGACCGGGATCAGTGGACCCTGCCTGCCGGCCTTCTGAATCTGATGCAGGCCCAGCAGTCCGCCGCGGAGTACGGCCCCATGTACGCCGGTCTGGTGCTGGTCATGCTGCCCGTGCTGCTGCTGTACATCTGCGTGCAGAAGAATCTGACCAAGGGTATGACCGTCGGCGGTCTGAAAGGCTAAGGTGACACACTATGAATTTCTGGAAAAATCATACCACACTGCGTTTTACGCTGATCCTGCTGTTTTTTGTGGTGGGCATGGTCCTTACCATCGCAGGCTGGCGCATGACCGGCAAGCTGGAAGGCCTGGGTCTGATGCTTGTTGGCATCGTCCTGCTTCTGACTGCCCTGTTCGTATATAACGCGGCCTATAAAAACTAATACTGAGATTGAGGAAAGAATCATGACTGACAACAGAAAATACGGCCGGGTGACCATTCCCACTGACCTGGATGTGGTTCCCGAAACTCTGGAGATCATGAAGCGCTGGGGCGCGGATGCCATCCGTGACTGCGACGGCACCGATTTCCCCGCAGAGCTTCAAAACCAGGACGCCAAGATCTACTCCACCTACTACACCACCCGTAAGGACAATGTCTGGGCAAAGGCAAACCCCGACGAGGTTCAGCAGTGCTACATCATGACCGGCTTCCGCACCGCTACGGGCGGCGCCCTGGAGATTCCTCTGATGAAGGGCATCAGCCCTGAACTGATGGAGGTCAACACCCGGGACGACATCAAGCGCTGGTGGGAGGTCATGGACCGCACCCTGGGTCAGCCCATCGCTCCCGATGCCTGGGACTACAACGCAGAAACCGGCTGCGTGGTCATCCCCCAGCCCGAGGCCTTCCACGAGTACACCGTGGCATTCCTGGCCTATCTGATCTGGGACCCTGTCCATATGTACAACGCCGTCACCAACAATTGGCAGAACTTCGAGCATCAGATCACCTTCGATGTTCGCCAGCCCAAGACCCACGCTTTCACCATGGAGCGGCTGCGCAAGTTTATCGCAGAGCATCCCTATGTCAATGTCATCCGCTACACCACCTTCTTCCATCAGTTCACTCTGATGTTCGATGAGCTGAAGCGTGAGAAGTTCGTTGACTGGTACGGCTACTCCGCCTCTGTGTCCCCCTACATCCTGGAGCAGTTCGAGCAGGAGGTGGGCTACAAGTTCCGTCCCGAGTTTATTGTTGACCAGGGCTACTACAACAACCAGTACCGGGTTCCCTCCAAGGAATTCAAGGATTTCCAGGCATTCCAGCGCCGTGAGGTGGCCGCTCTTGCCAAGGAGATGGTGGACATCACCCACGAGCTGGGCAAGGAAGCCATGATGTTCCTGGGCGACCACTGGATCGGCACCGAGCCCTTCATGGAGGAGTGGAAGACCATCGGCGTGGATGCGGTGGTCGGCTC
>JAFVMW010000025.1 GCA_017506735.1 Oscillospiraceae bacterium | reverse complement strand
TCATAGCTACGCAGCAGTCGTAACCGCGCCCACCTGTACCGCAAAGGGCTACACCACCTACACCTGCTCCGTCTGTGGCGACAGCTATATTGCGGATGAAACAGAGATGGCACCCCATAGCGAGGTTATTGATGAGGCAGTTGCCGCAACCTGTACCACAACCGGCCTGACCGAAGGCAAGCACTGCTCCGTCTGTAACGAGGTTCTGGTTGCGCAGGAAGTGATTCCTGTAGCCGCTCATAGCTACGCAGCAGTCGTAACCGCGCCCACCTGTACCGCAAAGGGCTACACCACCTACACCTGCACCGTCTGTGGCGACAGCTATGTTGCAGATGAAGTGGAAGCTTCCGGTCATGTGAACACCACTACGACCACTGAGGATGCAACCTGTGCTGAGGCTGGTTCCGTTACTGTCAAGTGCGATGATTGTGGTATCACCATTAGCACAGAAGAGATTCCTGCAACTGGTAATCATACCGCGGGTACGGCAGTTACGGAGAATACTGTTGATGCAACTTGCACAGTTGACGGCAGCTATGATTCTGTGGTATACTGTAGCGTGTGTGGTGAGGAAATGAGCCGTACTACTGTGAAGGTTCCTGCTACCAACCATGTGAACGGCACCCTGAATGCTGAGTGGAACTTCAATGACGATGAGCACTGGAAGTTCTGCAGTGACTGTGGCGAGCAGGTGAACATTGGTTCTCATAACTATGTGGATGGCGTGTGCAGTGTTTGTGGTGACATTGTTTCCCATGTTCATACTCCCGGCGAGGCAGTACATGAGACCATTGACGGCATTACTTATGAAGTAGTGTATTGCTCTGGTTGTAATGAAGAACTGTCCCGAAAGAGTGTTGAAACCCACACGCATACACTAACTGAAGTTGCAGCTAAGGACCCCACATACACAGTCGCTGGTAACATTGCATACTACTTCTGCGAATGTGGTAAGTACTTCTCTGATGCCGACGGTGTAAATGAGATTGCTGAGGGCAGTTGGGTTATCTCTGCTCTGGCAGCAGGCGCAGATAACGCTTTGGCAATTAAGCCTGCTTCTACTGGCCTAACCGCAACTTTGATGCTTGGCGCAGAACTGAAACTGAGCTTCAATGTCAATGCAAAGACTACTACTGCTTATGACCGCGTATTCCTGCAGATCACGAAGCTCGACAAAACTACGTATTTAGATGCTTATAGCTCTAATACTAGCAACCATCAATTCCGCTATACCTTGGCAGCACCTGAAATGACCGCAGAAATGACAGTTGTTGTTTGCGGTGAGAAGGATGGCAAGGTTTATATCGGTGATCCCATTACTTTCACCTATAAGGAAATAGTGATTGCGATGATGGATACATTCTATGGTAGGTATCAGAGCAATGAGACAGATCTGCAGTCTCTGAATGGCTGTGTTATGCTGGCAAATCTGTTGAAGTACGGTGAGGAAGCACAGAAGCGATTCAACATTAGCGTTGATAATCTGGCAACTGCGGGCCTGTCCGATACTTATCTGGCAATGATTAACAACGATGTGCCTGCATTGGATACCTGGACAGCACCGGCTAAGGCAACATATTATCTTACTTCTTATACACCCATGTTGCAGGAGCAGATTAAGATAGCATTTACCTTTGCGGTTCCTGCTTACAGCAGTCTGGAAGGTTATGAAGTGCGGATTGTACAGACGAAGAGCAAGGATGGCAGTGTAGTTAAACACACCTTTGGTGCAGAAGTCCTTAAGAGTCCCAAAAACAACCGTATTAGATACGACTTTGCAATTGCGGGAGCGGAAGGCCGTGATCGGTTGGAAATCACTCTGTATAAGGATAATGTGGCAGTTTCTGAAACAGTAGTGACCAACTTGAGCGCACTGGCCCAGGGCAAGCAGTCTGATGCACTGAATCCGTTGATGTATGCAATGATGAATTACTGTGATGCCGCAAAGGCATTCTTTGGTTAAAGCAAAAGGTTTCTAAAAAGGCATCTTGTCGATGCCATGCATCGATAAGATGCCTGGAGGGAAATTTTATGCCAAAGGATATTAAAGTGATATAAGAACTAGTGAACTTTAATAGTTGGCAGTTCTTATGTAAATATGACGAAAGGAGTAAAATCGATGAAGAAGTTTCAGACCCCTGAAATCGAACTGATGAAGTTCGATGCAATGGATGTTATTGCCACCTCCACGGAAGAAGAACCCACTCCCGAGGAATATTGCGTAGTCTAATTAGTTAGCAGAAATCATTTGGCAGATGGAGCGGAAGCTCCATCTGCCAAAAAAATCAGGAGGTTTCCATGGAAAACCAAACATATATACAATGGAAAAAAAGCATGGTGCGGGCGGCAAAGAAAATGAAAACACCGATTGTTGGTCACTATGAATTAACGGCTTGCTGCAATCTGGATTGCAAAATGTGCTTTATTCATAATGCGGATTCTAATGCCCTGCGTGCCCGGGAATTATCAACAGAGACATGGAAACGAATTTTTGATGAAGCCTACGATTCAGGTCTTTTCTTTGCAGCCCTCAGTGGAGGCGAATGCCTCATGCGTTCGGATTTTGAGGAACTGTATTTACATCTATGGAAGAAACGTGTCAGAGTGGGTGTTTTGACTAATGGCACATTGATTTCGGATGGTCATGTTGAATTTTTCAGGAAGTATCCTCCTGATTTTGTTCGAGTCTCTTTATATGGGTGTTCGGAAGAAGGGTATTTACAAGTTACAGGCCATAAGGGTTTTGAAAAGGCGGTTTCCGCAATTCGCAAATTGCGCGATGCTAAAATTCGTGTAAGCGTTGTGGTGACGCCGAGTAGCTATATGAAGGATGAATATATCGGCATCCGACGATATTGTATAGAAAATGGATTTCCTTGTCAGTCCAATAACTTTCTGCTGCTAAAGAATCGGGAATGCCCGGAAAAAGATGATCATTTCCTGAGTATAGACGATATTGTAGAACTTTCTAAAGCGCAGTATGAATTATCGAATGGTCCGGCAATTCCGGTAGAGATTACTCCTGAGCCCCATGGTAATAGCAAGGTTTCGCCAAAGGGTTTGACTTGCAACGCAGGTGCTGGCGCAGCGGTGGTTAGCTGGGATGGAAGAATGTATCCTTGTGTAATGTTACCGATTGGTGATGTATCGCTATTGGAAATGTCCTACGCAGAAGCCTGGGAGAAGACTAAGGAAGCAGTGGGTGAAATGCTGCTGGGTATGGAATGCGTGGGCTGCCCTTATGACGATGTTTGTCCCAAGTGTCCAGCGATGCGATTGACCGGCCTTTACACCGGCCATTGCAAGCCGGAGGTCTGCGAGCTGAGCCGGCGGCTGGTTGCGGCTGGTGTGAAAAAGCTCCCTGACCCTGGTCAGGCAGTACCTGAGGCTGAGTCCTGCGACTGATCCATCATCCATGAGATTCCCACGCCAGTCTGCGGACTGGCTCGGAATGACGTATTATTTCGAAAAACGAGCGGTTCGTCCGCTCGTTTTTTTATGATTCTCTGGTGACAAAGTGTAACTTTTATGATATGATAACCAGAGCGAAAGCAAAAACAGACAATCGGAAAGGATTTTACAATATGAAGCTGAAGGATGGATTTCTGCTGCGGACTGTGGCAGGGCAGACTGTGGTGCTGCCCACCGGCGATGAGCTGGATCTGAATATGATGATTACTCTGAATGACACCGGCAAGTTCCTGTGGGAGCGGCTGAACGAGGACACCACCGAGGACGCCTTGGTGCAGGCCCTGCTGGGGGAATACGACGTGGACGAAGCCACCGCCCGGATTGCGGTTTCCAACTTTGTAAAGAAGCTGAGTGAAAATGGATTCCTTGCTTGAGAACGAATACAGGCTGAAGGATCTGATGCCTCTGATCCGGGAACAACTGGCTGCTGGCAGACAGGTGCGCTTCAAGCCGAGAGGAACCAGTATGCTGCCTATGCTGCGGCAGGGGATTGACAGTGTGGTGCTGTCACCGCTGCCGGAACAGCTGAAAAAGTACGATTTGCCGTTGTATCAGCGATCCAGCGGCCAATTTGTGTTGCACCGGATCGTAGAAGTGGGGGATTCCTACACTTGTTTAGGCGACAACCAGTTCGAAAAGGAGCCGGGAATCCGTCATGACCAGATGATCGCTGTGGTTACAGCCTTCACCAGAGGCGACAAGAGGCACTCTGTGAACGAGCCTGGATATTGGCTTTACTGCCGGGTGTGGTATCACAGCCGACACATCAGACACTTCTGGCGGAGGGGCGTCGGCTGGCTCGGGAGGCATCTGAAATGAAACAAAACCCCATTCTCTGGACTGCCGGGCGGATTCGGCGGCGGATTCCCGGGCTGTGCCTGCTGGTGCTGGCCCAGGTGGGGCAGGCATTGCTGTCTGTGTTCTTCGCCCTGGGCAGCCGGGGTGTCATTGACAGCGCGGTGTCCAGAGATCAGATGGCCTTTTTCCGGGCCTGCGGTGTCCAGGCGGCGATTATTGCCGGAATCCTGCTCTGCACCACTCTGATGCGCCACCTCCGGGACCGGCTGAGCATGGATCTGGAACGGGACTGGAAGCGTGACCTGCTCCACGGCCTGCTCCATGGCGAATATGCCGCCGTGTCCGGCTACCACAGCGCGGAGCTGCTGAACCGGCTCAATGCCGATGTGAACCAGGTCAATTCCGGTGTGCTGAACATCCTGCCCAATACCGCTTCGATGATCACCCGGCTGGCTGCCGCGGTGGTGGTGCTGGGTGCGCTGGACGGACGATTCACCATCCTGGTGGCCCTGGCCGGGGCTGTGGTTCTGGGAGCCACTGCGGTCATGCGCCGCAGGCTGAAGGATCTGAACAAACAGGTCAGCGCCCACAACGGCAGGGTTTCCGGCCTTTTGCAGGAGACGATGGAGAAGCTGCTGATGGTCCAGGCCATGGACGTGTCCGCCGAGGTGGAGCGCCGGGCGGATATTCTGATGGAGGAGCGGTATGAGGTTCAGCGCAGGCGGAAGAACATCTCCCTGCTGACAAACACCTGCATCAGTCTGATGTACCAGGGGGCAGGCTTCCTGGCTCTGATATGGTGCGCCTGGCGGATGCTCCACGGACAGATGAGCTTCGGCTCTCTGACGGCGGTGATCCAGCTGGTGAACCAGATCCAGACCCCCATTGTCAATCTTTCCGGTGTGCTGCCCCAGTACATTGCCATGGTGGCCTCTGCCGAGCGGCTCATGGAGCTGGATCAGATCCAGGGGGAGCCGGAGCCCATGGAGGAGGATGCCCAGGCGCTGTATGCCCGTATGGATGCCTTCCGGGCCAGGGAGCTGTCCTTCGCCTATGACCGGGATCAGATTCTGTCGGATGCGGAATTCACCCTGCCTAAGGGGGCCTTCGCGGTGATTACCGGTGCCTCCGGCATCGGCAAAAGCACGCTGTTAAAGCTCCTGCTGGGCATATACAAGCCCAACGGGGGCGGCATGTACGCCGTCAGCGGTGGGGAAGAACGGCCCATTGACCGGAGAACCCGGCGGCTGTTCGCCTATGTGCCCCAGGGAAATCTGCTGCTCAGCGGCACCCTCCGGGACAATCTGACCATCATCAAGCCCGATGCGGCGGAGGACGAGATCCGGCAGGCCATCCATGTGAGCTGCATGGACGAGTACCTGGATCAGCTGCCCAACGGACTGGACACGGTGCTGGGAGAAAGCGGCGCCGGACTGTCCGAGGGCCAGGCCCAGCGGCTGAGCATTGCCCGGGCGGTGCTGGGCGGCGCGCCCATTCTGCTGCTGGACGAATGCACCTCCGCACTGGACAGCGCGACCGAATCCCGGGTGCTGGAGCGGCTCCGGGCCCTGCCCGGCAGAACCTGCATCGCCGTGACCCACCGGCCTGCCGCCATGGAGATCAGCGACTGGCAGCTGGAGGTCCGGGACAGGAAAATCCATGCGTTCCAGTCCGGAAAAGCATAATGGCCTGTGAAAGGAACTGCCCGAGAGGGCAGTTCCTTTTTTGTGTCGTTTCACGGAATGGAAACGTTTCTTTTGTGAGAAACGCCACTTGCGCAAACGGTTACGCTGGGGTATAATGGAAAATAAGATTACACAGAGGAGGTATGTGTAAAAATGAAACACGGAAACCAACAATGGAAACGGCTGTCATGCTTCATCCTGGCCCTGGCCTTGATGCTGAGCATGATGCCTGTGACGGCGATTGCTGCCGATACGCCGAAGATCCTGTATCTGAAGCCGAACAGCAACTGGACACAGGCAAATGCCCGGTTTGCGGCCTATTTCTTCGGCAATGGAGAAACCTGGGTCAGCATGACCGATCCGGACGGCGATGGAATTTATGAGGTAGCAGTACCTTCCGGTTATACTAGCGTCATCTTCTGCCGGATGAACCCCAGTGTTGCTGCAAACAACTGGAGCAACAAGTGGAATCAGACCGGCAATCTGACAGTTCCGACTGATGGTACGAATTGCTACACAGTCCAAGAGGGCACCTGGGATCAGGGGGGCGGAAGCTGGTCTACCTATACGCCTCCCGTAGTTGAACCCGAAGAACCTGCAGAACCCGAGACCATCACAGTCTACTTCCGCAACGACTGGGCTTGGCCCGAGGTTTATGCCCATTATTGGGATGATCCTTCCGGGCAGGGTACCGCATGGCCCGGCGAGAAGATGACTAAGGTGGGCACTGACAGCGGCTACGATGTTTACAGCATCGAGATTCCGACATGGGCCACCGGCCTGCTGTTCAACGGCCTGGAAAACGGCAACCCCTCCAACCGCCAGCAGACCCCCAATATCACTGGATTTGCAGACGGCGATGCCTACTACATCCACTGGGCAAATGACAGCAACCAGGTCAGCGAATTCACTTACAACCCTGGTGGCGAGGGCGAGGAACCTGTACCCGATGACTACTACCTTGTAGGATATATCAACGGTGCAGACTATAACGGACAAGACTACAAGTTTATTGATGGAAAGCTGTCCTTGCGTGTAACAGGGGATACCTATATCTATGTTCAGGACAGCCAAGGCACTGAGTATAAAACGGATGGATGGCTGGGCGAGGTTGCCTCCGCCACGCTGGTGACCAATTCTCAGAAGGGCGACAAGCTGCACATTCCAAGTGGCATGATTGTCGAGTTTTTGCTGACAGAAAATGATGATGGTTCTTTGTACCTGAGCTATACTGCTGAGGAACCCGATCTGGACGAGCCCGTCAACAATGTCATCATCCACTACCGCAACACCAATATGTGGGACAAGGTCTATGCCTACAGCTGGCTGAAGGGTAGCGGTGATACATTAACGGGCGATTGGCCTGGTAAGGCTCTGTCCGAGGATGATGATCATGAAAACTGGTACACCCTCACCTTGTCTGACCTGAATGCGACAAAGGGCGTTGGCATTCTGTTCAGCAAAGGCGGAGACGATGGTAAAACTCCAGACATCATCATCGAGGCGGATGGAGAATACTGGTATGATGCCGTGAACGGCGGCCTTTTGACCGAATCGAAGGATACTTCCTGGCCTAACGGCTCTATGCCCACCTATACTTACGATGTGACCCTGCACTTTGTTAATGTACAGAATTGGAGTACGGTAAAACTGTATACCTGGGGCGCTGGTGGCGAGCAGCATGGTGGCTGGCCGGGCGCTCAGCTTTCCGAGGACGAGAATGGCTGGTATACTGCCCAGTTTACCTATACCGCAATTGAGGGCCAGGGCAAGAGCTTCCTGTACAGCGGTGATGGACAGACGGTGGATTTGTGGCTGGATGCAAGTGCCTTTGAGCGGGATGTTTTTGGCAACTACTCCATCGAGAAGTGGGTGGGTATTACTACCAGGAACGAAGGCAAGTATAACGCCGACATCGAGAGTGACGCTGCGAGTATCGTTTGGCCCATGGTGGTGGACGGCCAGTCTGTGACCATCCAGTATAAAAACAAGGATGCTGACAAGGTGACGATCGCTGGTACATTCAATGGATGGGGCGATACCGAGATGAAGGAGCAGGGCGATGGTGTGTGGACTGTAACCCTAACGGATCTGGCTCCCGGTGTTTATCAGTATAAGTTCGTTGCAGACCGCAATATGGATAAGGAAGCATGGTATAAAGACCCCCTGAACGACTGGTATCAGGAAGACAACTGTGCATTCTTGATCTCTGATCCAACGCTGGACAACAATAGCGTCACCATCCGGGTCCACTACAGGCGAGCAGACAGTAATTACAGCAACTGGAATCTGTTTACCTGGGGTACCAACTGGGATGGCGGCGGAGAATACTCCTTCACCGTAGAGAATGGTGAAGCGGTTGCGGTGATCGGGAATGTGGATGGCCGCGCGGTTCAGTCCATCAGTATGAAGGTGCGGAAGAGTGTTGCCGGAAACGAATGGGAAGCCCAGGAGGGCGAGGTGGTTGCGGATCTGCGCAACATTGTGTCCGGTACCATTGACCTGTACATCACCTGCAATGGAGAATGGTACGAAAACAACGAACTGAAGCACGATATGAGCTGGAGCAGACAGCTCAATGCTGATGTTGTGATTACCAAAAAGATCAACTCCATTGAACTGGATTACGACCGGAACTCCATTGTCATCAAGACCAGCCAGTTGGTTTCCGATCCCGAAACCGCTTTCTCCATCTATCGGAATGGAATCGAGGCAGAGATTATCGATGAAGTCCTTGCTGAAGGCAGCACATATACCTTGAAGTTGAAGCAGACACTGGATCTGGTAACGTTGCACCAGTACAGCATCCGCTTCTCCGAGCAGGACAAGTTTACGGATACGGATTACAAGATCAACACCAACACCGTCTACGCCTCCGATAAGTTCGCTGAGGAGTTCACCTACGACGGCGAGCTGGGCGCACTCTGGACTGCGAATTCCACTACCTTCCGGGTCTGGGCCCCCACTGCGGCTTCCGTCAGTGTGAACCTGTATGAGTCAGGCACAGACAAGACCGACGATCTGATCAAGAGCGTTTCCATGACCGCCGGTGAGGACGGAACCTGGTACGCTACTGTCGAGGGCGACCTGGACGGCACCTACTACACCTACTCCGTCAACGTGGACGGTGAAAAGGTGGAAGTCATTGACCCCTATGCCCGTACCGCCGGTGTCAACGGCAAGCGCGGCATGGTCATCGACCTGGATTCCACCGACCCCGAGGGCTGGGCGAGCGACAGAAATCCCAAACCCATCACCAAGTACTCCGATGCCATCATCTATGAGCTGCACGTCCGTGACTTCTCCATCGATGATTCCTCCGGCATTCAGGAAGCATGGCAGGGTAAGTATCTGGCATTCACACAGACCGGAACCACAGTTGATGCGGATGAGAATGGTACCGGCGATGGTAAGATCAAGTCCGGCATCGACTATCTGGATGATCTGGGCATCACCCACCTGCATCTGCTGCCTGTCTACGACTACGGCTCCGTGGACGAGACCAAGTGCGATAACTTCAACTGGGGCTACGATCCTGTGAACTACAATCTCCCCGAGGGCTCCTACTCCACCGATCCTTATGATGGAACAACCCGTGTGAAGGAGTTCAAACAGATGGTCAAGTCCCTCCATGACCACGACATCAGCGTCATCATGGACGTGGTGTACAACCATGTTTACGACGCAGGCAAGTTCTCCATGAACCAGATCGTGCCCCAGTACTTCTCCCGTGTCAACGCCGACGGCAGCTACTCCAACGGCTCCGGCTGCGGCAACGATACCGCCTCCGAGCGTGAGATGGTTCGCAAATTCATCGTGGAATCCGTGCTGTACTGGCATCAGGAATACCACATTGACGGCTTCCGCTTCGACCTGGTGGGCCTGCTGGATGCCACCACGATCAACGAGATTGTGGATACTGTCCACGCCTGCTGCCCCGATGTGATCTTCTACGGCGAGGGCTGGACCCTGGGCACTGCTGTGGAGCCCGGCAACGGCATGGCTACGCAGGCAAACTCTGCCGAGACTCCTGAGTTCGCCTACTTCTCCGACACCATGCGCAACCTGCTGGGCGGCTCCAACGGTACTTCTCTGGGCTTCGTGTCCGGTCTGACCGGCAAGGAAGAGGCCATCCGGGACAACTTCATGGCAAAGCCCGGCTGGACCAGCAATCCCCAGCAGATCGTCCAGTACGCTTCCTGCCATGATAACTACACGCTGGTGGACAAGCTGATCCTCTCCACCGGAAAGCCCGGTATTGATGCTGACATCATCAAGATGAACAATCTGGCCGCAGCCATCTACATGACCTCCCAGGGCATCCCCTTCATCCACGCCGGTGAGGAATTCCTCCGTGAGAAGCTGGAAGAGGATGGCGGCCGCTGCGAGAACAGCTACAATGCATCCGATTATGTCAATCACATCGAGTGGTCCAATCTGGAGAAGGAGCAGTACGCCAACAACTCTGCCTACTACAAGGGCTTAATCGCCTTCCGTAATGCCCATCCTGCCCTGCGGCTGGCAACCCGTGCGGAGATTGACAGACTGGTCAAGTACACATGGGTCACCAATGAGGTGGTTATGTTCACCATCGATGCAAGCCAGGTGATCGGTGAATCCGTCAATTCCATCGTTGTGATCTTCAACGCAACCCAGAAAGCCGCAGAGGTCACCCTGCCTGCAGGAGATTGGAATATCTGCATCGACGGTAACAATGCCGGAACTGTAGCTCAGGGCAATCCCGTCAGCAGCACCGTCAGTGTGGCAGGCATCTCTGCCATGGTTCTGACCCAGGGTGAACGTGTGGTACCCACCGAAACCATTGAAGCAGTCTCTGCAACGCTGCTGGTTGAGGATATGATCCAGATCCGCTACCGCTTCCAGGTAGAGGCTGAAAATGTCGCAGAGTACGGTATGTATATCTTCAATAATCTGGAAGATGCGGAAACGCACGATCCCTCTAAGGCCATCCAGAAGACCCTGGTCCACTATGAGGATGAGCCTGGTATCTACTATGGCTATACCGACGGCATCGCCGCAAAGGAAATGGGCGACTCTCAGTTCGTGGTTGGTTATCTGAAACTGAGTGACGGAACCTATGTCTATACACAGGTTCTGGAGTACAGCCCCAGAATTTACGCCCAGAGAATGGTGGCAAAAGAAAGCACCAGCGCAGCGACCCGGCATCTGTGTAACGCATTGATGCAGTATGGCGCGGCGGCTCAGATCAGCTTTGACTATAAGACAGAACAGCTGATGAATGTAGGCTTTGCGGAAGTGCCTTTCAACAGCTCTGTGATGGGCGGCTATGCATTCAGCCTTGAGGAGGCCACCGAAGGATTTACCACAGAGGCCGCGACCCTGCAGCTGGAGGGTGCCATTACCTACCGGTTCAGATATACCGTAAGCCAGGAGCTTCAGGAGAAGGACTTGTATCTGGAATACATCATCATGGGAGAAACCAGCAGTGTGCTGCTGACCCTGATTGATGGCTACTATTACGGATACGTTCGTGGCGTTGCTGCAAAGGATATGGACGAGACCATTGTGGTCAAGCCCTATTATCTGCATGAAAGCGGAAATAAGATCTATGGCCCTGAGCTGGTCTACAGTGGATACGAATATGCCCACCGCATCATTTCTGACTCAACGAATAAACCAGAAACAATTGATCTGGCGAAGGCACTGGTCATGTACATTGACGCGGCAGACAAGGCAATCAAAGGCAATTGAGCAACCAGAAAGGAGAAACATTATTATGAAGTTTTTTGAAGAGCCCGTTGTGGAAATCAGCAGATTCCAGATGGAGGACGTGATCACTACCTCCGATTCCGGCAAGCCTGTTACACATTACGATTTGAACATGATGGATGAGGATATTCTCACCAAATGATGATCCTGTGATTTAAGACTCCGCCTATCCGGGCGGAAGACCGAATACGCAGAACATTCGCACCTTCGGCCGGGCCAGGGACAGTTGTCCCTGGCCCGGTTTTTTCAGGATCAGACAAACAATGGGTCGCAAAGAGCATTGAATTCCGGACCTGCTTGGGCTATAATAGAGCAAAAATGTGCCTGTATTGAAATGGAGATAGGTTTATGAGCAAATTACTGCTTTCCGTGGCCGGACGGGCTGTGGAGATTGAACAGAATTATGGAAACCTGATGGATGCCTTTGCCCGGCCAACAGAGGGGGGAGAGGGGGATTTTTCCGTTTCCATCTCTCCCCGGGATCTGGAGTATGAGCGGATGAAGGCAGCCCGGGAGGACGAGCTGGAGGGCCTGCCGGTTCGGGAATACAGCGACGCTTACCTGGAATCCACTGCCATCCAGCGGAAGATCACCGAGAAGTTTTTTGAATACGACATTCTGCTCTTCCACGGCTCTGTGGTGGCTGTGGATGGGGTCGCCTATCTGTTCACCGCCAAAAGCGGCACCGGCAAGTCCACCCACACCCGGCTCTGGCGTGAGCTGCTGGGGGATCGGGCGGTGATGGTCAACGATGACAAGCCCTTTCTGCGGTTCGAGGGGGATCAGATCATCGCCTGTGGCTCTCCCTGGAACGGCAAGCACCGGCTGGGCAGCAATATTATGGTGCCCCTGAAGGCCATCTGCGTTCTGGAGCGCGGAACGGAGAACCGGATCACCAGGATTGATGCCCGGGAGGCCCTGCCCATGCTGTTCCAGCAGAGCGCGAGACCCCGGAATCCCCGGCTGATGCCTAAGTATATGGAGCTTCTGGACCGCCTGGCGGCCTGTGCAGCCTTTTATCGGCTGGAATGCAACATGAACCCGGAGGCGGCTAAAATGAGCTTCCAGGCCATGTCAGAGGGCCTGTGAAGGACGGAGGAAACGGTTTGCGCAGATTGTTAATGGGTTTGCTGAGTGTATGTATGCTTCTGCTGCTGGCAGTTCCTGTGGGCGCTGCGGAAGACACCGGTGTGCTGGCACAGGTTCGGGCACAGTTTGATGCCCCGGAGCCTGTGTCCGCCGAAGCCTCGGTGGTGCGTACCTGGGTTCAGTTTCAGAACGTGACAGAGCGGACGGAATGCACCCTCCGGTGGTATATCAACGGCGTTCTGTACCGGGAGGACCGGCACTTCTGGCTGGAATCCGGCGCATCCGCGGAGCTGACGGTCAGCTTCCATTTTGACAACGACACCCCGGCCCAATCCATCCTGTGGGTGGAGCTGACGGCAAACGGCCCCCGGCCCGATAAGGCATGGTTCGTCTGTCCCCTGGAAACGG
Source organism: Oscillospiraceae bacterium (assembly GCA_017506735.1). Lineage (GTDB taxonomy): Bacteria > Bacillota > Clostridia > Oscillospirales > Oscillospiraceae > Faecousia. The sequence goes on along the minus strand of JAFVMW010000025.1, from coordinate 47,993 downwards.
CCCCCATCGGGGCAGCGGAAGCCCCGGACAAGGACAGCTATATTGTTCATGTGATCCGGAACCAGTGCGCTGTGATCGTCTATGAGAAGCTTTCAGACGGCCAGCCTGGCCGGGTGGTCAATGCCTTTGTCTGTTCCCCGGGCCGGAATAACTGGACCATTACGGGGCGCTACGGGGCCTATGACCGGGAAGTGTGGCTCAGTCTGATGGGCGGCGTGTCGGGACACTACGCCACCCTGATCTGGGGAGATTTTCTGTTCCATTCCGTTCCCTACCGGGGAAGCTGGAACCATCTGCTGAAGGCGGCGGAGTACAATAAGCTGGGTCAGCCTGCCTCGGACGGCTGCATCCGTCTGGCGGTCAGTGACGCGAAATGGATCTTCGACAACTGTGTTTACGGCACGTCGGTTCAGCTGTTTGATTCGGAGGAGCTGCCGGTGGTGAAGCCGGTTCCGATTTGGATCGACCCGGACAGCCCCAACGCCGGATGGGACCCCACGGACTCCCATCCAAATAATCCCACCCGGGCAAGGTATCTGCCCCGGGAGAATGGCTTCATCGCCTTCCCCAAACCGGAGGTAAGGCTGATTCTGCCGGAGTAATCAAAAAAATGGAAGGGCGTGCCGCGGCACGCCCTTCAGTTATCCCCGTCCCTTTTGCTCCTTCCGGTAATCCTTGGGAAGAATGCCGGTCAGATCCTTGAAGCTCTGGGTGAATTTGCTTTGGTTTTCGTAGCCCACCTGGGCGGCTACGGCGGCGATGGGGAGGTCAGTCTGAGCCAGCAGCTCCCGGGCCCGTTTGATCCGGTATTCCTTCATATAGGCGGCGATGGGCTGGCCATAGACGGTTTTGAAGGAATGCTTCAGCGTGGTCTGGTTGATGTGGAACCGGGCGGACAGCTCCTCGATGGTGGGCCGGGCCCTCAGATCGGACACCAGCAGATCGTGGATCTTCCGGATCACATGAACCTGGGCATCGTAGGGCTCCCCATCCCCCACGGATTCCGGGATGGGGCAGGTGGTTTCCATGATTCGCTCCGTCATTTCGTGGAGTACCTGGGCGTTGGGGGTGTGGGCGGCGGTGTAGTAGACCTCCTTGCCCTCCCGGCGGCTGACGATGAGCCCGGCGGTTTTCAGCAGCTTCAGATGGTGGGACACGGCAGGGCTGGACAGCTCCAGCAGGGCCGACAGATTGATGACGCACTCCTGGCAGTGGCACAGAATCCAGAACAGCTGAATCCGCTTGGGGTCGGACATCATTTTCATCAGCTCGGACACCAGCTCGAAATTTCCGGGGCTGGGCATTCCGGTCAGGATGCTGTGGGCGTGGTCGTGGTGGGTGTGGGGAAGATGGCTGTGCATGAGGGATACCCTCCTTTCTCGGATGCTGACAGTATATCACAAAATGCTCCGTTTGGACAGGAAAATATCCGGAAGAGCAGTGTTTTGTCGGTTCGGATTGACAAACGTTGAATCGTTTCGTATGATAGTACCATCAGAAAAAAGAAAGGGCGGATCACGCAATGAAAAAGACCTACAAGATCGAAGTGGACTGCGCCAACTGCGCTGCAAAGATGGAGGACGTCACCAAGAAGACCCCCGGTGTCAAGGCTGCCGTGGTCAACTTCATGACCCAGAAGCTGATCGTGGAGTTCGAGGACGGCGCGGACGTGGCTGCTGTCATGGCCAATGTGGTCAAGGGCTGCAAAAAGGTGGAAGACGACTGCGTGATTTATCTCTGATACGGTTTGAGGGGGCAGAGCGGAAATGCTCTGCCCTTTTTTGGAGGAACGACTATGACGAAAAAGCAGAAAAAAATGCTCACCCGGATCATTCTCGCCACGGTGCTGATGGTGCTGCTCCATTTTGTGCCGGCGGAGGGTCTGATCCGGTTTGGACTGTATATGATTCCCTATCTCATCATCGGCCATGACATTCTGCGGAAGGCCTTCAAGGGCATCCGCAACGGTCAGGTCTTTGATGAGAATTTCCTGATGGCCTCCGCCACAGTGGGCGCCCTGACCATCGGCCTGACCCAGAGCGGCGACTATGTGGAGGCCGTGGCCGTGATGCTGTTCTACCAGATCGGCGAGCTGTTCCAGGCCATTGCCGTGGGCAAGAGCCGGAAGAACATCACCGCCCTCATGGATATCCGCCCCGACTACGCCAATGTGGAGATCGACGGTTGCCTTGAGCAGGTGGACCCGGAGGAAGTGGAGATCGGAACCATCATCGTGGTTCAGCCCGGCGAGAAGGTACCCATCGACGGTGTGGTGGTGGAGGGCCGTTCGTCCCTCAATACCAGCGCCCTCACCGGCGAGAGTCTGCCCCGGGATGTGGAAACCGGCGACGATATCATCAGCGGCTGCGTGAACATGACGGGCCTGCTGAAGATCCGCACCACCCGGGAATTCGGGGAATCCACCGTGTCCAAAATTCTGGATCTGGTGGAGAACGCCAGCTCCCGGAAGTCCCGTTCCGAGGACTTTATCGCGAAATTTGCCAAGATTTACACCCCTGCGGTGTGCTACAGCGCCCTGGCCCTGGCCCTGATTCCTCCCGTGGCATCCATGCTTATGGGCATTGCCCCGGAGTGGAGCCAGTGGCTGTACCGGGCCCTGTCCTTCCTGGTGGCAAGCTGTCCCTGCGCACTGGTCATCAGCATCCCCCTGAGCTTCTTCGCCGGCATCGGCGGCGCCAGCCATGAGGGCGTTCTGGTGAAGGGTTCCAATTTCCTGGAGGTTCTGTCCCAGGTGGATACGGTGGTCTTTGACAAGACCGGCACCCTGACCCACGGCAATTTCCAGGTCAGCACCGTCTATCCCGAGGGCATGGACGAAAAGGCCCTGCTGGAATACGCCGCCCTGGCAGAGTCCGCCTCCTCCCATCCCATTTCCCGGAGCCTCCGGGAGGCCTGCGGTCAGATCCTGGACCGGAGCCGGGTTTCTGACATCCAGGAGCTGGGCGGCAAGGGTGTCATCGCCCTGGTGGACGGCAAGCAGGTGGCCGCCGGCAATGACCGGCTGATGAACCATCTGGGCGTGACCTTCCGGAACCGGGAGGATGTGGGCACCATCGTCCATGTGGCTGTGGAGGGGGCCTACGCAGGCTCCATTCTCATTGCCGACCAGATGAAGCCCACCGCAAAGGATGCCATCCGTGGTCTGAAGAAGGCTGGCGTGAAGGAATGCGTTATGTTAACCGGTGACCGGAAGGCCGTAGCCGACCGTGTTGCAAAGGATCTGGGCATTGACCGGGTGTACGCGGAACTCCTCCCCGGGGACAAGGTGGACCGGGTGGAGGAACTACTGGAGGGCAGAACCGGCCGGAAGAAGCTGGCCTTCGTGGGCGACGGCATCAACGACGCGCCTGTCCTGTCCCGGGCGGACATTGGCATCGCCATGGGCGCCATGGGCTCCGACGCGGCCATTGAGGCGGCGGACGTGGTGCTGATGGACGATGACCCCATGAAGATCGTCAAGGCCATCCGGATCTCCCGGAAAACCTTAAGCATTGTCTACCAGAACATCGTCTTTGCCATCGCCATCAAGATTCTGGCCCTGGTGCTGGTGGCCGTGGGCATGGCCAATATGTGGATCGCCATCTTCGCCGACGTGGGCGTGATGGTTCTGGCGGTGCTGAACGCCATCCGGGCATTGTTTGTGAAGAAGCTGTAACATAATTGAAACCAACAGGCATGGCTTCGGTCATGCCTGTTCTTGCATATTTTACGCTGTTGTAGTAGGATAGAATTAGATTGGTCAACCTTGAATTGACAGAAAAGGGGTGTACAATGAACGCATTTGAAAAGGCACGGAGATTTGTATATCGATCTGCCAGACCGTTGGATTTGGCCCGATGGCAATACCACTTTGAAAAGGGAAGCGCGGAAAATGTTATTGCCGTGTTACAGATGTATCAGAACGAAGACGGCGGATTTGGTTACGGCTTGGAGGGGGATTACACGAACCCCAATTCCTCCCCGATTCAAACCTGGGTGGCAACAGAAATTCTGCGGGAGATAAATTGTACGGATCCTGGGCACCCCATGATTAACAGAATTCTGAACTATCTTTCCTCGGGACAGGATTTTGATTGGGAACATCGGCAGTGGCTCAATACGGTGCCCAGTAATAACGACTATCCCCATGCGATCTGGTGGGCCTATAAAGAAGGGGAAGTGGAATTCAAGTACAATCCTACGGCGTGCCTTGCTGGTTTCTTCCTCAAGTATGGTGACGAGAATTGTGCGTTCTACAATACAGCAGTTAAAATTGCACGGGAGGCATACGACTATTGGATTTCCTGTGTGCCATATACGGAACAGCATGTGACAGCATGTTTTATCCGGCTTTATGAATACTGTACAGAGGCAGGTGTTCAGATTGCAGATATGGATATATTTAGGCAAAAGCTGATGGAACAGGTAAGGTATGAACTTATCAGTGTTGCAGACAAGTGGGACAGTGAGTATGTGTGTATGCCATCAAACTTTATCAGCAGAAGAGACAGTATCTTCTATGCAGACAACGCGGAGCTCATTGAAAGAGAATGTGTCTATATTGTACAGCGGCAACTGGAAGATGGTTCTTTTGTGATTCCGTGGGAATGGTGGACAGAATATAAGGAGTATGAAATCGCAAAGATCTGGTGGAAGGCTGACTTCTGTATCAGATATATGAGATTTTTACGGGAATTTGGTTCCTAATATGTATAAAAATCCGCCGGATATTCCGAAGGTGGATCGCCATCTTCGCCGACGTGGGCGTGATGGTTCTGGCGGTGCTGAACGCCATCCGGGCATTGTTTGTGAAGAAGCTGTAAGAGGTATCCTGTTGATTGGAAATCCGCCGGGCGACCGGCGGATTTCTGACTGGCGGTAAACCTGTTTGTAGGGGTCGGCCTCCTGGACGACCCGCGCGGCAATCTCTGATTGTCGCTTACACGGCACGGGACGTCGAGGTGGTGCTCCGCGCAGCGAATCAAAATCCTGGTGATTGCCGGTGGCAATCACACATTGATTCAAACCGTCCCCTACGATTCGTATTGTACATTAAAATCCGCCGTACTTGCGGCGGATTTTTTGCCGGAACCCTTGACAAGTAAACTTGGCGTGGGTATAATATAGATGCGACAAGAAAACTTGGCAAGGAGATTATCTCATGGACAAAGAGGAAATTCTGAAACGAAGCCGGGCAGAGCATGAGGGCCGCCGGGATGAACGGGAGATGATGGCCCATGCCAACGCCTCCCGGACAGGAATGGCAGTGGGCGCAATTCTGTGCGTGGCACTGGTGTGGGCCAGCGAGTTTTTGCTCCACAGTCCGGAGGTTGGCCTGGTGGGGTGGCTGGTGTACTTTGCCATGCAGGGCAGCGGAAACGTGGTGCTGTACCGGCAGCTGCGGAATCGGAAGGATCTGATCTGGGCCGTGGTGGAGCTGGTGTTTGCGGCGGCTTTTGCTGTGTGCCTGGCGGTCTACAGCCTGAGGTGAGCCATGGATGATCGGCTGATTCTGAAAAACAATCTGAAAGCCGCCCGAACCGGGGCAGGGCTTTCCCAGCAGCAGCTGGCAGAGCTGGTGGGCGTATCCCGGAATACCATCAGCTCCATTGAAACGGGACAGTTCAACCCCACGGCAAAGCTGGCGCTGATCCTGTGCATCGCGCTGGATAAGAAATTTGAAGAGCTGTTTTACTTTTAGGAGGCATTTATGGACCAGCAGACGATGGGAACCGTCACCAAGGTGACAAAGCAGTGGTGGCTGAAGATCAACACCAAGTCCTTCCGCAAGGGCCCTCTGGATGGGGCCGTCTTTCCCCACATCATCCGTGTGGAATACACCGTGGACGGTCAGGTCTACACCAAACGGAAATGGATCGGTGCCCGGGACTATGTGCCCCAGGTGGGCAGCACGGTACAGGTGTTCTACCAGAGCGGCAAGCCGAAGAAGGCCATGATATTATAAAAGAAGTCCTCCGCAGTGCCAGACGGTACCGCGGAGGACGCTTTTTGTTGGAAATCAGAACATTCCCATGAGAGCCTGGACAGCCAGGTACAGGCCGAAGGCGCTGAGCCAGGGGGCTGCCTTGGCGGCAGGACCGGAGGACAGGCGTTCTGCCATGTCGGTAAAGACAAAGGTGGTGACGGTGAACACGATGCCGCCGGTGATGCCCAGCTTCAGGGCATCCATTGCGCCCACGAAGCAGGCGGCGAAGGGCAGCAGACCGAAGGTGATGGCACCCAGACCGGCGATGCAGATGTAGCACCGCTTGGCACCGGGGGCAAGATAGTGGTCAGCGATCAGCGCCAGCAGGGAAATGGCGACCATGTTGGGCACATCCAGCTCCGGGATAATGAAGTGGGGCAGGAAGGTGCGAACCAGCACAAAGGCAAGGAGCAGCAGGCACAGCACGTCTGCCAGCATGGTATTCAGGGTATACATTTTGTTCTTCATGGCTTAACCTCCCCAACTGGTTGCGCTGGAGGACGTATCCGCACCGGTGACATAAGCCACGGCGGAGTTGACACAGCGGATCACGGCCTTGGTGGTGACGGTTGCGCCGGTGAGGGCATCCACTTCGATGGATTCGCCGTCAGCTGCGGCGGTATCCTCGCCGGTGGCAGAGGAGAAGGCATCGGCTTCGTCACCATGGGTGGCAACGGCGAAGGTGCCGGACTTGTTCAGAAACTGGGCAAGGAACACGTGGTCGGTGAGAGCCTTGCTTCCCAGGCCCCAGGTTTCATGGGCTTCGGTGACAACCAGACCGGTGACTTTTCCTGCGTTGTTCACGCCGATGAGCATGGTGATGTTGCCTGCATAGCCGTAGGTGGATGCCTCCACCACAAAGCCGATGTCAGACTTGTGGACGGAGCGAATGTTGGCATCCTCCCCGGAATAAGGCTCCAGGGTGAATTCCTTGGCGTCGGGCAGGACGGTCTGCAGCAGGCGCAGGTGGGTGTCCTGGGCGTTCTTCGCGGCGATGCCGTTGAGGCCGAAGGACGCGCCGAACAGGATCATAGCCGCCAGAGCGATGGCAAGAATGGGCTTTTTCATTTTACCTGCACTCCTTTCCCGGTGCCGAAGCGGCGCATGGCGGTGTGCCGGTCGATGAACCAGACACAGGCGTTCATAATGAGAATTGCATAGGTCACGCCCTCGGGGAACAGGCCGAAGTAGCGGAAGATGACGGTGAGGACACCGCACAGGCCGCCGTAGATGACCTGACCCATGGGGGTGGCAGGGGAGGTGGCGTAGTCCGTGGCCATGAAGATGGCGCCCAGCATTACGCCGCCGGACAGCAGGCTGTAGAGCATCCAGTCGATGGGGGAATCGGTCTTGGAGAACACCAGAGTCAGCACAGCCACAGCGCCCAGGTAAGCGGCAGGAATCCGGATGGAGATGACCCTTCTCCAGATCAGGTAAGCGCCGCCGGCAAGCAATGCCAGGGCAGAGATCTCACCGATGGAGCCGGGGCAGTTGCCCAGGAACATATCCAGAATGCTTTCTGTGGGCAGGGCAGGCATGACCATGTGGTGCAGGGGAGTGGCAGCGGTAACGCCGTCCACACCCATGTAACGGGTCAGACCCACGGGCCATACGAGCATCAGGAAGGCACGGGCTGCCAGGGCAGGGTTGAAGATGTTCTGACCCAGACCGCCGCAGAGGCATTTGACGAACAGGATTGCAAAGGCGCTGCCCAGAGCTGCCTGCCAGTAGGGCACGGTGTGAGGCAGGGTCAGAGCCAGCAGCAGACCGGTGACCAGGGCGGAGCAGTCCACCACGGTGTTCCGGGTTTTGGTTACAAGGGAGTAGAGCCACTCAGTGAATACGGCGGCGGCCATGCACAGCAATGTCACCACCAGCGCTCGGAAGCCGAACTGCCACACGCCTACGGCCAGGGCAGGCATCAGGGACAGGACAACGTCCAGCATGATCCGGTTTGTCCGGAAATTTCCCCGGATGTGGGGAGAAGAAGCTACGGTCAGATTCATTTCTTTGCCGCCTCCCTTACCATTTGCTTGCCCTTGCGGAAAGACTCCACCAGGGGCAGCTTTCCGGGGCAGGTGAACGAGCAGCTGCCACATTCCATGCAGTCAAGGATGTGGAGCCGCTCCAGCTCGTCTGTCCGGCCTGCGTTGACGAACCGGTACATATACAGGGGCTGCAGCCGCATGGGGCAGGCTGCTACGCACTTGCCGCAGCGCAGACACACGGGATTCTCCGCCGCGCCGTTCTGGTCCTTCAGCAGACACAGGATGGAGTTGGTGGCCTTGATGACGGGAACTGCCAGATCCTTCTGGGCAAAGCCCATCATGGGGCCGCCGGAGATGACGCGCTCGGTCTTGTCATGCAGACCGCCGGCGGCCTCCACCAGATCGTGGAAGGGGGTACCGATGCGGACGATGAAGTTCTGGGGCTGGGCAATGGCCTCGCCGGACACGGTGACGATTCTCTGGATCAGAGGCAGGCCCAGACGGACGGCCCGGTAGATGGCGGCGTAGGTGGACACGTTGAATACGGCGCAGCCAACGGACACAGGAAGCTGACCGGGGAGAACCTCCCGGCCGGTGACGGACTGGATCAGCTGCTTCTCCGCGCCCTGGGGATAGCGAGTGGGCAGAACCACGATCTCGATGCCGGGGTACTGGGGCAGCAGGGCCTGGACCTTCTCGATGGCCTGGGCCTTGTTGTCCTCCACCGCCAGAACCACCCGTTCGGGCTTCAGCACATGGCGCAGGATCAGCATACCCTCCAGAACGTGCTCGGGCTCCGTGCGGAGCAGGGAATCGTCGGCGGTGATGTAGGGCTCACACTCGCAGGCGTTGGCGATCAGGGTGTTGATCTTGCCCATGGAGGACAGGGCCTTGACGTTGCCGGGGAAGGCGGCACCGCCCATGCCGACAATACCGGCCTCCCGGATGGCGTGGAGGATCTGATCGTTGTCAAGCTCCTCCAGAGGGGCGTTGTTGGGAGTCATCTCAATGGAATCGTCCTTGAAATCGTTGCGGATGACAATGGAATTCACCATCCGGCCGCTGGTGTGGGGCCGGGGCTCAATGGCGATGACGGTGCCGGACACGGAAGCGTGAACAGGCACGCACAGGCCCTCGCCGTCGCCCACCTTCTGACCACGCATCACTGTGTCGCCCACCTTCACCAGAGGGTTACAGGGCGCGCCGATGTGCTGGGACAGGGGGATGATGACCTCCCTGGGGGTGATGGAACGGAAGTCCGTCACCTGGGTGGACATTTCTTTGTTGTATTTGGGGTGGATGCCTCCAAAAAAGTGGCGTTTCATGGTTATTTCACCTCAATTAAGTACGGATAAGTGCTTCAAAGCCGGGGCTGTAGAACCGGTTTCCGGCTGCGTCGATCCAGAAGGCCTCCGCGCCGGTTTTTTCCAGCAGGGCTAGGCCCTCCTCATAGGGGAGCAGGAACAATGCCGTAGACAGGGCATCGGCCAGGCCGGAATCGGCGCACACAATGGACACAGACCGCCAGTGGGTGCTGGGGAACAGGGTGTCCGGATCGATGATGTGGTGGTACATGACGCCATCCACCAGGTAGGCACGCTGATAGTCACCGCTGGTGACCACGCTGCCCCGGTTTAAGTAGATGGTGTGCAGATAATTCTCACCGCCGTCGGGGTCGGTGACACCAACCACCCAGTCGGTGCCGTCCACGCTCCGGGGGCCGGTGGCGCAGACGTTGCCGCCCACGCTGATCAGCAGTCCCTCCGGGGCGTTTTCGCAGACCCTCTGGAGGGCCCAGCCCTTGGCAATGGCGCCCACATCCAGCCGGAGGGCGGGATCGGCATAGAAAACGGTGCTGTTTTCCTCGTCGATGACCAGCGCATCAAGGCTTGTATGGGCCGCGGCTTCCGCCAGGGCAGCCTGGTCGGGGAGATAGGCGTTGGCAGGGTCGTTGTAGCCGTCCTCCCGGGCCTGGTGCCACAGGTACAGCACGCTGCCCATGGCCACATTGACCCGTCCGCCGGTGAGCTGCGCGTATTCCTTGCAGTCCAGCAGAAGATCAATGATCTTCCGGTCTACGGTAACAGGGCCGAGGGCGGCAGTGTCGTTGAGGGTTTTCAGATTGACCACACCTTCGTAGTCGTTGTAGATGTCGAAGAGCTGGTGATACACAAGAAGCTCGTCGTGAACCCCCTGGGCGGCCTCCCGGAAGGCTTCCTCGCTGGAGCCGTAGCCCACCATGCTGGTGATGGTGTCAAACAGGGTCAGGAAGGTAGCGGTGTACTTTTTCTGCTCCGGCTCCCCGATCCCGGTGCAGCCGGTGAGCAGCAGGGAAGCCAGCAGCAGAACGCAGAGAAATCGCTTCATCAGGAGCAAGCCTTGGCGATCAGAGCCTGGAAGCCGCCGATGGCGATGGTGACGGAGGTGGACAGGTCAGCGTCCACGGGCTTGGTGCCCTCGTTGACGGCAATGCCGGCGACCTCAGCGGCGGTCATGCCGGTGATGTAGGAAGCGAAGGAAGCGGCCTGCTCGTACCACTCAGCGGTGGCACCGGCCCAGGCGACCATGCCGTAGGCATCGCCCAGCTCGGTCTTGGTCTGGGGAGCGGTCAGCTCAGAGGTGATGACACCGGCAGCATCGAAGCCAACCTTGGCCTGAACAGCGTCGATGACGCAGGAGGTGATGATGTCGCCAGCCATGGTCAGAGCGGTGACATCCACATCCAGCTGAGCGTTGCCGGCAGCCTCGGCGGTGGCAGCGGCAGAGGAGCCCAGGCCGGTGGTGCAGCACAGAATCAGCTTGTCGCCGGACTGCGCGCCCAGATGCTGTGCGTTGGCAACAGCCTTCTCAATGGCAGCAACGTAGCCGCCCAGGTAGATGGTGGCAGAGGTGGCCAGGTCGGAGCCCTCGGGAGCGTAGCCGGTTTCGTCGATGGCGCCGGTCTTCAGCTCCTCCACGGTCTTGCCGCAGGCGAAGGCAGCTAGGGCGGCGGCCTGTGCGTCCCACTCAGCGATTGCGCCGCCGTAGGTGACCATGTTGTAGTTTGCGCCCAGCTCGTTCTTGGTCTGGGGAGCCACGGTCAGGTCGGTGGTGATGGCGCCGGTGGTGTCGAACTTGACGGAAGTGTTGATGCCGTCGATGGCGCAGCTCTGGATCACGCCGTTGTCATCCACGGTAACACCAACCAGAGTCAGCTCGAACTTGGCTTCACCGTCGGTGGAGCCGGAGATGTCGGTGACGATGGCAAGGCCGGTCTTGACAGCACCTTCAGCAGGGACGAAGGTCTCGGCAGGAGTGGTCTCAACGGGCTTGGTCTCAACGGGAGTATTGTCATGAGCGCCGGTGGGGCAGGTGCAGTCGGTGTAATACACAACGGGGGTGCCTGCGCAGCCGGAGAACAGACCGACGACCAGAGCGAGGGTCAGGATCAGTGCGATTTTTTTCATTTTGGGTACCTCCATAAAATAGAATCGGTAGAATTATATCAAAAAAAGACTAATTTTACAATAGGAAACATCTGGCCGCCCCCATAACAAAGTAAAAAAGATGACGGCAGGAAAGTACCTGCACAAATGGAGCCTGTAAATTTTGTGCATCTTTTGTCCGGAATGGTTCTTGCAGGGAAGGGCTGCATTTTGCTACAATATGGGAGGTTTGGCCTTGGGGCCGGAAAGGGATGGTGCTTCAATGAAGGGATTCGCCCGGGAGCATGGAAAGCTTCTGCTGTTTACATTGATCGGAAATACGATGCTGGCCTTTGCGGTGTGCGCCTTCGTGGTGCCCCAGGGGTATATGCTGGGCGGCGCCGGAGGTATCGCCCTGGGCTTGCAGGCGGTGCTTCCCCTGCGGCTGTCGGTGCTGACGGCAATGATCAACTCCGCTCTGTTTTTGCTGGGCTGGGGCTGCCTTGGCTGGCGGTTCGCGGCCAGGAGTCTGCTGTCCACGGTGGTATATCCGGTGATCCTGGCGGTGTTTGAAACCCTGCCGGTGGATACCCTCTTCGCAGGGGAGGATAAGCTGCTGTGCGCGGTCTACACCGCGCTGCTCATGGGCTGCGGCATTGGCCTGGTGGTCCGGGAGGGCGGCTCCACCGGCGGCATGGACATTCCTCCCTGCATTCTGCTGCAAAAGAAGGGCATCCCCCTGGGAAAATCCCTGCTGTTTTTTGACGGACTGATCCTGCTGCTTCAGATCCTGTCCAAGGGAATGGACGGAATGCTCTACAGCCTGCTGATCGTGGCTCTGACCTCTGCGGCGGTGGACTACACGGCGGTGTCCGGCGAGCAGAAGGTGGAAATTTTCATCATCTCTGAACTGTATGAGCAGATCCGCACCGAGATTCTCAACAACCAGGATGCCGGTGTGACCCTGTTGGACATTGAAACCGGCTACCTTGGAGAGAAGTCCAAGGCCATCCTCAGCGTGGTCTACGCCAAGAAATACCCGGAGCTCCGGGACGCGGTGCTGAAGATCGATCCCCGGGCCTTCCTGGTGACCTCGGATGTGAAAAACGTCAACGGCGTGGGCTATACCCTGTCCAGAGCAGAGCACGCACCGAAAATCGGGCCGAAAAAAGCATAAAGAAACGGGCCGCTTCCCAAATGTGGGGAGCGGCCCGATGATGTTTTACAGACGGATTTCCCGGACCACACGATAGGTGCCGGAAGCACCGGATTCGGAGGTGCCCAACAGAATAGTGTCAACGGACAACTGTTCAGGCAGAGGAAAACCGACCAAGGCATCCCGAGCAGACCGGATGGCTTCCTCCGGGCCGACGAACAGGGTAGAGTGGAACCGGAAAGCTTTGTCAAACAGATGCTGGGGGATACAGAATTGGCGGTTCAGATCCCGATCCAAAATGTTGTGCAGTCGCCGGAGCTGGGGATTCTCGCGGAAGGAGATCCAGAGGATGGAACCTGCCTGCTCTATGGAAGAAGGGTTTACATAAAACGGAACAGATTTCCGGAGCAGCGTTTCAATGGCATCAAGGACACATTCATAGCGTTCGCCTGCATCAAAGCTGATTTTCAGGGAGATGTGTTGGGGCAGTGTAAAGCCGGAGATATTCAGCCCAAGCCGGGATGCCAGCTCCAGACAGGGCTGACGGATGGAATCCTCGAAATCCTGGGGGAGCTTACAGCCGATCCATACATACATGATCCTCACCTCACAATAGAATGACAGCCCGTCCCATTCCGGGACGGGCTGAGGTTTTGGATTTACTGTTTTTCCAGATAAGTCTGCAATTCCGCGAGCCAGTGGGGGCGATAGCTTCCTACGGTGCGCAGTTCGCCGTTGCGGTATTCCGCAACCTTGACGAAACCGTTGTCATTGTCGTAGAACTCGGCTTCATCGCAGTAGGGAAGCACCTTGGCGACGGCTTCCCAGCGTCCGGCAAAACGCCGCTCCACATCATTCTCAGGAATGTCGTGGCCGCCGCGGCGAACCCGGTTTTGGATTCGGGCCAGACTTTCAGCAGCGGTATCCAGTGCCACATAGAACAGCCGGACGTGGTAGCCAAGCTCCTTGACCTGTTTGGCGGTGAGCTCGGTTTTTCGACCGGAAAGGGTTGTTTCCTGTGTGAAGGAAACCCCTTTGCGGATGAAATCGTTGATAACGGCAGCTTTTTCGTCCGTATCTATGAGAGTACCTACATCAGTACAGCACTCCTTCAGAACGCCGGTGAAGCTGGACTTTCCGGTGCCGTTGACACCGCCAATGATGGTGTAGGTTCTCATGGCAGGACTCCCTTGCAAACAGAACGAATGATCAGACTTCCTTGCTCTTGGTGGCGATCTCCATCAGGCACTTGGCGATGAAGGCATCGGGAGTCATGGCACCCAGGTCCTCGCCCTTGCGGGTACGGACGGACACAGTGCCGTTCTCCATATCCCGGTCGCCGATGACCAGCATATAGGGGATCTTCTGCATCTGGGCCTCGCGGATCTTGTAGCCCAGCTTCTCGGAGCGGCAGTCGGTCTCCGCGTGAATGTTCAGGGCGTTCAGCTTCTCAGCCAGCTCCTTGGCGTAGCCGTGGGCACGGTCGGTGATGGGCAGAACCTTCACCTGGGTGGGCATCATCCACAGGGGCAGAGCACCGGCGTAACGCTCGATCAGGTAAGCCAGGGTACGCTCATAGCAGCCCAGGGAGGTGCGGTGGATGATATAGGGGATCTTCTTCTGACCGTCGGAGTCGGTGTATTCCATGCCGAACTTCTGAGCCAGCAGCATATCGATCTGGATGGTGACGATGGTGTCTTCCTTGCCGAAGACGTTCTTGTACTGGATGTCCAGCTTGGGGCCGTAGAAGGCGGCCTCGTCGATACCGACCTCGTACTCAAGGCCGATGTTATCCAGAATATCCTTCATGATGGCCTGCGCGGTTTCCCACTGCTCGGCAGTGCCCTCGTACTTGATGCCTGCCTTGGCGGGGTCCCACTGGGAGAAGCGGAAGGAGCAGTTTTCCAGCATGCCGACGGTGTCCAGGCAGTACTTGGCCAGCTCCAGACAGCCCTTGAACTCCTCCTCCAGCTGATCGGGACGCAGCACCAGGTGGCCCTCGGAGATGGTGAACTGGCGCACACGGATCAGACCGTGCATCTCGCCGGAGTCCTCGTTGCGGAACAGGGTGGAAGTCTCGCCCAAACGCATGGGCAGGTCACGGTAGGAACGGGCACGGTTCAGATAGACCTGGTACTGGAAGGGGCAGGTCATGGGACGCAGCGCGAAGCACTCCTTCTCCTCGTCGTGGGGATCGCCCAGGATGAACATGCCGTCCAGATAGTGATCCCAGTGGCCGGAGATCCGGTACAGGTCACGCTTTGCCATCAGGGGGGTCTTGGTCAGCAGGTAGCCGCGCTTCTGCTCCTCGTCCTCCACCCAGCGCTGCAGGGTCTGGATGACTCTTGCGCCCTTGGGCAGCAGGATGGGCAGGCCCTGGCCGATTTCCTCAACAGTGGTGAAGAACTCCAGCTCACGGCCCAGCTTGTTGTGGTCACGCTTCAGGGCTTCTTCCTGGGCCTTCAGATAGGCATCCAGCTCGTCCTTGGAGGGGAAGCCGATGCCATAGATTCTCTGGAGCATCTTGCGGTTGGAGTCGCCCCGCCAGTAAGCGCCGCAGGACTTGGTCAGCTTGAAGCCGTTGTGGCGCAGACGGCCGGTGTGATCCAGATGGGGACCGGCGCAGAGGTCGGTGAACTCGCCCTGGGTGTAGAAGGAGATGACAGCGTCGGCAGGCAGATCCTCGATGAGCTCCTTCTTGTAGGGCTCGTTGTTGGCCTCTGCCCAGGCAATGGCCTCCTCACGGGACTTCTCGCTGCGCTCCAGGCGGATGCGCTCCTTGACGATCTTCTTCATCTCAGCCTCGATCTTGGTCAGATGCTCGGGGGTGAAGGAGAAGGGAGCGTCGAAGTCGTAGTACCAGCCCTCGTCAATGGCAGGGCCGATGGCAAGCTGCACCTCGGGCCACAGTCTCTTGACGGCCTGGGCCATCACATGGGAGCTGGTGTGCCAGAAGGTCTTGCGGAATTCGGGGTTTTCAAAGGTGTACAGATTTTCGGACATGATGATTCCTCCTTTTTTGATATGGCTCCCCTTGAGGGGAGCTGTCAGCAAAGCTGACTGAGGGGTGAACGGTAACGATCAGCGATCTCTGTAATCGAAGGCTTTCACCCCTCCGCCCCTTTGGGGCACCTCCCCTCAAGGGGAGGCTTGATTGGGGAGGGTATAAAAATACCCCATCCCCTGACGGACTCAGGGGTGGGATACAGAAGTATTCCACGGTTCCACCCTGGTTACGGCAATCAAGCCGTCACTCATTGACGCGGTAACGGGCGCACCCGGTGGGGCATTTCTTCCCCACGGCTCAGAAGTGGTATCCACCGGGACCGGCGCACAGAGCCATTTCACCAATCAGGCTCCTCTCTGGGAGGCTTCCTCCGGGGCGTGTCTTCATCACAGCCTTCATATTCACCCTAACTATAGCATATAATATCGGGTGTGTCAAATGGAAATGCATAAAAAGAATGCATGAAGGAAAAGTGGGGGATTAGCCCCGACAAACCGGCCTGTTTGGGGCAGAAATGGAGGACAGACCCCTGTTTTTGTGGATACAAAGGTGACATAACTGAGAAAATCTTGCAACTCGTTATTTTATCGTCACTTTCACCAAAACGAAAAGGAAAAGTTTGAAATTTAACACTATTTTGGATAGATTTGAAGGGGCTGATACGCATAATTGGCCAACGGTTGACATAATGAATTTGTGCCGTAAGGTGAATTATGTTCGTGAATCCGGCCTAAAATCGGAAAATACTTGACTTTTTTGAAATATTTGATATAATACCCCAGGTTGCTCGCGGAATGCGAAAAAACCCAAAAATGCAACGTAAACATAACCAAACGCTAATTTTGAATGCTCCCAACTATTTACTTTTGAAAGGAGGGTATACGCAATGCACAGCAATACGCACAGAGCAGTCAAACCCGTCGTCCGGGTATACGCTCTGATCGTAATGATGTTCCTGGTCATGGTAGTCGGCTCCAACGCGCTCCGCGTCAACGCTGATACCACTTATAAGATCAATGACAACGGCAAGGTGTCCTATCACACCACTTCTGCCACCGATCCGGAAATTGTTCTGGATGAAGCAGGCCTGGAACTTGGCATCGATGATACCTACACAACTGAGGAGAGCAATGGCTATACGGAAATTCATGTACAGAGAGTCCAGATGGTCACCATCAACAACGGTGGTCAGATTCTGAAGACCGGTACTTACGGCGGCACCGTGGAGGAACTCCTGGACCGTCTGAATCTGAAGCTGGGCGAGGAGGATATGATCTCTGTGGAGCCCGGCGAAGAGACCTTCGACGGCATGGAGATCGTCATTGACCGAATCCATCGCAGCGTTGAAACCTATTCCAAGACATTGCCTTATGAAACCGAGTATGTGGATGATCCCACCCTGCCCGTGGGCCAGGAGAAGGTGATCGCCGCAGGCTCCGACGGCGAAATGCTCTGCACCGCCGTTGTCACTTACGAGAACGGCATGGAAAGCAGCCGCCGGACCCTTCGCACCCACATTTCCACCCAGCCTGTCAACCAGGTTGTGGCTGTGGGCACCGCAATGAATTCCCGGGAGATGACCGGCGAGCTGGTAATCGGCGACGGTGTGATCATCACCCAGGACGGCGACGTTCTGACCTACACCGGCACCGTGTCCGTTCTTGCCACTGCCTACACCTGTGAGGGCTGGGGCCGCCCCGGCATCACCGCCACCGGCACCATCGCCCGTGTGGGCGCCATCGCCGTTGACCCCCGGGTCATCCCCTACGGCACCCGGATGTTCATCGTTTCCAACGACGGTGAGTACATCTACGGCATCGCCACCGCCGAGGATACCGGCCACCCCGATTTCATCGTGGGTCACCGCATCGACCTGTACATGGACACCGAGTACGAGTGCATCCAGTTCGGCGCGAGAAACTGCACCGTGTACATCCTGGGCTGATACAAAACATATTGAAAAAGAGCCTTTCTTCTGGTATGATAGCCTGAAGAAAGGTTTTCTTTTTGAAACGAGGTATTTTTTATGGTAAATGTTACGGATATTCAGGTGATGAAGCCTTTGCTTGCCGCCCACGGCTTTCATTTTTCCAAGGCAAAGGGTCAGAACTTTCTGATCCAGTCCTGGGTGCCCCGGCAGATTGCCGAGGATGCCGGTGTGGATGAAACCGCCGGTGTGCTGGAAATCGGCCCCGGCATCGGCCCTCTGACCCAGCAGCTGTGCCTTCGGGCAAAGAAGGTGGTGGCCTGTGAGCTGGATCAGCGGCTGAAGCCCATTCTGGACATCACTGTGGGCGAGTTCGACAATCTGGACATCATCTGGAACGATGTGCTGAAAACCGATGTGAAGGCCCTGGTTGCAGAACAGTTCCAGGGGCTCCGGCCCATGGCCTGCGCCAACCTTCCTTATTATATTACATCTCCCATCCTCAGCGCCCTGCTGGAGGCGGAGTGCTTCGAGTCCGTCACCGTCATGGTGCAGAAGGAGGTTGCTGTCCGCATTGCGGCCAAGCCCGGCTCCGCCGATTACAGCGCCTTCACCATCTTCTGCCAGTATTACACCGAGCCGGAGATCCTCTTCGATGTACCGGCCCACTGCTTCCTGCCCCAGCCCAAGGTCACTTCCGCAGTGATCCAGCTGAAGGTGCGAAAGGAACGGCCCTGGCAGATTGATGACCAGGAGATTTTCTTCCGGGTGGTGAAGGCCAGCTTTGCCATGCGGCGGAAGAAGCTGACCAACGGCCTGGCCTCCGGCTTCCCCGAGCTGGGCAAGACCGGTGCGGCTGAGGTGCTGGAAGCCTGCGGCATGGATGTCAATGTCCGGGGCGAGACCCTGAGCATTGACCAGTTCGCCCGGATCGCCAACGAAATCGTCCGGAGGAGAGGCGCATGATCGAATTTCTGTTTCTTGATCTGGATGACACCATTCTGGACTTCAAAAAAGCGGAGCATATCGCCATCCGCAAGGCCATCGCCGAAGCCGGGGTGGAGCCCACCGACGAAATCTGCGCCCGGTACAGCGTGATCAACAAGGGCTGCTGGGAGCGGCTGGAACGGGGCGAATGGACCCGGGAGGAGGTTCTTCAGAACCGGTTCGGTCTGCTCTTTGAGGAGCTGGGCCTGACTGTGGACAAGGAGGCGGTGGCCCGGAATTACGAGCGTCTGCTGGGCATGGGCCACTGGTATCTCCCCGGAGCGGAGGAAACGGTGAAACAGATCCTTTTCGGCAAATACCGGCTGTTCCTGGCCTCTAATGGCACCGCCTCTGTCCAGCATGGACGGCTGACCAGCGCGGGCCTGTATCCCTATTTCGAGCAGGCCTTCGTGTCCCAGGAGATCGGCCACAACAAGCCCTCCAAAGCCTATTTCGATGCCTGCTTTGCCCGGATTCCCGGATTTGACCGGGAAAAATGCCTGATGGTGGGCGACAGCCTGACCTCGGACATTCTGGGCGGCATCAATGCCGGCATCAAAACCGTCTGGGTGAACCCCGAGGGCAGACAGGCCCCGGCCCATATCCAGCCGGATTATCAGATCGGAAGCCTGGCAGAGCTGCCGGAATTGCTGGAAAAGCTGTGAAAATGAGGGTGTGCTGCAATTGCGGCACACCCTTTCCTGGTTTTCTGGGGCATCGGGGCGTCGGGGACGTCGCCCCCTGCAGCCTTGTATCAAAGCATCACAGCAACCGGCTTGCCGATGGCCATGGAATCCGGCGTTACGTCACAGTCCATGGCGATTACGTGGACACCGGCCTGCGCCGCCTCCCGGAGGGCTTTCCCGAATTCCGGGTCGGTGGCATCGTTGGGGTGGAAGTATTTTACATCCGTCATCTGAATCACGATCAGCACATAGCAGTCAAAGCCTTCCCACACCGCCCGGATCAGGCCCCGGAGGTGCTTTGCGCCCCGTTCCGTAGGTGCGTCGGGGAAGGCGCAGATGCCGTCTGACTCCAGCGTGCAGCCCTTGATCTCCATCAGGCAGGGGCGGCCGTCTTTTGTGAAGGAGAAGTCATACCGGGAGTCCCCGTGGACGGTTTCCGGCCGGATGCTTTCCAGCCTGCCCAGTCCGCCGCTGCGGAGCCATTCGCCGGCCGCAGTGTTGGGAGCCTGGGAATCCATATTGATGAGCCGGTCTCCCTTCTGAACAGCGATCAGATCGAATTTTGTTTTCCGGTTGGGATTGGCTGCCCTCTGGCACCAGACCGTCACGCCGGGAATCAGAAGTTCCCGGCAGCGGCCGGTATTTTTCACATGACAGATTTCTTCCCGTCCATCCATCTGAACATGGGCAATGAAGCGGTTGGGCCGGGAAAGAAAAATCCCCGGGAGCATATCAGAATAACGCATGGAATCACCTCTCCAGAATCGTCCGAAAAAAAGACTTGCTATTTTCCCCAGACTGTACTATAATACTTGGGTAATAAATGCCGGTGTGATGGAATTGGTAGACGTAGCGGACTCAAAATCCGCCGCTGGCGACAGCGTACCGGTTCGACTCCGGTCACCGGCACCATAGCAGATACCGTAATTGATACAATCGTGTCAGTTACGGTATCTGCTTTTTTATACCCTTTTCGTGCTTATTCATCCCCGACACCACATCTCATCACTTCCAGCGTCATTGATTTCCTTGATTTTGCGTATGGGGCAGCAGCAAACCATCTGGCGGTGTTCAACCAATCTGCTCTCCACCACAATGTTCGTCTCATATCGCCTTTCAGCGATACGGGCGTGACAGCTTCCTCTGTTGGGATACCCTGCGCGCAGATCCGGATAATGCGCTCTGACTTCGTCGGGCTCCTTCATCAGTTTCATTGAACTGCCCTTATGACCGGTCTGACCACCGGGGTTTGCACCGGTGGACTTTCACTGGCTCTTGGGAGCCGGCTTGGAATAGCCGTCAGAAGATGGAGGTACGGAGCTGTTACGGCTGTTCTTCTTGTGACTCAGTTCGTCGATCCGCTGAAGGAGTTCGTCAATTCTGGCAGTTAGAGCCTGAATCTGCTTGGATTGACTTTCAAGCTGTTTTGCCTGCTGTTCGAGAAGGGCTGCCTGACGTTCATTCTGAGCTGCCAGCATTTGATTCATCTGCATCAACAGTTTGATCTGCTCTTCCATTGCTACGCCCCCTGCGGTTTCGTTTACAGGGATATTTTACCGCAACCAAAGCGCATTGGGAAGAGTTTATTTTTCCTGGTGGAGATTTCTTCGTCATTTTGCAGTGTGGAAAAGTTTTGACTTCATGTGGCTACTGAATAGATACTTTTTAATAAAAACGGCAATCGGCAGAAATACTGTGACGATCCGGAATGTAAACTGGAAAGAGACAGACGAAAATCCAAAGACTATTATTATCGTAAAATTCAGAGAGAAAAAATGAAGAATGGCATGACCGATGGTGATGGAAAGTCCGCACGATTGACCACCGTGCGAGCTTTTCAGAGTCAGGTGTTTATATTCGTACACATTTATTTGTTAAGTGTGTACGAATTTTAGTTGCTTTTTTTTCGTATGGTGGATATAATAAAATAAAACACAGAAATGTTGTAAGTGTGTATGAATTTTAATCTAAAGGTAGGTGATTGCGTGGATATTCGTACAGTAGCAAAAAAAGTAATTGAGAACAAAGGCGGCATTGCAAAGTCTGCTGATTTTGTGGCGGCCGGAATCCGTGCAGTCGATGTTGTGAATATGTGTAATGCTGGTTATCTGGATCGTGTCCGGCATGGCTATTATCAGATGGCTGAAAAAGATGAGGCAACGGAGGAACAGATGCTGGCAACGCTGCTCCCTATGGGTGTTGTATGCGTGGAGTCAGCACTGTTCCACCATGGATACAGTGATTTCGCACCGCGCAAATGGTCTGTTGCTGTGCCCCGCACTGTATCCAGAACCAGGCTGGATTTGGGCGGACTGCCTCTTCAAACTTATTTTGTTCAGCAGGATCTGTATGAATTGGGCATAACCTCCGGGGACTTCCATGGTGTCACGCTGCCCGTATATGACCGGGAGCGTACGATCTGTGACTGCTTCAAGTATCGTTCTCGGCTGGATACGGAACTGTTTTCCAAGGCGCTGAAGGCCTATGCAAACGATCCCCAAAAGAATCTGAACAACCTTTCCATATACGCAAAAAAGCTGCGAGTATATAAAAAAGTAATCGAACTGATGGAAGTGCTTCTCAATGGCTGATAAGGCAGCATCTGTACTGGCAAGACTGAAAAATAAAGCGGCTGCAAGCGGAAGAAGTCACCAACTGTGTCTGCAACTCTTTTGCCAGGAAGAATTCCTGCGCCGTTTGGAAAAGTCCAGATATGGTATTCCGGCAGGATTCTCAGCTCCATCATGGCAGTATGACCCCGATTATCATGCAGACCGAAATAGGACAGCTTGTTCGTCATTTTGCCATGTAGAAAAGTGATGATTTCATGTGGCTACTGAATAGAAACAAAATATCTTACGCAATAACTGCGTGTTTGAAAGCGAGAGGAAGCTGCCAGAACGGGTGATATTATTTGGATAGTCGTTGCTGCGCTTTCAAATTCGGAAAATGCTATTAAGCTTTCAGCAGTTTAATAAATGCAACGCTGATCCAAAGTGCGTTGTATTGCATCAAATTGTGCAGTATTTGCCAACATATGAACTCGCAAATGTGGGATTTCTTCCATGTTTGCGAGTTCTTTTTTGATTTTACGTAGTTTTTCTCGCTTCTCCAGCGATCTTGTCAAAAATGGGCTTCGAAGGCTTGGAGCTGTAATCCAAATGGATGTAGAGCGTTATGGCAGAGCCACGCATGAATCTGCTATATATTGTGCCATAAGGAATCACTCCACACACAATTCCAGATCCGTTCTGGATGCGGCTTCGTCAATTAGCTCCTGGGTAAAGCCGGATGCGCTGAACAGTACATACCAGACCTTCCGCCGATCCCGTTCCCATGCTACGGCGCTGGCCTTGGCTTCCAGGTTCCGCAGAACACTGACACCCACAGGCTCAGACCAGTATTTGCACTCGCCCAGGATCAGATTTTTTCCCTCCGGGTCAAGGGCGACAATATCGATTTCGTCCCTGGAATCCCAAAACCTTCCCAGCTTCGTGAAATGGAAAGGCCAGAAATCCTCGGCGTTCAAATCCCACATCCGCTCCCTGCAGACATCCTCATACACGAACGCAATGTGATTTTTCACCAGACTGTTTCTGATTTTGTTCATTACAATACGGCTGTGTCCGCTTTCGATGAAGCTCATGTTGGGATAGACAAAGGCAAACCAAAACCGCAGATAGTTGTCCCTGATCTTGTACAGCCCCTTCTTGCTCTTTTCCGGATGATCCTCGGTGACGGGAACCTCCCGTTCCAGAATGTCCAGATCAATCAGGGTCTTCAGATACTTGGTCAGGCTGGTGGCTTTCGTTTCCAGAATACTGGCAATGGCGGACAGCTTTGTGTTGCCTGCGGCAATGGCCCGGATGATGGAGAAATAGCTGCCTACCTCGCTGACCTCTTGCTGCAGCAGGAAGCGCGGTTCGTCGTACAAATAGCCGGACCGGTTCAGAACGCACTTCTGAATGGCACTGTAAATGTCCTTACTCTCGGAAAACAGCTCAATGTATTTGGGAACACCGCCGGTGACGGCGTACATCTCAATCAGCTCTCGCCGACTTTTGCTGGGAAAGAACGCATGGTAGTAGCCGAAAGGAATCTGCTTCAGCCGGATCTGTGCCGTCCGTCTGCCATAGAGGGGACTGCCATAGGCCAGGGTCTGGGACTCCATCATGGAAATCAGGGAGCCGCAGAGGATGACCATAACAGACCTGTCTTTCAGGATCTCCTCCCAAATCCGCTGGAAAATAGAGGGGAAGGCAGGATTCGCCTTGCCTAAATACTGAAATTCGTCCAGCACGATCACAGGCTTGCTGTCAAAGCTGGTTTCCATGATTGCCTTGAACAGCACATCCCAGCTTTTGATATCGGCGCTGCGCAGCAGATCGCTGTCGATGAATTCCGCAACCTTCTCCCGGAATGCATTCCGGTTCTGCGCCTCCGCTTCCTCGCTGGCCAAAAAGAAGAGTGCTTTTTTGCCCTTGATAAACTCGGAAATCAGTGTGGTTTTGCCGACCCTCCGCCGTCCGTACAGCACAACCAGGGCACTGCCGTCTCTTTCATATTCACTTTGCAGGGTTTCCATCTCCTGCTCCCGGTCTACAAACTGCTTCATTGACAATCGCCTCGCTTTCTTAGAGTTATTATACTTCAAATTATAATAATTTCAAGTATAATCTGACGAATTATCTGTGAAGAACAGATCGTCTTTCCTGCGGAGCAGCCTTCCGCTGACATATGGGCAAGCCCAGTGCTATAGTACTTTTCTGGGTCGGTACACACCGGCCAGGGAAAGCAGATGCTCCTTCTGTCAGTCGTTTCCGGCCATCTTCTGCAAGGTGGAATTCCGGGGATTCACAAGGGTATTCTCGACGGTCTATAATGGAAACGTCCGATGGACATTTGATGGGAGAAATAATACAGAACTGCGGTGGGCGATAAACGACCCACCGCATAACCTTGTTGTTACAGCATTCTTTACTTTTTGTTTTTCAGCTCGGAAAGGACATTTTTTGCCAGCTCGCACATTTCCTGGGATACTGCCATATTCACATCGTGGAGGCTGAGATTATGATACTGCCGCAGCTTGTCCAGCTTGCGCCAGAGGTTCATATTGATGCGGCCATAGTTGCGCAATACTTCCAGGGTCTGCACCATTTGAGGCTTTCCTTTGGCATTGGCGCCTGGAATAAAACGCATTTTGCTGATCAGCTCCTCCCGGAGGGCCAGCAGATTGTCCTCGATCTCTCCCCAGACAGCCATGAATTCCTCGATATCGCCAGCGGTGGAATCTTCGCTGATTTTGGACTTTTTCTGATTGCTGATCCGGGCTATCTTGTGCGGGTCCAGAACGCTGATGACAAAATACAGGATCAGATTAAAGGTGCCGAAGCTCAAAAGCAGTGTTTCATTGATCCAGAAGCGATACAGTCCGTCGGACAGCAGGGTATTGGTGCCGTAGAGAACGATTCCCTCCGCCAGCACGGTGCAGACCAGGCACATCAGAGAGATGAAGCCTGCCAGATGATTGTAACGGATCAGCAGGGCCTGAACTGCGTCGTAGAGGCTTTCATCCTCCTGGGAGGTGTCCTTGAACCGGTCGGCAAAAAAGATGTAGCCTGTCAGGGTGATGCCGTAAAGGCCTGCCAGAACCTCACTACAGGTAGACATAACACTGCTGACAGCATCCGGAGCATATTCCAGCAGTGGGAAAAAGCAATCCAGAATGACCAGCACCTGAACAATGCCGGTGATGGCACCAAAAGTGAGAAGGCCAATCAGATAAGGATACCGGTGCATGGTCTGCTGGATCGACCCGTTTCTTTTTTTACCCATAGGAAATCCACCTTTCAACAGTTCTGGGTTCATTATAGCACGGCATGGAGGTGTTTGAAAGAAAATATTTCCTGTGCTTCTGCTTTTTAATATTTCAGAAACATAAGATAAGCATTTTGGAAGCAACGCTGCAGTAAAATGACGCCATCAAATGAAACAAAAGGAGTCAATCAATATGTCAAAAATGAATGAGATTACCGAGAAGATCACCGATGGCCTGGAGAAGATCGAGGATGGCGTTGTTACCGGCTATCAGAAGATCGAGTCCGGTGTTGTGGACGGCTTCAACAAGATGACCGATCAGTTTGTGGGCAAGTTCCTGACCAGGGACGGCGAAACCGTTGCGGAAGCAAAGGCCCGTATCGCTGAGGATCAGAAATCCCGGGAGTCCGCCC
The DNA here is from genome assembly GCA_017506735.1 of Oscillospiraceae bacterium. Taxonomy (GTDB): domain Bacteria; phylum Bacillota; class Clostridia; order Oscillospirales; family Oscillospiraceae; genus Faecousia. The sequence continues at coordinate 22,622 of JAFVMW010000025.1, read as the reverse complement.
AGAAGGCAAGAATCGAAGCAAGTCTGGAAGCAAGCCGCAATGCCGGTAAGCGCCGCTGAGAAACATACATAAGGAGAATAGAAGCATGAAGAAGTCTGCATTTGTGAATCTGATCGTTGGCACCGTCGGCGGTCTGCTGTTTGCCCTGGGCATGTGCATGTGCCTGCTGCCTGAGTGGAACGCGTTCAAGCCCGGTGTCGTTTGCACCGCCATCGGCGCCGTCGTTCTGCTGGTTCAGTCCGTTGTTGCCTGGATTCGTTCCGGCCGGAAAATCAAGATCAACTGGAAGCTTGCCGGTAAGGTTCTGTACGGCGTGTTTTCTGCCCTGGTGCTGGGTGTGGGTATGTGCATGATCATGGTCTGGAAGCTGATGCTGCCCGGTATTCTGGTGGGCATCGTTGGCATTGTTCTGCTGCTGATGCTGATTCCCATGTTCCTGGGTCTGAAGTGATGATCTGGAGTTGATCCCCTTGACTGAGAAGGAAGTATTTGAGTATACCTATTCTGCGCCCCGGCAGAGCGAGGTTTTGAAGATCCGGGAGAAATATCTGCCCAAAGAAGTGACAAAGCTGGATCAGCTTCGTGCCCTGGATGCAGGCGTGACCAGACGGGGAACGGCAGTATTCCTGCTCCACGGCATTCTGCATACCCTGGTTCTGGGATTGGGCATGAGCTGCTGCATGGTTTGGGCCGGAAGCCTGTTTTTGCCGGGGATTGCAATCGGCTGTATCGGTCTTGCCGGAGTAGCGGCAACGTATCCCATTTACAACCACATCATAAAACAGGATCGGGACAAAATCGCCCCTGAAATTCTGCGTTTGACAGAAGAACTTGCTTTCGGGGAATAATTAAAGTATAATAGCTCTATCAAAGAAACAGGAGGAAACTACATATGATCACTCTGGTAACGCAAAAACTCAGAAAAGTCCGTATGTCCATTCCGGCGATGGTTCTGCTGGTGCTGGCTTCCTACCGTACCCTGACCTCCGGAGATGCCATTCAGCTGGTGGGCGTGTGCGCGGCAATCGTTCCCTTCTTCTGCATTTTTAAGAATTTCCCCGAAGCGGATCAGGAATCCAGCGCGGTTGCGGATGTTATCAGCAGCTACATTGTGTCGCTGATCCTGATGGTGGTTTACCTTGTCTGGATCCTCCTGCTGACCTGGGCAGGCCAGCGGTTCAATCCCGGCTACATCCCCAACCCCTACTTTACCGATATGCTGTTCATCGCCATCGCTGCGGACATTGTGTTCATTTCCTCGGTAGTTCCTGTTTGCCGCGGTCTGCAGCCCATGCAGCGTATGATCCCCGGTCTGATTCTGACAAACGCCATGCTGTTCTTTATGATGATGGCCTCTGCGTTTGTGAAGAGCACCACGCTGACCAATATCCCTGTGATCGCCTGCGGCTTCTGCGCCCTGGTGGTGGTTCTGACGGTCGGTATGATCTTTGCCGGATACCGGACGCCCAAGAAATAAAAAAGCGCCGCGCCCATGAGAAATTTTTTCTCATGGGCGTTATTATGTGCGAACGTAAACAAAACTTTAACATATCTATGCTACACTTGGAGAAAATCTGGCTTTGGAGGTTGGACCATGTTTCATATTTTAGTGGTGGAGGACGACCGGGACTTAAACCATACAGTATGCGCCTTCCTGAATTCCAGCGGATACAAAGCAACGGGCTGCCTGGGCGCCAGCGAGGCCTATGATGCCATGTATGACCGTATGTTTGATCTGATCGTATCGGATATTATGATGCCCGGTATCGATGGCTTTGAGTTTGTCAAAACGGTGCGGTCGCTGAATGAAAACATTCCGATCCTGTTTATGACAGCCCGGGATGATTTTGCCTCCAAGCAGTGGGGCTACCGGATCGGCGTGGATGACTACATGGTCAAGCCCATTGATCTGGATGAACTGTTCCTTCGGATCGGCGCGCTGCTGCGCCGGGCCAGGATTTCTTCCTCCCGAAAGCTGGAGGTGGGCAGCTTCTCCATGGATATGGACGAGCATACCGCCATGCTGGGAGAGGAAGAGATTGGTCTTACCAACCGGGAATTCAACATTCTCTATAAGCTGCTGAGTTATCCAAAGAAAACCTTCACCCGGCAGCAGCTGATGGATGAATTCTGGGACGCGGATACCAATACCGCCCCCAGAGCGGTGGATGTGTACATGACAAAGCTTCGCGCAAAGCTTTCCGGCTGTGAGGACTTTGAAATCAAGACCGTCCATGGTCTGGGCTACAAGGCGGTGATCAGGTGAAAAGGACCAAGTACAAGCAGCTTCTGCGTGCAGTGAATAATTATCTGGTGTTTTTCCTGATGGTGGCCTTTGTGGTTACCTGCTGTATGATGCTTTTTGTACGGACTCTGGCAAATTCCATGGATCTTGTGCTTACCAAGGACAATATCGACGAGGCGGCCAAGCTGACCTTTGGAAATGTGCTTCTGCTCACCGTCCTTTCCGGCACCATCGATTATATCCGGCGGAAGCAGATGGTGGAGCGGCCTGTGAAGCAGATCCTGGCCGCGCTGGATCAGGTGATGCAGGGAGATTTCTCTGTCCGCATCGCTCCGGTGAAGGAATTCGCCGGAGAGACCGGCTTCAATGAGATCATCGGCTGTCTCAACAAGATGACAGCGGAATTGCAGGGAACCGAGACGCTGCGCACCGACTTTATCGCCAATGTGTCCCACGAGCTGAAAACCCCTCTGGCGGTCATGGGCAACTACGCCACCATGCTGCAAAAGCCTGGAATCTCTGAGGAAGAACGGATTGAGTACGCGAAAGCCATTTCCCACAGCTCCCGGCGGCTGGCAGCGCTGATTACCAACATTCTGAAGCTGAACAAGCTGGAAAATCAGCAGATTTTTCCCAAGCTGGATGAATACGATCTGGGAGAGCAGCTCTGCGAAAACCTGCTGCAGTTTGAGGATATCTGGGAAAAGAAGGGCCTGAACATTGAAACAGAGATCGAAGACGATGTCCGCATCCGGTCGGATGCGGAGCTTCTGAGCCTTGTGTGGAATAATCTGTTCTCCAACGCGGTCAAATTCACTCCGGAGCAGGGAACCATCGGCGTCAGTCTGAAAACGGAGGGGGAGCTGGTGGTGGTTTCCGTAAGGGATACCGGCTGCGGCATCAAATCGGAGGTGGGCCAGCATATTTTCGAAAAATTCTATCAGGGCGATACCTCCCATGCCACCCAAGGCAACGGACTGGGACTGGCGCTGGTGAAGCGTGTGGTAGATATTCTGGGCGGCGAAATCGGTGTCCAGAGCATCTATGGGCAGGGAAGTACCTTTACCGTGAAATTCAGGAGATAAGTACATGGAAAAACCGGATATCAAAAAGGGCTGGGACGCGTTTCTCCGATGGAAGGGCTGGAAAGCGGCGGCCGCTTTCTGCGGAAAAGGCTGGAGCAGGATGATCCGCTGGTCCGGCTGGAAGCGCCTTTTTGGGCTGCCGCCGCTTTGTCTGGCCGTTCTGAGCGTTGGGTGCGCAGTGGGGCTTGTATGGGTATTTTCTGCCGGACTGGAAAGCAGTCTTTTGGGCTACTGCCTGTATCCCCTGTCTGCCTACTGTCTGACAGCCCTTTGCGTCAGGCTTCCCGGTGCGGCGCGGCACGGAAACAAGTGGATGGCTGACCATCCCCGGGCTGCCGCTGTGCTCCGCCCCTCGGATCGAAAATTTACCCGGAATCTGTACCGGGATCAGATCATCAACTTTGCCTACGGCAGCTATAAGATCGGCGCCGGTATTGTTTACGGCTCTGCCTGGATCGGCTGTGACGGTATTTATAACCTTGCCCAGGCACTGATTCAGCTGTTTCAGATCCTCCGCAGAAAGCAGGCCAGGACGCTGGAGCTTCAGTGGAGGGCCTACCGTTTCTGCGGCGTTCTGATCCTGCTGATGCACCTGACGCTGATCGGACTTGTGTTTCAGATGGTCAACTGGAACCGGGCAGTGGAGCAGGGGGAGATTCTGGTGATTACCACTGCGTTCTTTGCTTTTTATAAGATCATTACGTCCTTCGTTTTTATTGCCAAAGACAGAAAACATGCTCGTCCCGTGGATTCTTCCGTCCGGATGCTGAATCTGGCCCAGGCTTTTTTCGCGATCTTCTCCCTGCAGGCCAGTATGTTCCATACCTTTGGCACCGGAGAAAGCTGGGAGCATGGGATGAACATCCTCACCGGCTGCGCCGTCTGCCTGTCGGTGGTCAGCATCGGCATCTATATGATCCGCCGGGGAAACCGGGAAATCAAGCAGCTACACAAGGAGAAAGACAATGGAACAGAATCAATCCTTTGAATATACCTACTCCGCCCAGCAGCAGCGGGAGGTGGAGGCCATTCGAAAAAAATACCTCCCCAAAGAGGAGGACAAGATGGAGCAGCTCCGCAGACTCCATTACTCCGCCACGCAGAAAGCCCAGGCGGCTTCCATTGCCATGGGCGTTGTGGGCATCCTGATTCTGGGCACCGGCATGAGCCTGTGCATGACAGACCTGGGGGCGGCGCTGGGGCCTTTGGCAATGGTGATCGGTATTCTGGTGGGTGTTCTGGGGCTGGTGATGGTGGCCCTGGCGTATCCGATATACAATAGGGTTTTAAGAAAGGAACGCCAGCGGATCGCGCCGGAGATTCTGCGGCTGTCGGACGAATTGCTTCAGTGAATGAACAGGGATTTGAGTGGTTCTCAAATCCTTGTTTTTTAATATTTCGGAAACATAAGGCAAACATTCCAAAAATGTCCATGGGCTAGAATACGCAGGCAGGTAGCGGGAACGGCATGATCCCCATATTGCCTGCTGACTGTGCCAAATGGCACGGAAATCATAGTTGACATCAAAAATGTGGCAATATCCCCGAAACGAAAGGAGCTTATCATTATGGCAATGCCCAAAATCATCAAAGCAGGCGGCGGTGAGCGCGGTCAGTTTATCCTCCGGGAGTTCAACGACAACACGGTTCGTTTTGTGCTGAACTATCCTGGCATCCTGGATGTGGACATCCTCCGCAAGGCCATCAAGGCTGTGGTGGAGAGTGTGGATGTGCTCCACGGCACGTTCTTTACCGAGGGCATCAGCGCCCACTGGAAGCTGAACGAGAATGTGGATGAGAGCAACTATTTCCTCTATGTGGAAACCGACGGTGATCCTGTGGCAACGGCCAATTCTCTTTCCCTGCTGCCGGTTTATTCTGAAGATAAGGTGCAGATCCACTGTACCCTGGTGCAGAGCAGGGAGAAGAGCTGCATTGTGGTTCGCATGAGCCATCTGGTGGTGGATGGCGGCGACGGCAAGTATCTGCTGCATAAGCTGGCAGAGGCGTATAATCTGATTGCGGCAAACGGCAATGCCGATGCGCTGGAAATCAAGAACGGCAGCCGCGCCCCGGAGAGGGTCTATGACAAGGTCAGCAAGGAGGATATGAAGAAGCTGCAGAAATCTTCCCCCTCTTCTTCCGATGTCCGTTCCTTCTATCCCTATCCCAGTGAGGAGCCGGGCCGGAACCGGCTGGTGCTTGCGAAGCTTCCGGCGGATGTGATGAACGCCGCCCGGAAGAAGGCCAAGGGTGTGGGTGCCTCCGTCAACGATATGATGATCGCGGCGACCTACCATGCCTATGCAAAAATGGAAGGCGTTGATCCGGCTGCTCCCATGTGCATGAACTCCACCATGGATCTGCGGCGGCACTGTGTGGACGGCGAATCCGAGGGCCTGTGCAATATGTCCGGCTCCTTTATGACCCTGCTGGAGAAGGGGGTACAGCAGTCCTTTGCAGAAACCCTGGCGATCATCGCGGAGCAGACCACCAAGGTCAAGGAAAATCCCCTGGCTGGCCTGGAGGGTATGCCCATCGTCCACGCCCTGGCCCGGAATGTTCCCATTGGCCTGCTGCTGGAAATCATGGGCAAGGTCTACGGCACCGCGCCTGTGGGTGTGACCAATCTGGGCAATCTGAAGTGCGCCGATTTTGCCCTGGGCGGCATCACTCCCAACGGCGGCATTTTCGGCGGCCCCCTGAAGAAGAAGCCCGGTATGCAGATCTCCATCATCAGCTTCGACGGCGAATGTGTGCTGGCTGTGGCTGTGCAGTGCACCGATGAGGATGCTGCTGTGCTGCAGAAGACCCTGGACGATATGGCTGCGGAGATCACCGCTTACGCGAAGTAACAGGAGGATACAGAGAGAATGATGTACGTGGTTTATCTGCTGGCAGGTCTTGCCGGCGGTGTTCTGACAGGCATGGCAGGCCTGACCGCTGCCATGGTTTTGACGCCCATCCTGTGCAGCGTCTGCGGCTGGAGCGGTTATGATGCTGTCACCCTGTCTTTGATTGCCAACGTTCCTTCCGCTATGGTCACTTGCTGGACCTTCTATCAGAATGGCAATATCCAGATGAAGAAGGGTATGCCTATGGCAGGCGTTGCCTTTGCCGGTGCTGTTGTGGGCAGTTACTTAGGATATCTGTTCAGCATGGTTTCTGAGAACGGTATCAGCTACTTTGTCATCATCAGCAACCTGTTTATGGCACTGAAGTTCTTCCTGCCTGCCAAGGCCAAAAAGGAAAACCTGACTGCTGCGGAAGAGAAGAAGGCCCAACGCAAGACGGTCATTGCCTTGATTCTGGGCTTCCTCATCGGTGTGGAGTGCGGTTTCATGGGCAGCGCAGGCGGCGCGCTGATGCTGATGGTGCTGACCATGGTTCTGGGTATGGACACCAAGCTGGCCGTAGGTACCAGCAGCATGATCATGACCCTGGTTGCCCTCACCGGTGCGGTCAGCCATGTGGCTATGGGTGCGGCAGTTGACCTGGTTCCCAGCATTGTGGTGACGGTGATGTGTACCATTGGCGCCGTCGGCTCTGCCCGGTTTGCGAACAAGGTCAGCGAGCGGAAGCTGAACCTCACCGCCGGTACGGTGCTGATTCTGGTCAGCGTGGTTTCCTGGATTCTAAGCAAATAAGGTATACCAGTTCGAATCAGCCTTCATGGCGCATCAAGGATAACGATTGTCAGAATGCCCAGATTGTTACAGCCCCCTGCCGTAAGGCAGGGGGCTACTGTGTTGCTTACTGATCCTTCAGCGTGCGGAACAGGAAGGTAACAACCTGGGCACGGGTGCAGGGATTGGAGGGTGCGAAGGTGGTGGCGCTGGTGCCGGAGGTGATGTTGTTCTCCACGGCCCACAGCACCGGCTGGTAGTAGTAGATTCCCTCTGTCACATCGGTGAAGGGGTTGTCGGTCTTTTCCGGTTCGGGCTGGCCCATGGTTCTCCACAGGAAGGTCACAACCTGATCACGGGTGCAGGGGCGGTTGGGGCTGAACTGACCGTTGCCGGTACCGGAGGTGATGCCCTGTTCCACCGCCCAAAGGACGGCGCTGTAGAAATAATCGGTTTCCATAACATCGGAGAAGGGATTCTCCTCAGACTCCGGTTCCGGGGAACCCATAGCTCTCCACAGGAAGGTGACAACCTGGGCACGGGTGCAGGTGGCGTTGGGTGCGAAGGTGGTGGCGCTGGTGCCGGAGGTGATCTTCTCCTCCACTGCCCAGAGGACGGGGGCAAAATACCACTGGGTCTGATCCACATCCTCGAAGGGATTTACGATTTCGCTGCCGTCGCTTTCACCGCAGCGAGTACAGCTGCCATCCTGGAAGTCATGTCCCAGGGCGCTGGTGTAGCTGTCCACATAGCTGTCGCCGCAGCTGGAGCAGGTGTGGGTGGTGAAGCCGGAGTCCGTACAGGTCGGCTCGGTAATGGTGACGCTGTAGCTGTGGCCGGTTGCGCTGACATAGTCGTCCACATAGCTGTGACCACAGTTGCAGGTATAGGTGGTATAGCCTGCCTCGGTACAGGTGGGGGGAGTGACAATTGGAATGTAGCCGTGAACATGGTCCAGCTTGGGGATCTCCCGGGTTTCGAAGGCGTCGCAGCGGCTGCAGTCCCGCTGCTCTTCGCCTGCGGCATCCTCCGTGGCTTCGGTGATCACATACCACGCTCCGAAGCTGTGGCCCAGAGCATCGGTATAGTCATCCACATAGCTGTGACCGCAGCTGCAGGTGTAGGTTGTGAAGCCTTCTTCAGTGCAGGTGGGATCGGTAACGACGGAGGTGTAATCGTGGACATGATCCAGCTTGGGGATGACACGGGATTCCGTCATACCGCAGTTTACGCAGACTCTGCGCTCCTCACCTTCCGTTGTCTCAGTGGCTTCCCGGACAACCTGCCAGTCAGACCAGCTGTGCCCGGTGGGCTCAATGGTCTGGGTTTCGGTGTAGTCGCAGCGGTCGCAGCCCCGGATTTCTTCTCCCTCGGTGGTGCAACCGGGCGCCTTGGATTCCATCCACTGGCCCATTTCATGGCCCAGAGCGTCGGTGTAGTCGTCCACATAGCTGTCGCCGCAGGCGCAGTAGTAGGTGGTGTAGCCGCCCTCGGTGCAGGTGGCTTCCGTTACAACGGGGGTATGGCTGTGCCCGGTGGGTTCAATGGTCTGGGTTTCAGTGTAGTCGCAGCGGTCGCAGCCCCGGATTTCTTCGCCCTCGGTGGTGCAGCCGGGCGCCTTGGATTCCATCCACTGGCCCATTTCATGGCCCAGAGCGTCGGTGTAGTCGTCCTCGTAGCTGTCGCCGCAGTCACAGGTGTAAGTGGTATAGCCTCCTTCGGTGCAGGTGGGATCGGTGATTTCGGCAGTGTAATCGTGCACGTGGTCGATCACAGGAATCACACGGGTCTCGGATTCGCCGCAGCGGGAGCAGTCACGCTGCTCTTCGCCCTCGGCATCCTCGGTGGCTTCAGTGATTACATACCATTCGCAGAAGTCGTGATCCAGAGCCTCAACATAGTCGTCCTCGTAGCTGTCGCCGCAGGCGCAGGTGTAGAGGGTGTAGCCTTCCTCGGTGCAGGTGGGCTCGACGATCTGGGGGGTGTAATCATGCTCGTGGTCTTCGTCAGTAGCGGTCAGGCCTACATTGACCTCGGTCTGGGGAGGAGGAACGGGCATCCAATGGCTCCAGGTGCTTTCGTAGCCATCCAGCTCGTACTCCACACGCCACCAGCCCTCGGGAACGTCCCAGGCATAGCGGCCTTCTTCGTCGGTGATCAGGGGATTCATCTGGGAATAGGCTTCCGCATCCCAGAATTCACCATACTCGCCGTCGTCAGGCACTGCGTCCCAGAAATTGACCACGCTGTCATCGTAGGGAATCCAGTATGCGGTGACGGTAACACCGGACAGCCGCTTGCCGGACTGCTTGTCATAGACATAGCCGCTGGGATCGATGACCCAGCCGAAAATCAGCTCCCACAGGGACTTGCTGCCCATATAGTACAGGTTACTCTCCTGGAGGTAGCCAAGGTAGTGGTCAAGCAGACCCCAAGCCACGGCAACAACGATGCCTGCGGGACCCATGGATGCGCCGATGGCAGCGGCGGCCAGGGTGCCTGCCATACGGGTGACGCCCAGCATGGCGTTCAGGTTCTGCGCATTGTCCAGCTGAGCCAGTGCGGCGGCCTTCTGGGAAGAGGTCATATTGGAATTGATGATTTCGTTCCGGGCACGCTGGAATTCCATATCGTGGGAAATGGTTTCGCCCAGGGTAGAGATCAGATCAAGGGCGGTGAACACTTCGCCGGGGACACCCACTGCATCGCCGATGATCTCCATGACCTGGCTGTGCATCACATCATGAGTCCAGTCCAGCACATCGATCTGGGGCGCGCCGTTATCCTCGTGATAGCGGACCCAGGCAGGGTTGCCGTAGTCATCATACACCAGAACAAACCCATACTCCTGGTAATTGTTCTGGGTGATATACTGGGGAATCACCACGGTGTCGGTGATGACCTGGACAGACACAGAGCCATCGGGCTTGGTGATGGTCACGTCGGTGCGGTCCTCGGTGTTTTCATTGACGGTGACCTCGGCATCCTTCCAGTCATCGGGAACCGCGTTGACGCTTTCATCGGAGGTGAAATCGTAGCCGGTCAGGAAGGAAACCTTTTCGCCCTTGCGGACGTACTCGATGGTGATGGTGCCGGGGACATAGCTTTCGTCCTGAGGATCGAAGAAGCCCTCAGCCACATAGGCCCCCAGTTCTTCGTCCCAGTGAGCTTCCAGCATCTTGCGCTGGTTGCTTCTGGTGCTGACGATGAACAGGGATTCAATGCTCTCGTGCTGATCGAAGAACACCTCAAAGCGGAATACCTCGTTGGGGACGAAGGTCACCACAGGCCGGATTCCCTGGAGATCTTCCATCCGGTAGGTCTGACCGGCATGGTACATGACGAAATCGGTAAGCGTGGGTGTGCCGGACCGGTAGATCACCAGGGTTTCGGCGGAAAGAACATTGCCGTCGGCATCGGTGGTCTGGGCCTGGATGGTGTAGTGCTTGCCGTCGCTTGTGTCGGTCAGAGGCAGCTCTGCGGTATAGTTGCCTACGGAGTTTGCGGTGCAGGAGCCGGCTTCCTCACCGTTGATGGTGAAGGTCACGGTGTTGCCGGGCATGGTCACGCCGCTGACGGTGACCTGCTTCTCAGAGGTTTCTTCCTTGGCAGACAGGGTGATGATGGGCATTTCTGCGTAAACAACGCCCACCACCTCGGTGCGGTACTGGTCATTCTCGTCCACAAACTCGATCTTTGCGAAGGAGGTGATCTTTTCATAGCTCAGAGGCTTAAGGGAGAACCGGACAATGCCCTCGGTTTCGGTCACGTAGATGTAGAGAATCTCTTCATCGGGATAATACTCATAATCCTCGCAGAACTCACCATCCAGAGTCAGGGTGTTCTCCAGAAGCAGAGAGGAGGAGGGAATGCTGATGGTCAGCGTATGGGGTTCTGCCCAGGAACGATCCTTGAAGCGGTAGCGCAGAACCAGGGAAAGGCTGCCGGTGGCAGACAGACCGTCGTAGTTGATCTGATAGGAGCTGTTGGCGGTGTCCAGCTCATACAGGTCATCGGCGATCTCGCCGGTCAGCTCGGCAATGGTGATGCCGTTTTCGATGGCATAGGCAGCTGCGTGGGAATTCAGATGGCAGCGGATGGCCAGATCCTCAATGCCCCAGAACACATCCCAACCGATCTCGGTGACGGAATCGGGGATGGTGATCTCGGTCAGATTGACGCAGGAGGAGAATGCGCTGTCATCGATGCGATACAGTCCCTCGGGCAGCAGAATGGCGGAAAGCTTTTCACAGCCGGAGAATGCGGAGCTGCCGATGATCTCCAGAGAATCAGGAAGCAGGATACTGGCAAGGGTCCGGCAGTTTTCAAAGCAGTAGTAACCCAGCTCTGTCATGCCCTCGGGCAGGGTAACGCTGGTCAGACGGTCGCAGTCATAGAACAGCCCTTCCGGGAGAACAGAGATGCCGCCGGGAATGACGATCTCCCGGAGGGAATCGCAGTTTTCGAAGGCATTATAGCCCAGCTCAGTCAGGTTTTCCGGCAGGGTGATGTGCTGCAGATCATAACAGTTTACAAAGGCGTAGGGGCCGATGGCGGTGAGGGTGGAGGGCAGCAGGATGGTTTCCAGACCGTCGCAATCGGAGAAGATGGACTCGGGCAGCGCGGTGACACCCTCGGGGACGGTGATGGTTTCCAGATCTCGGCAGCCGACAAAGACACAGCCTTCGGACTCGTTCAGGCTCAGGGGGTAATTGATCTGGCTCAGCCGCTCACAGTGGGCGAAACAGTAGCCGCCCAGGTATTCTACGGAATCGGGCAGGACGATGGACTCCAGATCCCGGCAGGCTTCGAAGACATTGCTCTCAATGCGCTCCAGACCGTCGGGCAGAGTCACATCCACCAGCCGGTCACAGCCAGCCAGAAGGAAGGGGGACAGGATGGTGATACTGCCGGGAATTTCAATGGATTCCAGGGAATCACACTCGGCAAAAGCACCCTCGCCAATTTCGGTCAGACCCTCGGGGAGCGTGACTTCCTCCAGCTTGGTGCAATAATTAAATACATAAATGCCAATGGTTTCCAGGGTGGAGGGCAGCACCACGGTTTTCAGAGAATCGCAGTACTCAAACAGGTGGTCGGGCAGCGCAGTGACGCCCTCAGGGATTTCGATGGTTTCCAGCTCCGTGCAGCCGGCGAACACACCGCCCTCCACCGTTTCCAGAGAAACGGGATAGTTTATCTGACTCAGACGGATGCAGTCTGCAAAGGCACGCTCACCCAGGAAGGTGATGCTGTCGGGCAGCTGGATGTTTTCCAGCCGGCCGCAGCCCTCAAAGACGTAGGCACCGATTTCCGTCAGCGCTTCGGGCAGGGTAATGGAGCGCAGATTCCCACACCAGGCGAAGATGCCCTCACTGAGCAGCTCCATTTCCTCGGGAAGCTGCACCTGCTCCAGATTGGCGCAGTTTTCAAAGGCGTAGGGGCCGATCTCGGTGACGGAATCAGGGATGGTGATTTCGGTCAGCTCCTGGCAGTTGCGGAAGGCACCCTCTTCGATCTTCTCCACGGAGTCGGGGATGGTGATGGATCTGATACAGCTGCCCATGAACAGCTCGCAGGGAATGACGGTCAGATCCTCGGGAATTCCGATGGTTTCCAGGTCGGCGCAGCCTTCCCAGACGGCGCTGCCGGACCGCTTCAGACTGGAGGGGATGGTGAAGGAGCGGAGGCGCTCGCAGCCGGTAAAGGCCCGTTCGCCGATCTCTTCCACACAGTCGGGAATGTTGATCTGCTCCAGATTATGACAGTTGTCAAAGGCGTAATCGCAGATCCGCTCCACCGTGTCGGGAAGGGTGACCTGCTCCAGATCGCCGTTCCAGGAGAAGGCGGATTCGCCGATGCTCCGGACGGTGTAGCCGCCCAGCTTCTCGGGGATCACCAGACGGGATTCGTTGCCCTCGTAGCCGGTGATCTCGCAGTAGGTGTTGTTCAGACGCTCGTATTCAAGGCCTGTGGATTCATCCACCGCAAGAATCCGGGCGCCCTCTTCCTGAATGATGGGATCAAACTGGAATACGGGGGTCATGGACTGGGTAGAGTCCTGGGAAACGTTCTGGCTGCCTTCCGGCAGCTCCTCAGCAGCCCAGGCTATGATGTCGAACAGACCCGACGAACACAGCAGGGACAGCGCAAGGATCAGAGAAATAACTCTTTTCAATTACCTCACCTCATATTGTTTTTCTCAAAGGAACCATTTGCAGGAATCGATGTAAAATGGTTCATTTTGCATACCGCAATTATAACCCGGATCGGCAGGAATTGCAAGAATATTCCAGAAAAGCGAGAAAAAAGCACGCCGCGAAAGCCGCGGCGTGCTTTGGGATATCAAGGATAATCAGGCCATTTCCAGGTCGTCCCGGGTAAAGTCCTTCAGGCGCTGCTCGTAAGCCTGGAGCAGGATCTCCTCGCAGGGGAGCTTGTCCAGGGGGGCGCCGATCCGGCGCAGGAACCAGTGTGCGAAGTGGGGGTTGGAGACCAACACAGGGCCGGACAGGTAGGTGGCCAGCACAGAGCCGGAGTAAATGCCCTCCAGCTTGCTGGTGGGATTCTCGCCGGAGCCTGCTTCCACCCGGCCCATGGCGATGTCGCTGGTCAGACCGTAGCTGTGGGAGAAGCGGCTGGTGAAGCCCAGCAGGGTCATCTCACCGAAGCCGATCTTCATCAGACTGTTGAACCGGTTGGGGGTCTGACGCTTGGTGTAGATGTTGAACAGGCCCAGGGCATCCACCTTGGAGCCGTCCTCACGCTGGATGTACTGGCCCACCAGCTCGTAGGCGTTGCCCACGAAGAAGAACAGCGTTCTGCCCTCCTTTGCCATGGCGGCGATGGTATCCCGGTAGGGCATCAGACGGGACAGAACCAGCTCCTGGCTCTTTTCACTCATGGAGCAAAGATAAACCACATCCACATCGCCTTCAAGGAATGCGGGCTTGCCGTTCAGAGGCGTTTCGATGAATTCCGCCTCGGGCAGGCACTTGCGCAGGAACATGGTGTTGCCCTTGTCGCCGTACAGGCAGCACAGGTCGGAGTAAAGGATCTCAATTCTCATTTCTTGCCCTCCATAATGCCCAGCAGCTTGGCCTTCATCCGGTTGGCCAGATCCAGGGTGGTGCAGTCGAAAATCAGATAAATCTTTTCCACGCCCTCCAGCAGGACATGGTCCATGGCTTCCATTTCGTCCATGACACAGAGGATCTTCTCCTCGGGGAAGCCGGCCAGCAGGAGCCGGGCCTTGTGGTCGTAGCACCGGGGGCCGGTGATCAGAACCTGCTTGATGTTGTCCCGGCAGAGCTGCTCGTACTCCACGTCCCAGATCCAGCCCATGTACTCCACGCTCTTGCGGCGGTCGAAGGGATCGTCCATGTCCAGAATCACGGTCTTGTCCTCGGGTTCGTTGGCTACAAAGTCAAAGTTCCGGCTGACGGAAACGGAGTTCTGGCCCTTGCCCATGGACATGACCAGGCTCAGCTTGCCCACCTGGGTCTCGTTGAACCGGATGTCGGGCAGACGGATGGTGTCGAAGATCTTTTCGATCATGGCCTTGTCGGTGCCGATCTCATCCAGCAGGGTGAGGATGGCCATCTGGTTGTAGACATTGTGCATCATTTCGCTGATGAGCTTGAACCGGGCGCTTTCGCCGTTCATGGTGACGGACAGGGTGCCGTTCTCGCCGTCGATGACGGTGGCCAGATTCTTGGCTTCATAGGAAGCGAAATCACATTCGGGGCACTTGACCTTACCGATGTGGTTGTAGCGCAGATATTCGTACTGGAGCTTGGTGCCGCACTTGGGGCACAGGGTGTTGTCAGCGATCAGATTGTAGGGCTCGGTATGATCACCGGGCTGGGCACCGACACCGAAGAACACCCGGTCGTTGCCGGGACGGAGCTGGCTGGAGCAGGTGCAGTCCGCGTTCAGAATCAGCTTCACGGTTTCGGGGCAGTAGGTATCGATGACGGAGAAGATGTAGTCGGTGTGGGCGTTGCGCTTCAGGGTGTCCCGGGACAGATTGGTGACAATCATGTAGTCGGGCTTCAGATGGGGCAGAATCAGACGGCTGGCACGCTCGTCGGTTTCAAACACGGTGGCGTCCACGGCGCATTTGCCGGTCCAGGACAGACTGTTGACCAGGTTGGTGACACAGCCGGGGACGATGTTGGAGCCAGCCCGGTTGCTGACCACCTTCCGGCCGGTGACGAGCAGGGCGTCGGTGAGCATATTGGAAACGGTGGTCTTGCCGTTGGTGCCGGTGACGCAGACCACCAGCTTTGCCCGGGGGGCAAGGTCCATGAAATTGGGGCAGATCTTCAGTGCCACCACGCCGGGGTTGTGGGAACCCTTCCGGCCCAGGAGCCGGATCAGCTTGCCTGTGAGCTTGGCGGCGATGACTGCCAGGTGAAAACGGATTTTCGCCATAATGGATATTCCTTTCTGAATGGTTATTCTGTATAAAAATGGGGTGAGTTTGTCTTTTTGAATCTCCCTGACGGTGTGGGTACAAACCCTGGCGAATCTGGTAAAAAATCCGGATTTCTCCAGGAAACACCATGGAAATTCCACTATATTGTACTCTAAAAAGCTTCGGATGTCAAATGGGATTTATATTTTCTGACAGATTTGAGGCAAATTCTGAAAAATCCTTAATTCTGACACCATCCGATTGCATCCGCGAAAAACAGGGAGTATAATGATACCATCTGTTTTCGAAAAGAGGGAAATCCCCATGTCCAATGATGTAAAACCGAATAATCACGCAAAGCCCCGGGGGAAGCTGGACAGGCTCTTCCGCCCCATCCGCCGGAACCGGCTGTTTCTTCTGGTGTATCTCTGGCTTGCCCTGGCGGTGCCGGAGCTGGTGCTTCATTGCCAGACGAGCCTCAACTGGGGCACACTGATGAGTCCCGGCCTGCTTCTGGGCCCCCTGTTTGCCCTGGTGCCTGCCCTGGCAGTGTTTTTCCTGTGCACCGTTCTGCCCGATCCCAAGGCAAACGGGGCAGTGAGCCTGGTGTATTCTGTGATCTGCCTGGTGCTGTGCGGTGCCCAGCTGGTGTATTACCGGGTGTTCGGCACCTTTTTCTCCATCCGCTCCATGGTCAGCGGAACGGCGGCCCTTCAGTTCACCCACACCATTTTCGCGGCGCTGAAGGCCTGCCTGCCCGGGCTGATGCTGATGGCCCTGCCGCTGCTGGTGCGCCTGACCATGGGCAGACTGCTGTTTTCCTTCCGGCCTGTGAAGTCCTGGCAGAGCCATGCCCTGACCCTGGCGGCCTGCGCGCTGCTTCAGATCGGACTGGTACTGATTCTTCCGGTCTTCGGCGGAAGAGGGGATACCACGGTCTACGGCCTGTACCATCATTCCAGTGATTCCTACTTAAGCGTGAACAAGCTGGGCCTGTTCACCGCCTTCCGGCTGGATGCCCAGCGGTTCCTGATGGGGGAGGAGATCTCCGGCTCCATTGTGCTGGAATCCCAGCCCACGGAGCCCCCTGCCCAGACCCAGCCTCCGGCCACGGTTCCGGAGGAAACGGAGCCTCAGGTCACGGAAACCACCGCGCCTACGGAGCCGCCGCTGAATGTGCTGGAGCTTGACTTCAATGCCCTTGCCGAACAGGAGGACAATGCCGCGGTGGCAGAGGTTCATCAGTATTTTGCCAGCCGGACGCCCTCCCGGCAGAATGAAAAGACCGGACTGTTTGAAGGCTGCAACCTGATTATGATCACCGCCGAGGGCTTCAGCCATCTGGCAGTGGACCCGGTGCGGACGCCTACATTGTACCGTCTGATGAACGAGGGCTTCCGGTTCTCGGAATACTACGTACCCGACTGGGGCGTGTCCACCACCGATGGCGAATACGCCCATCTCACCGGCACCATCCCCAAAAGCGGCGAATGGAGCTTCAGCGCCTCCGTGGGCAATCTGATGCCCCTGACCATGGTGCAGCAGCTCATCGGCCGGGGCTATTCCGCCTATGCCTACCACGGCCACACCTACGATTATTATGACCGGAACGAGTATCTGGAAAACCTGGGCTTTGAGTACAAGGGCTACGGACAGAATCTGCCCGTGACCTGGCAGTGGCCGGAGTCGGATGTGGAGGTTGTGGATCTGTCCACTGGGGATTATGTAAACGACACTCCCTTCGTCACCTATTACATGACCATCTCCGGCCATCGGGAATACAATTTCAACGGCAATATGATGTGCTACAAGAACCGGGAAGCGGTTCGGGAGGAGCCTTACTCCGAACACGTCCGGGCGTACCTTGCCTGCCAGCTGGAGCTGGAATACTCCCTGCAGCTGCTGCTGGAGCGTCTGGAGGCGGCTGGCGTTCTTGAAAATACCGTCATCGTTCTCACTGCCGACCATTACCCCAACGGCCTGACGCCGGAGGAGCTGGGAGAGCTGCTGGGCCACACCCCGGAGCGGAATTTTGAGATTTTCCGGAATGGCTGCATCATCTGGAAGCAGGGCATGGAGCCGGAGGTGGTGGAGGCGCCTGCCAGCCATCTGGACATCCTGCCTACGCTGAGCAACCTGTTTGGCCTGGAGTTTGATTCCCGGCTGTATATGGGTCGGGATGTGTTCAGCGACGCGGCACCTCTGGTCATGTTCCGCAACCGGAGCTGGATCACGGACAAGGCCATGTACAACGCCGATACCGGCCGGCTGACAGAGCGGACAGAGGAATCGGTGGATGATGATTATGTCAACCGAATCAAAAACGAGGTCAATAACCGTTTTACCGTTTCCGCCCGAATCCTGGATCAGGACTACTGGCGCAAGCTCTTCGGCTGAGATTCTTAATTTTTCTTAAGAATGCCGCCAGGGGGGTCACATTTACCGCGGTTGTAGTATAATAGGGAAAAAGAGAACCGGAGAGAGGTGCCCTCTATGAAACGGAAACTGCTGTCCCTGTTTGCCCTGGCTACGGCTGTGTGTATGCTCAGCGGCTGCGGAATTGTGAACACCCTATTGACCGCCATTACGCCCAACGGCGGTGTGGATAAATCTGTACCCCACAGAATGGTGCAGTCCATTGATATCCGGCTTTATCCTTCGGATATGGACTTTGACCGGCACTACGAGTCCCAGCGGAATCTGACCCTGCTGCTGCGGATGCTGCGGGAGATGACCAGCACGGAGATTCCGGAGGATCAGCCCGACCTGGAGGACGGACAGAGCTATTACACCGTCACCGCCTCCTATTCCTGCGGCGAGAAGCAGGTGTATCAGCTGCTGGGCTACCGGTATCTGAAGGTGGGCGAAGAGCCCTGGTGTACGGTGGAGTTTGACCGGGCCATGGCGTTTGTGGATTATCTGAAGGAGCATCCCAGCGAAACCGGCGTCTGGACACCCCCCGAGACCACCGCGCCTCCGGAAACAACCGCACCCCCGGAAACAACCGTTCCCCCTACAGAAGAATAATACTAACTCTTAATAAAACAGCCTGACGCTCACCGGCCTAAATTGCACCAGAATGCGTTCTCCTCCTAGGTGGGCGACAGCCCACCGTCGTTGTCGGCCTTTTCTGGCACAATTTATCCTCGCTGAGCATCTAGGCCGTTCTATCAAGAATTAGTATAAAAAGTGTGGACGCGCCGGTCACGGCGCGTCCACTGTTCGTTATTCCGTTGCAGGAGGAGGTGTGGGATTCTTGGGGGCCTTATACTTTTTCCGGTTGGCCCGGACGATCAGGCCGATGATCAGTCCGAACACCGCGCCCCAGAACACCAGATAGGGAGAACCGGTGACAATCCAGACGAAGATATTCGTCAGATCCTCGCCCAGGCCATCCAGATTTTCAGAGAAGCCCTTGGTGATCCGATCCCAGACCGTGGGCTCTTCCACGGGGGTCAGCACCTCCACTTCCCGGAGATACAGATTCACGGTGGCGTAGGATACCTGATTGGCAAGGGTTCTCAGCCGGGAGGCGTAGCGCTCCAGTTCGTAGGTCACATCGCTGAGCCGGGCTTCGATGGCCAGAATGTCGTCCAGGCTTTCCGCGCTCGCCAGCAGCTCCAGCAGCCGTGCCTGCTCCGTTTCCAGAGCGGTGATCTTGGCTTCCGTGTCTACGTACTCCAGCGTCACATCCAGGGCGGTTTCGGTGGAATTGGTGACGTTGGCGTTTTCCCGGACATGGGATACGAACAGATCCAGCTTGTCTGCCGGAATCCGGATGGTCATGGAGCAGCTTCTTCTCCGGGAACCGCTGACCTCCCGGGACTCCACATAGCCGCCAAGCTCCGTGATGGTGCCGTTGATGGCGGCAATCAGATCGTCATAGGTTTCGGTTTCGGCGGTAAGGTGGACGGTTTTGATCAGCTTCCGGCCGGTGTCCGGGGTGGAATCCAGAGAAGAATTGCTGGTCAGGGAGCCGTCATCCTTTCCGGACTCCATGGGGGCGTTCATGGCAGGGGAGGTCTCCCACATGGCATCGTCGGCCATGTCGTAGTAGCCGCCCTTGTTGGCGGCTTCGGGAGCGGAGCTGCCGCAGCCGGTGAGCAGGGCTGCCATCAGTGCCAGCGCAAGGAACAATGACAGATATCGCTTCATTTTTCTTCCTCCAATCATTCAATTTTGGTCAATATCAGTATATCAGATGGAAAAAACCGGCGCAAGACCTTTGCGCCGGTTTTAAGAATTCTTAAGGGATCAGTGCTTCTGGGGCTCCCGGGGGGTATGGACGGTGGAGGCCTTGTCGAACTGGATGATCTGGCTGGCGTACAGGCCGCTGTGACCGGACAGGACGTAGCAGATCACGCACACCAGGGCGAACAGGTGGATATTGGCACCGCCGAACATCTCAATGCTCAGCACGATGGAGGCGAAGGGGGAGTTGGTGGCGCAGCAGAACAGACCCACAAGACCCAGGGCCGCGGCAATGCCAGGCTCCAGACCCAGCACACCGCCCAGCACGCAGCCGAAG
The DNA here is from genome assembly GCA_017506735.1 of Oscillospiraceae bacterium. Classification (GTDB taxonomy): domain Bacteria; phylum Bacillota; class Clostridia; order Oscillospirales; family Oscillospiraceae; genus Faecousia. The sequence goes on along the minus strand of JAFVMW010000025.1, from coordinate 2,719 downwards.
GTGGCACCCACGCAGAAGGTGGGCACGATTTCGCCGCCCTTGAAGCCTGCGGCCAGGGTCACGGCGGTGAAGAGCATTTTCAGCAGGAAGGAGTACCAGTCGGCTTTGCCCTCTGCCACGGCGGTCAGGGCCATGTCCATGCCTGCGCCGTTGAACCGGTGGTCGCCCACCAGCAGGGTCAGTCCGGCCACGATCACACCGCCCACAGCAATGCGGACAAAGGGATTGGGCAGATGGTGGTGGGCCAGATGCTCCGCCTTGTGGAACACCCAGCACATGGCGATGCCCAGGCAGGACAGAGCCATGGCAAGCAGAGCGTAGCGCCATACCGTGTCCATGGTCACAGCGGCTACAGCCTCGATCAGATGGCCCTCGGCATGGACACCCAGGGCGGCGGATACCTTGCTTGCGGTGAAGGCGGACAGATAGCAGGGCAGCAGAGCCGGGGAGAAAATGGTGCCCACGGACTCAAACTCCATGGTGAACAGGCAGGCGGTCAGGGGCGTGCCGAAAAGACCGGCGAACACCGCGCTCATGCCGGACATGATCAGCACTGTCCGGTCGTCGTCACTGAGCTTGAACACACCGGAGAGCATGGAAGCCACACTGCCGCCCAGCTGCAGCGCCGCGCCCTCCCGGCCGGCGGAGCCGCCGAACAGATGGGTAATGGCGGTGGAAGCGAAGATCACCGGAGCGATCAGGGGATTCAGCTTCTCGCCGTCCAGAACCGCGTCAATGATCTCGTTGGTGCCCCGGTTGTTCTGCATTTTGAAGGCCTTGTAGATGGCCACCGTCAGCAGACCGCCCAGGGGCAGCAGGAAGATGAGCCAGTTGTGCTCTCCCCGGAGGTGGGTGACAAAATGCAGGGCGTGATGGAAGAGCGCGCCCAGCAGACCGCCGATGGCGCCCATCAGAAGGCCCAGGATGCCCCACTGGAGGAAGGTTTTGATGAATCGTTCGGGATGATGGATCTTATCCAGCCATGCCATGAAGAATCTCCTCTTTTCTTTTCGTTTTGCAAGGACATCTTATCATATCCCCGGAAAAATGACAAGAGAGAACCGGCATGGAAGCCATGCCGGTTTCTGGGATCAGTGATGATGGGTGTGGGAGAACCAGGGGAGGGAATCCACAAAGCTCTGGGCATGGCTTTGCCGCCGGGTGTGCTTGTCCCGAGCGTGGCGCTCCAGACTGGGAACCACCAGCAGGCAGACCAGAGCGGCGGTGAAGCCGCCGTTGTACAGGCACATACCGCCGTGAAGCTGAGGCACCGTGGTGACCATGCAGTAGTGCATGGCGGCTGCCATCCAGCCATAGGTCCAGCCGTATTCCTGGGAAATGGGGCTCAGACCGTTGGCGTAGCAGATGCCCACCACAAGCGGCTGGGCGTACAGATGCTGGGTGAATACGCCGCCGGTGATGGGGGTGAGAAGCTCAAATATCCGGGCGGACAATGCATAGCCCAGGATGATGGGCAGGGTGTTCACGGGATGGGAGCCGGAATTGCAGGTGGAGAGCATACAGAACACGCTGCCGAACACAATGCCGTTGAACTCCGCGCCGATGAGGTTGAAGTAGCCCAGAATCAAAAAACCGTACACACCGGCGTTCATCAGCATGCCGGCGTTGCCGTAGGCCGCGGCGAAATGAACCACGTGCTGGGGATTCAGGCAGGCCCGGAGATACTCTCTGGGGGTGCAGCCCATGGCAATGGCGACGACGATAAAGACAGCGAACAGAATGCAGCAGAAGGTGTTGCAGATCACCGGGTCGGCCACCGTCAGATCGGATACCGCCTCGGGAATGGGAACGCCTGCCGCCCGGTAGAGCAGACCCTGCAGCAGCAGGGAGATCATGCCCACCGGCAGGGCGGCGGAGTACAGCGCGAAGCCCTTGTGGATTTTGGGAGAGTTGTCAAGACCCGAGGGGAGGTAATAGCCCACGATCAGTCCCACCGCCAGGGCCATTCCGATGCCCGGCAGGGAGAAGCCCACGGCCTCCGGATGGGGATAGCGAACCATCAGCTCGGACATAAAGGGGGCAAGGCCTGTGGAGAACAGCATGGCATTGGTGTGCTTGCCCAGGGGCTGACGCTTCACCAGGCAGTACAGGCAAACGCCCAGAATGGTGGGCCACATATTCAGCATATGGATGCCCCAGCTGCCGAAGCCGATGGTCAGCAGGGTCACCAGGGTGGCAGCGTTGTTGGCCTGACGACCGGGAATGGCATACAGGCCGGTGCAGATAAAGCCCACCAGGGCCATGTTCAGGAAGGTGGCCGCGTAGCCGCCCACACTGAAGAAATTGGTGGAAGCCTTGGTGGGGCTGGACAGAATCCGCCACAGGCCGGGAAGCATATCCGCCCGGTCAGGCATAAACAGGGCGGCGATCAGAAAGCTGAGGCTGAACAGGGAAAAGAAGTATTTCAGAAAGGTTTCTTCCGGCAGCTGGTTCCATTTTCTCATGTGGGGCCCCTCCAAATCAATGTCCCTTTTATTTAACCATATCTTTGCCGCTCTGTCCAGAAAAACATCCAATAATAGATGATTGCCCGGGGATACCGGGCAATCGCAGACAGTTTATACTAATTCTTGATAGAACGGCCTAGATGCTCAGCGAGGATAAATTGTGCCAGAAAAGGCCGACGACGACGGTGGGCTGTCGCCCACCTAGGAGGAGAACGCATTCTGGTGCAATTTAGGCCGGTGAGCGTCAGGCT
>JAFVMW010000024.1 GCA_017506735.1 Oscillospiraceae bacterium | reverse complement strand
ACCCGTTCGGCAATCTCCGATTGCCGCCTCGTAACCACACCGTATTTCCCAAAATCCGCCCATCGAGGTCGGATTTTGGGTCGGGACGTCGAGGACGCCGTCCCCTACGGTATCATCGAAACACCCCTACAAATTCCAATTGAACGGTCTGCTTTCCTTCAGTGTAGCAGAGAAGGCGGCAATTGTACAGCCCTGTTTTTGTGCAAGTTTCACTTTTTTCGCCGGTTATTTTCTGTATATGCAGGAGCGGAAACCTGTGGTATACTCTAAAATGGAACTATTCGGGGATGCTTCCCGATCTGAACAAAAAAGGAGAACTGAACATGAAGAAACTCAACATCGCCATCATCGGTTTCGGCCGTTCCGGCTGCGACATCCACGGCGCCTTCCTGCGCACCGCTGACAACGACATCTGCAACGTCAAGTACGTTGTCGAGGCTGACCCCAACCGTGCCGCCGCTGCCCGTGAGATCTTCGGCTGCGAGACCCTGACCAATTACACCGAGCTGTTCGCCCACAAGGATGAGCTGGACTTCGTCACCAACGCTTCCTACTCCGATCTGCACTACCCCATCACCAAGGATCTGCTGGCCCACGGCTTCAACGTCCTGTGCGAGAAGCCCCTGTGCAAGACCCCCGAGATGGTTCAGGATCTGATCGACACCGCCAAGGCAAACAACGTCCTGTTCACCATTTTCCATCAGTACAAGTTCAACGACTACTACATCCAGATGAAGCGCCTGCTGAAGGAGGGCGTCATCGGTGATGTGAAGCTGGCCCGTGTGAGCCAGAACGCTTTCGCCCGCCGCTACGACTGGCAGACCCTGCTGTACCGTGACGCCGGCACCATGCGCAACAACGCCGCTCACTACATCGAGCAGATCATGGACCTGGCAGAGTCCGACGAGATGCCCAAGATCACCTCTCACATGGACATCTGGAACTCCGTTGGCGACGCCGAGGACTATATGTTCGCCCGTTTCCACTACTCCAACGGCACCATCTACGAGATGGAAGTCAACCCCTCCGATGCCTACGCTGCCGATATGCCTCTGTACAAGGTCTACGGCACCAAGGGTACCATGAAGGTCTACAACGCCAAGATCGTCTACAAGTACTATCTGGACGAGGAAGTCCCCACTCCCGTTCTGGATCACAAGTCCATCCACAACGAGAACGGCACCCCTGCCTACTGCAACAACAAGCTGGTCTGGCACGAAGAGGAAGTCGCTCTGGATGCTGACTTCTGGAACGTGTTCACCAAGTGCACCAACCGGTTCTACCATGCATGGTACGAGACTCTGGTCAACGGCGCCGAGCTGTTCATGAAGCCCGAGCACATCAAGGCTCAGATCGCCATCTTCAACGAGATCGAGCGTCAGAACCCCCTGATCTACAAGTTCGAGAAGCCCTCCGACGTGATCTGATCCCCCATACATACACCAGCGCCCTCCGGCGAAAGCCGGAGGGCGCAGCTTGTCGAAAAATACCCATGCTAGACCAGCACCACGATCAATGAAATAGGAGCGGTTGCTCTTTGCGTAGTGTAGTGTTATAGTAGAAGTACGGCAAAAGTCGATTAACTTTTGGGGAACTGAACCCCGTTCGAAAAATTGATATAGGTTCTTCCGTTGAACCACGCATTGTTCAGTCCTTAGGACAGAAGAACGTACAGTAAAGTAACTACTGAGGGAGAACCGTGCCGTATTCTAAATGCATGGAGGTTCACCCATGGAAAAAGTATACGACATTTGTTGTGGTATTGACGTACACAAGAAGCTCATTGTGGCATGCCTGAGAACGGGCCGGAAAAGCGAGCTGCGGGAGTTTGGAGCAACAACGAAGGAATTGCTCAAGCTGGCAGACTGGCTGAATGAATCCGGCTGCGAGATGGCAGCCATGGAGAGTACAGGATCTTACTGGAAGCCCCTGTATAATGTGCTGGAGGCCAGCGAGATCAAGGCAATGGTTGTGAATGCACAGCACATGAAAGCAGTACCTGGAAGAAAGACGGATGCTAAGGATGCGGAATGGATTGCCGACCTGTTGCAGCATGGTTTGCTGAGGGCGAGCTATATTCCATCCAAGGAACAGCGGGAACTGCGGGAGCTGACACGCTACCGGAAAAGTCTGGTGGAGGAGCGCAGCCGGGAATTGAACCGTTTGCAGAAGATGCTGGAAGGAGCGAACATCAAGCTGTCCGGAACAGTATCGACGATCAATGGCTTGAGTGCCCGGAACATTCTGAATTACATCATGGACGGCGGTGTTTTCAGCGAGGATGTATTCAAAGAAATGCTGAGAAAGAAGGAGATATCCTATCACCTGAAGGCCGACCCTAAACAGTTGGTCGAGGATCTGAACGGAGTGCTGTCCCCGATCCAGAAGCGGATGATCAAGGAACTTCTGAAGCATCTGGATGAGCTGGATGTACACATCCGGAATCTGGACGATGAGATCGATAACTTTATGAATCCCGATGAGAAGGACGCAGTCAAATCCATCTGCGAGATTCCCGGAATCGGAGAAACCAGTGCCAAAACAATCATTTCCATCATCGGAACGGACATGGAACGTTTCCCCTCTGACAGGCACATTTCCAAATGGGCAGGAGTCTGCCCAGGAAATAACGAAAGTGCAAAGAAGCGGAAGTCGGGGCGAACCCCCAAAGGGAACCCGGTGCTGCGAAGCACACTGGTGCAATGTGCGTTGGCCGCAGCGAAACGCAAAGAATCCTATTTCAGCGCTCAGTACACACGGATCAGCGCCCATCGGGGCAAGAAAAGAGCAGCGGTAGCTGTAGCGCACTCGCTACTCATAGCGATCTATCATGTACTGAAAGATAAGACGGCATTCCGAGATTTGGGAAGCAACTATTACAACCAGTTCAACAAAGAACGCAAGGCCAACTCAATGGTGAAGAAACTGATGCTCTTGGGATATACGGTGACATTAGAACAGGCATTTGCTTAAAAATGGTACCGTTTTCTTTAGGGGAGTCTTTTTGCGCTTTTTCTGCTCATGGGTACGATTTCACAGTAAAGTGTTTTCGACAAGCTGCCCTATGAAAATCCCACTTCAATAAGTTGGATTTTCGGGGTCTTATTGAACGCGAAGGGGAACCCTGACGGTTCCCCCTCACACTCCCCCTCCCTCCGAAATCGTCACAGAGAGGGTTTATCGCCAGCCTGCAGGGCCCCGATCCGGGGCCCTGTTCATTTTGCCCAAACTCCTGCTTGCAATGTGAACCGTTATCCGATATAATGATAAAACCAACCCCCGAAGGAGGTACAAAAATGAAAAAGATTCTGAAAAATTACGGCTTTATCATCATGATGCTCACCGGTGTCATCGCAGGCTGTATCGTGGGCGCAATGTTCCCTGCCGTGAAGGACGGCTCGGGCGCTGTCGTTGAGCCCGGTGCCATGGTGCTGGAGCCTCTGGGCACCGTGTTCATCAATCTGATGTTCTGCATCGTGGTTCCCATGGTGTTCTGCTCCATTTCTTCCGCCATCGCCAACATGGATTCCATGAAAAAGGCAGGCAAGATCATGGGTGTCACCGTGGCAACCTTCTGCGTTACCGCAGGCATCGCCGCCATCATCATGTACATCGTCTGCCGCATTTTCCCCCTGGTGCAGGGTCAGTATGAAGTGGTGGAGGGCACCGTGGGCGAGACCCTGGGCCTGGCGGATATGATCATCAACTTCTTCACCAAGCCCGACTTCCCCGAGCTCTGGAGCCGCAAGGCCATTCTGCCTCTGATCGTCTTTGCCATTCTCTTCGGCTTTGGCGTGCAGATGTCCGGCGGCAAAAAGACCATGACCGCCAAGCTCCTGGCGGATGTGACCGGCTGCATCATGAATGTGGTCAAGATCATCTCCTTCTATGCCCCCATCGGCTTCTTCGGCTTCTTTGCCTCCCTGGTGGCCAACTACGGCCCCGAGCTGGTGGGTGACTACAGCCGGACGCTGATCATCTATTATGTGCTGTGCTTTGCCTATATGTTCACCTTCTTCCCCATCTACGCCCGGTTCGGTGGCGGCAAGGGCGCGGTGAAGGTCATGTTCAGCCACCTGTTCAAGCCTGCGGCCGTGTCCTTCGGCACCTGCTCCAGCGTAGCCACCATCCCCACCAACATGGAGGCCGCCGAGGAAACCGGCATTTCCAAGGACATTTCCAACATCGTCCTGCCTCTGGGCGCCACCATGCACATGGACGGCTCCGCCATGTCCGCCATCATCAAGGTGGCATTCCTCTTCGGCATCTTCGGCAAGGACTTCGGCACCGGCGAGGCCATTCTTGCCATCATTGTGGCCATCTTCTCCTCCGTTGCCATGTCCGGCATTCCCGGCGGCGGCGGTACTGGCGAGCTGGTGCTGTGCACCATCTTCTTCCCCGACCAGATGGCAATCGCGTACCCCATCGCCATCGCCCTGGGCAACCTGGTAGACCCCCCTGCCACCATGGTCAACGCCGCCGGCGACTATGTGGCCAGCTTCATCGTGGCCCGTTTCGTGGACGGAAAGAACTGGCTCCAGAAGCAGATGAAGGCCAAAAAGTAATTCCATACAACCCAAACGGGCACCGCAGTTCAAAGCGGTGCCCGTTTTTTTGCCTCCCCTCAAGGGGAGCCTTATTTTTCCATTACGAATCTCCACAGCCGGTCCTGATCTTCCTGGCTGGCATAGCCGATGCCCACCCGTTTGTCGGTGGTGATTTCGCACCGGAAGCCGTCATCCTCCACCCACAGCGCTGCGTCAGACACGTTCTGACGGTTCAGCTCCCCGGTAATGCCCAGGGCCTTTGTGAGCTTTCCCGGGCCGTTGGCACCTTCACAGGCCCGGATCAGCACCGCCTCCGGGTGACCTTCCTCTCCGGTGACGATGTTCAGCAGCCAGTGGATTCCATAGCAAAGATAGACATAGATGGTCCCGGCAGGGGCATACAATACTTCGGTGCGTTTCGTGCGGCCCCTGTGGGCGTGGCAGGCGGTGTCGGATTCTCCGCAGTAGCATTCGGTTTCGGTGATTCGCAGTCTGCGTTCCTCCGTACCGACCCTGTGCACCAGCACCTTGCCAACCAGATCCCGGGCCACCTGGGGACAGTCCCGGCGGTAGAATTCCGGGGTGAGCTTCTCCATAAATACCTCCCAAAAACTTCCTGCTGTTCGGCATAGCCGAATGACATTTCGAAAGTACCGGCCCAATCCGGGAGGAAATGGACTGAATCCACAAAAAACACCGGACTGGGGACAAATTTATTATACTCCCTTCTGTTGAAAAAAGCAAATTTAATGTTGTCTTTGCCAAAAGAAAGTGGTAAGATATTGAAACTGAATCCAAACTGTCCGCGGAAAACGGACAATTGCAATCCTGGTGAAGAGGGGGACCAAAAATGAAGTATATTGTCTTGCTGGGCGACGGCATGGCGGACGAACCCATCGAAGCCCTGGGCGGCAGAACGCCCCTGGCTGCGGCTTCCACCCCGGTGATGGATGACCTGGCAGGAAAGGGCCGGATGGGCATGGTCTGCAATGTGCCCACGGGCATGAGCCCCGGCTCCGACGTGGCCAATCTTTCTGTCCTGGGCTACAATCCCAGGGAGAACTATTCCGGACGATCTCCCCTGGAGGCCCTCAGCGTGGGCGTTTCCATGGAGCCCGATGACATCATCTTCCGGGCCAACATCGTCACCCTGTCTGAGTCTGAACCCTATGGGGAAAAGATCATCCTGGACCATTCTTCCGGCGAAATCTCCACCGCCGATGCGGACATTCTGATGGATGCCATCCGGGAAGCCTTCAATTCGGAGGAAATCCGGTTCCACACCGGTACCAGCTACCGCCATATCTGCGTGTGGAAAAAGGGTCGGGCCGCGGAGCTGATTCCGCCCCATGATCATCTGGGGGAACCGGCCGGTGCTTACCTGCCCCGGGAGCCCATCCTCCGGGAAATGATGGAGCGCAGCTTTGACATTCTCAACAACCATCCTCTGAACCTGGAACGGGCCGCGAGAGGCGAGAACAAGGCCAACTCCCTCTGGTTCTGGGGCGCTGGCACCAAGCCCAGCATCGGCAGCTTCTTTGAGAAAACCGGTCTGAAGGGCACCATGATCTCCGCTGTGGATCTGCTCAAGGGCATCGCCGTGGGGGCGGGCATGGAGGTTGTGGAGGTTCCCGGTGCCAACGGCTCCCTGCACACCAATTACGAGGGCAAGGCCGCCGCGGCGGCGAAAGCCCTTCTGGAGGACGGAAACGATTTCGTCTACATCCACGTGGAAGGCCCCGACGAAATGGGCCACCAGGGCAGCATCGAGCATAAGATCCAGTCCATCGAATGGCTGGACAGCCGCCTGCTGAAGCCCCTGAAGGAGGCCATGGACGCATCCGGTCAGCCCTACAGAATGCTGATCCTGCCGGATCATCCCACTCCCATCCGGATCAGAACCCATACATCCGATCCGGTGCCCTACATCCTTTATGACAGCACCCGGGAGCAGAAAAAAATCTCCCGCTACACCGAAGCAGAAGCCGCTGCCGCCGGCCCGGTTCTCACCGAGGGCTGGCGTCTGATGGATCAGCTTCTGCATGAATGATATCTCTGGAGGTAAACAAAATGGAACGTGTATACAATTTCTCCGCAGGCCCTGCTGTCCTGCCCGTTGAAGTCCTGGAGGAAGCCGCCGCGGAAATGCTCAACTACAGAGGCACCGGCATGAGCGTCATGGAAATGAGCCACCGGAGCAAGGCCTATCAAGCCATCATTGACGAGGCCGAGGCAGACCTTCGGGAGCTGATGAATATCCCCGAAAACTACAAGGTTCTGTTCCTCCAGGGCGGCGCCCACCAGCAGTTCGCCATGGTCCCCATGAACCTGATGAAGAACAAGGTTGCCGACTACATCATCACCGGCCAGTGGGCCAAGAAGGCCTGGAAGGAGGCCCAGCTTTACGGCAAGGCCAACGCCATCGCCTCCTCCGAGGACGCAACCTTCTCCTACATCCCCGACTGCTCTGATCTGCCCATCTCTGAGGACGCGGACTACGTCTACATCTGCGAGAACAACACCATCTACGGCACCAAGTTCCATACCCTGCCCAACACCAAGGGCAAGCTCCTGGTGTCCGACGTTTCCTCCTGCTTCCTGTCTGAGCCTGTGGAGGTGACGAAGTACGGCATCATCTACGGCGGCGTGCAGAAGAACATCGGCCCTGCCGGTGTGGTCATCGCCATCGTCCGGGAGGATCTGATCACCGACGACGTGCTGCCCGGCACCCCCACCATGCTCAAGTACAAGACCCACGCCGACGCAGGCTCCATGTACAACACTCCTCCTGCCTACGGCATCTACATCTGCGGCAAGGTGTTCAAGTGGCTGAAAAAGCAGGGCGGCCTGACCGCCATGAAGGAGCGCAACGAGACAAAGGCCGCAATCCTGTATGATTTCCTGGATCAGAGCAAGCTCTTCAAGGGCACCGTCCGCAAGGAGGACCGCTCTCTGATGAACGTTCCCTTCGTCACAGGCTCCAAGGAGCTGGACGCGAAGTTTGTCAAGGAAGCCGAGGCCGCAGGCTTTGTGAACCTGAAGGGCCACCGCTCTGTCGGCGGTATGCGTGCCTCCATCTACAACGCCATGCCCATCGAAGGTGTCAAGGCCCTGGTTGCCTTTATGGCGAAGTTTGAAGCCGAGAACGTCTGAGCAAAAGGCTCCCCTTGAGGGGAGCTGTCACCGAAGGTGACTGAGGGGTGAAAGGTGCAGCGTTTGTACTGTTTCCGTGCTGTGAGCTTCCACCCCTCCGCCCAGTGTGCGCACTGGGCACCTCCCCTCAAGGGGAGGCAAGGATGCGCAAATCCCAAAATGGAGGAAATACCATGTATAACGTACATTATCTGAACAAAATCTCCCCCAAGGGCACTGCCCTGTGGACGGATGACTATACCCCCGTGGAAGCCATGGAGGAGGCGGACGCCGTTCTGGTCCGCTCTGCCAATATGCACGAAACCCATATGCCCGACAATCTGCTGGCCATCGCCAGAGCCGGTGCCGGTGTCAACAACATTCCTCTGACCACCTGCGCTGACAAGGGCATCGTGGTGTTCAACACCCCCGGTGCCAACGCCAACTCCGTCATGGAGCTGGCCCTGTGCGGTATGCTGCTGGCCAGCCGTGACATCGTGGGCGGCATCAACTGGGTGCAGTCGATCAAGGGCAGCTCCGAGGTGGCCCGTCTGGTGGAGAAGGGCAAGAGCCAGTTCGCAGGCAACGAGATCCGGGGCAAGAAACTGGGCATCATCGGCCTGGGCGCCATCGGCGGCCCTCTGGCCAACCGGGCAAGAAAGCTGGGTATGGATGTCTGCGGCCATGACCCCCACATCTCCGTGGAGGCAGCCTGGCACCTGGACCGTCACGTGGCCCGGGTCAAGACCCGTGAGGAAATCTACGAAACCTGCGATGTGATCACCCTCCATGTGCCCCTGCTGAAGGACACCGAGAAGATGATCAACGCCGAGGCCATCGCCAAGATGAAGGACGGCGTGATCATTCTGAACTTCGCCCGTGACAAGCTGGTGGACGACGATGCCATGGCAGAGGCCCTGGCCTCCGGCAAGGTCCGCCGCTACGTCACCGACTTCCCCAACGAAAAGACCGCCAATATGCCCGGCTGCATCGCCATCCCCCACCTGGGCGCCTCCACCGCCGAGTCCGAGGACAACTGCGCCAAGATGGCTGTCAAGCAGGTGATGGATTACCTGGAGAACGGCAACATCGTCAACTCCGTCAACTATCCCAACTGCGACATGGGCATCTGCCACACCGCCGGCAGAATCACCATCCTCCACCGGAACATCCCCAACTCCCTGGGCCAGTTCACCGCCGTCCTGGCCGCGGAGAATGTGAACATCGACGGTCTGATGAACAAGAGCCGGGGCGAGTACGCCTACACCATGTTCGACCTGGATCACACCCCCTCCCAGGCTGCTGTGGAAGCCCTGAGCAAGATCGAGGGCGTCCTCCGTGTCCGGGTCATCCGCTGATCCCCACCAGAAATCACAGACGCCCGGCAAGCCTGCCGGGCGTTTTCTGCTGTGTATATATGCTGCATAATACCGTATAAATATACATGCAAAAACAACCGTCCATTTCCGGACACCGCCGCTTTCCCGGAAGCTGAAAAAGCCAGACCCGGAAAAACCAAAGGCCGCCTTTGGGGGTGTGGTAAAAATCACCAGAAAAAAACCGGGGAAAACCCTCCCAATGGTCACAGAAGCCAAACCTTGGATAAATATGCAAAAGTCGTTGACAAAGCCCAAGAATGGTTGTATAATCCCTGCATATTTTATTTCACTGTTTCTCAGGAGGAAGCATCCATGAATAAGGAAAACATCAAGAAGGTTGTTCTGGCCTATTCCGGCGGCCTGGATACCTCCATCATCATCCCCTGGCTGAAGGAAAACTACAACAACCCCGAGATCATCGCCGTCTCCGGCAATGTGGGTCAGGCTGACGAGCTGGAGGGCCTGGAGGAGAAGGCTCTGGCCACCGGCGCAAGCAAGCTGATCGTGGCCGACCTGGTGGACGAGATGGTGGACGAGGTCATCATCCCCTCCGTCATGGCTGACGCCAAGTACGAAACCTACCTGCTGGGCACCGCCTTCGCCCGTCCCATCATCGGCCGGAAGCTGGCTCAGATCGCTGTGGAAGAGGGCGCGGACGCCATCGTTCACGGCTGCACCGGCAAGGGCAATGACCAGGTTCGCTTCGAGCTGGCCATCAAGCGCTGGGCTCCCGGCATGAAGATTATCGCCCCCTGGCGTGAGTGGGACATTAAGTCCCGTGACGAGGAAATCGACTACGCCGAGGCCCACAACATTCCCCTGAAGTTTACCCGTGAGACCTCCTACTCCAAGGACAAGAACCTGTGGCACCTGAGCCATGAGGGCCTGGATCTGGAGGACCCCTCCAACGAGCCCAAGTACACCGATCCCAAGTTCCTGGAGATGGGTGTTTCCCCCGAGATGGCTCCCGACGTTCCCACCTATGTGACCATCGACTTCGAGAAGGGCTGGCCTGTGGCTGTGGACGGCGTGAAGATGAAGGCCTCCGATGTGATCCGCAAGCTCAACGAGCTGGGCGGCGCCAACGGCATCGGCATCATCGACATCGTGGAGAACCGTCTGGTTGGCATGAAGGACCGGGGCGTTTACGAGACTCCCGGCGGCACCATCCTGTACTTCGCCCACAACCAGCTGGAAATGCTGACCGTGGACAAGGACACCCTGCATCTGAAGCAGAAGCTGTCCGTGGACTTCGGCGAGCTGATCTACAACGGCAAGTGGTTCACCCCCGTCCGTGAGGCACTGACCGCCTTCGTGATGAAGACCCAGGAGTACGTCACCGGCTCCGTGAAGCTGAAGCTGTACAAGGGCAACATCATCCCTGCCGGCACCACCTCTCCCTGCAGCCTGTATTCCGAGAAGCTGGCTACCTTCGACGAGTCCGACTACGACCAGAAGGATGCCGAGGGCTTCATCAACCTGTGGGGCCTGCCCACCACCGTCCAGGCACTGAGAGAGCAGGGCAAGCTTTGATTTTTCCTGTCATTGCGAGGAGGGCGAAGCCCGACGTGGCAATCCCCTCCGGTTTCCGAAGCGTGAAAGGAGATTGCCACACCAGTGTGCCCACTGGTTCGCAATGACGTGCATGATTTTTAGATTGGAGAATAACCATGGCAAAAATGTGGGCCGGAGTCACCGACGGCGTTACTGAAAAAATCGCTGACGATTTCAATTCCTCCATCCGGTTTGACTCCCGGATGTACCGTCAGGACATCACCGGCTCCATGACCCACGCGGCCATGCTGGCAGCCCAGGGCATCATCACAAACGAGGATGCCGACGCGCTGATTGCCGGTCTGGAGCAGATCCTGGCAGACATCGAGTCCGGGGTTCTCCCCATCGACATGGAGTGCGAGGACATCCATATGTTCGTGGAGCAGGTGCTCACCCAGCGCATCGGCGACGTGGGCAAGAAGCTCCACACCGCCCGGAGCCGCAATGACCAGGTGGCTCTGGACATCCGGATGTACCTCCGGGACGAGATCGATGAGATTTCCGAACTGACCAGGGCGCTGATCCGGGCCGTCACCGACCAGGCGGAGCGTTACGCCGACACCATCATGCCCGGCTACACCCACCTCCAGCGTGCCCAGCCCATCACCTTCGGACATCATCTGATGGCCTACGCCATGATGCTCCTCCGGGACCTTGACCGACTGGCCGATACCCGGAAGCGGATGAACCTCAGCCCCATCGGCTGCTGCGCTCTGGCCGGTACAACCTACAACACCGACCGCCGCTTCGAGGCGGCCCGGCTGGGCTTTGACGGCATCTGCATGAATTCCCTGGACGGCGTGTCCGACCGGGACTTCTGTGTGGAGCTGATGAGCGCCATCGCCACGGAAATGATGCATCTGTCCCGGTTCTCCGAGGAGATCATCCTGTGGTCCAGCTGGGAGTTCAAGTTCGTGGAGCTGTCCGATTCCTACACCACCGGCTCCTCCATCATGCCCCAGAAGCGCAACCCCGACATGGCCGAGCTGGTTCGCGGCAAGACCGGCCGGGTCTACGGCGATCTGATGGCCCTGCTCACCACCCTGAAGGGCCTGCCCCTGGCCTACAACAAGGATATGCAAGAGGACAAGGAGGCCGTATTCGACGCGGTGGACACCGTGAAGATGTGCCTGGAGGTCTTTACCGGCATGATCGCCACCATGAAGGCCATCCCCGAAAACATGAAGCGCGCGGCCCAGAAGGGCTTCATCAACGCCACGGATCTGGCGGACTACCTGGTAAAAAAGGGTATGCCCTTCCGCAGTGCCTACAAAATCTCCGGCAGCCTGGTGGCTTCCTGCATCCGGGAGAACACCGTGCTGGAGGAACTGCCTCTGGATCGCTACCAGGCTCTGAGCGAGCTGTTCGACAGCGATCTGTACGAGGCCATTGACCTGAAAACCTGTGTGGAAAAACGGATCAGCGAGGGCGGAACCTCCGTCGCCTCCGTTCTGGCACAAGTTGAATATGTAAAATCAATTCTGTAAAGAAAAGAAAGGTTGAAATCAAAATGAAGAAGATTATTTCCGTCATCCTGGCTGTTGCCCTGATGGCAGTCTGCTTCGCCGGCTGCGGCTCCCAGGGCCTTACCGTGGCTGACATCCAGAAGGCAGGCAAGCTGACCATTGCCACCAGCCCCGACTTCCCTCCCTTTGAGTACCTGGACGAGAACGGCCAGCCCACCGGCATCGAGATCGAGATCATGGAGCTGATCTGCCAGGAGCTGGGTGTTGAGCTGGTCATCGAGCAGATGAACTTCGACTCCGTCCTGCCCGGCGTTCAGGCAGGCAAGTACGACGTGGGTGTGTCCGGCATTTCCGTCACCCCCGACCGTGAGAAGAACACCCTGTTCACCGATCCCTACTGCCTGGCTGCCCAGGCCATCGTTGTCCTGAATGGCAGCCCCATCACCTGCAAGGCTGACCTGGAGGGCAAGACCATCGCTGTCCAGTCCGGCACCACTGCCGAGGCCTACGCTCTGGAGAACGGCTACACCTTCAACCCCTACGCTGCCAACACCGACGCTCAGGAAGCTCTGCTGGCCGGCAAGGTTGACGCATGGGTCATTGACGACCTGACCGCCGCTGAGATGGTTGCTCTGTACAACGAGGCCAACCCCGGCGCTCTGGTGGTTCTGGGCGAGGCTATGACTACCGAGCCCTACGCCTTCGCCTTCAAGCAGGGCAACGACGAGCTGGTGAACGCCATCAACGAGATCATCAACAAGCTGGTTGCCGACGGCACCGTGGCTGAGATCTTCGCCGCCAACAACGCTCCCTACACCGCTCCCGCTCAGGGCTGATACGCAGAAACACTGACTTTTCCGGAAGGATGTGACCGCTTTTTGGTTACATCCTTTCGGCAGTATCATCGAAAGGAATTGCCAAAGTGAATTTTTTAACGAATTGGATCGCGAAATTCAGCGAAACCATGATCGAAAATGATCGCTACCTGATGATCTTCGAGGGTCTGGGCAATACGGTGAAGATCACCCTGGGCGCACTGGTCATCGGCGTGGTCATCGGTCTGATCATTGCTGTCACCAAGTATCTGGCGGAAGACTCCAGAGTGCTGAAGCCCCTGGCAAAGCTCTGCGATCTGTATGTGACCGTGATCCGCGGCATCCCTGTGGTGGTGCTGCTGCTGATCTTCTATTATGTCATCATGCGCTCCTCCAGAAACGGCGTTCTGGTTGCCGTCATCACCTTCGGCGTCAACTCCGGTGCCTATATGGCTGAGCTGATCCGTTCCGGCATCAACGCCGTGGACAAGGGGCAGATGGAGGCAGGCCGCTGCCTTGGCCTTTCTAAGCTGCAGACCATGCGCCACATCATTCTGCCTCAGGCGGTGCGCTACGTTCTGCCTGCCGTGGGCAATGAGCTCATCGCCCTGCTGAAGGAAACCTCCGTTGCAGGCTACGTCGCCATCCGGGATCTGACCAAGGCCGGCGACCTGATCCGCAACAACACCTATGACATGGTCAACCCCCTGCTGGTGGTGACCCTGTGCTATCTGACCATGGTCATCGGCCTCACCGCCCTGCTGGGCAAGCTGGAAAAGAACCTTGCAAAGGAGAAAAAGAAGAAATGATGGATCTGAAGGGCAAGAGCTTTCTGAAGCTGCTGGACTTTACCTCTGAGGAGATTGCCGGACTGCTGGCCCTCTCCGCCGACCTGAAGGCGAAGAAAAAGGCCGGTATTCCCCACCGCCTCTGCCAGGGCAAGAGCATCGCCCTGGTCTTTGAAAAGACCTCCACCCGGACCCGGTGCGCCTTTGAGGTTGCCGCCGCCGATCTGGGTATGCATCCTGTGTACTTAGACCCCAAGTCCAGCCAGATGGGCAAGAAGGAGTCCATTCCTGACACCGCCCGGGTGCTGGGCCGGATGTTTGACGGCATCGAGTACCGGGGCTACGGCCAGGACATCGTGGAGTGCCTGGCAGAGTATGCCGGTGTTCCCGTGTGGAACGGCCTGACCACCGAGTTCCACCCCACCCAGATTCTGGCCGACTTTCTGACCATTCAGGAGCATTTCGGCGAGCTGAAGGGGAAAAAGCTGGTGTTCATGGGCGATGCCCGGAACAACATGGGCAACTCCCTGATGGTGGGCTGCGCCAAGATGGGTATGCACTTCGTGGCCTGCGCTCCGGAGAAGTATTTCCCCGAGGCAGAGCTGGTTGCCGCCTGCCAGACCATCGCCGCCGAAACCGGCGCGGTGCTGGAGTTCATCTCCGATCCCATGGGTGCCGTCAAGGGTGCCGATGTGATCTACACCGACGTGTGGGTGTCCATGGGCGAGCCTGCCGAGGTCTGGGCAGAGCGCATCCGTGAGCTGTCCCCCTACCAGGTCAACACCGCTCTGATGAACGCCGCCGGCGAACAGTGCCGCTTCATGCACTGCCTGCCTGCCTTCCACGATCTCAAGACCGAAATCGGCATGGAAATGTACGAGAAGTTCGGTCTGAAGGAGATGGAAGTCACCGACGAGGTATTCGAAAGCGAAGCCTCCATCGTCTTTGACGAGGCAGAAAACCGGATGCACACCATCAAGGCCGTCATGGCCGCAACCCTGGCGTAATGAATGGTTTTGGCGCGCTGCGTAATGCAGCGCGCCTTTTTTGTCAAGTGTGTCATTGCGAGCCAGTGCGCACACTGGCGTGGCAATCCCCTGCGTCGATCCGGAAACCTGGAGGGGATTGCTACACCGTACGGATTCCTCGCAATGATTCAATAGTGGAAAAACTTATAGAAATTCGGATAATCCTTCAGAAACTGATCCAGGGTCCTCCGGCTGTCGGTGCCGGGGTCGTTGATGGTGAAATTCGCCGCCGTGACACTGCCGCCGGTGAAGCCGGTGATGACCACCCAGTGCTGACCGCCGTAGCGGTTGGTGGCCCCCAGCAGAACAGGCTTGCCTGCCTGGAGCAGGGACAGAATCTTGCTTAAGTAACCAGAGGAGGAGGTCACGGCTGTGTAGTCAGAGGGCCAGTACACACTGCCGGAGGAGGTGTATTTCAGTTTCTTCGCCATGGCATCCGGGGTGATGGCGGTGCCGGTGCGGTAGGATTCCATCATGGCGATGCCGGTGGTGGCGCAGCCGATTTTCGCCATGGTCTTGCCGGAGGAGCCCAGCTTCACGTTGGCCCACCGGGCATCATCCTGCCGGTAGTAGGGCACGGAGAGCCTGGTTTTGCCGCTGTCGGTGCTGCCGCCGGTGGACAGATACTGACTGCTGACCCAGCCGGTGCGGCCGCCGTCAAAGAGAATCCGGCTCCAGCCGCCGGACTGACTCAGCACCAGAACCCCCTCGCCGCCGTACAGGCTGTCCACCCTGCCGTAGCCCGTGCCCGGGCCGGAACGGACATTCAGGGAGGAGCTGACCCGGACCTGGGCATAGGTGGAGGGGATTTCGGAAAGATAAGCCGCATGACAGTAACCGTACTTCCCGTCGGCATACTCCACACGCCACCATTCTCCGCTCCGCTCCGTCAGGGTCACATAGGCGTCATCGGCCAGACGGGTCTGGACGCTTCCGGAGGTGGAAGGGGAGGAGCGGACATTCAGCGTTCCCCAGGACAGATCCACCCGTCCTGCTTTGGAGGAAGCGTCCGCGGCCCTGGCCGGAATTGCCAGGGAAGCCATCAGAGAAAGTGCGCAGAATGCGGAACATATTCGTTTTTTCATGGTATTTTACCTCGTTTTCGTTGGGAATTTTGCGCCAAGGCCCGGTTATCATACCACAAAACCGCCTTTTGGGGAATACGCCAAATTCTGACAGCACCGTTGCCCCCGGGGAGAAACTGTGGTATACTGGCAGAAACCGACCAAAAGGAGCGTGTCAGCCATGAAAGAACAGATCCATACCGTCCCGGTAAACGAAGCCTTTGAATCCGGGGACGAATGCCCCTTCTGCCAGCTCCGCCGCAAGGCAGAGCAGAGCGCCATCCGTTACGCCCTGGGCCCGGGAGCCAGCTATATGGAGCCGGATGTCCGGGGAGAAACGGACCGCCAGGGCTTCTGCGGCGAGCATATGAAGAAGATGTACGACTACGGCAACTCCCTGGGCAGCGCCCTGATGATGCAGACCTGGCTGAACATCTTCCTGGAGGAGCTGGACAAGCAGATGGACCATTACGAGCTGCCTGCCAAGCGGAGCCTGTTCCGCAAAAAGTCCGACGCCCCTGACTCCCTGGCCGACTGGCTGAGCCGCCGCACCGGAACCTGCTACCTCTGCGCCAAGATTGACTACAACATGGAGCGCTATATTGCCACCTTCTTCACCCTGGTGAAGGAGCAGGAATTCCGGGACAAGGTGGCTTCCTCCAAGGGCTTCTGCCTGGGCCATTTTGAGGCTTTGCTGAAGGCCGCTCCGGAGCAACTGCCCAACGCCCAGCGTGAGTGGTTCTACGATACGGTGTTCCGGCTCATGCGTGAGAATCTGGCCCGGGTGAAGGGGGATCTGGACTGGTTCATTGAGAAATTCGACTACCGGAACGCCTCCGCCGACTGGCGCAACTCCCGGGACGCGGTGAGCCGCACCATGCAGAAGCTCCAGAGCATCTACCCGGCAGATCCTCCCTACAAAAATCAGTAAGATATGGAAAAACGCCCTTCCGGCATAGCCGGAAGGGCGCATTTCGTTGTTTGATTGGGATCAGAACAGGCTCAGAGACAGAGTCAGCAGCAGCCATGCGGCAGCGATCCACTTGGTAGAGGTAGCCAGAACCTTGTCCAGGCTCTTGCCGCTCTTGTTCAGATAGGTCTCGGCGTTGCTGCCGGCCAGAGCGCCGGACAGACCGGCTTCCTTACCGGACTGCAGCAGAACCACAGCGATCAGAGCGATGCTGGCGATGACCTCCAGGATGGTCAGAACGATTTCCATAACAGTTTACCTCCCTCCGGGGGAAATGAATTACATAAGCCCATTTACTATAGCACAAAAAAACCGGGATAGCAAGAGTAATTTTCGGAAATGACCGAATTTTCGGCCTTATTTCCGGCTTTCTTCGATTTTCCGGCGGCTCCAGTCATCGATTTCCTGCCGGAGTTCTTCCATATAGGGAAATGCTTTCACGTTTTCCTTCCCGTAGGTGAACTGCAGGTCGTATTCCAGAGGCAGCCAGGTGGAGATGTCCGACTCGTTGTGGGAGATCAGGGCTTCCAGCTTGTCCAGGCATTTGTAGAGCTTGGCCTCCGGGGTCCGGAGGGCTTCCATTTCCTCCAGCAGGGCGGTGAATTCTTCCTTTGTTTCTCCGGGCAGGGTGGCCACCCAGCCGGAAAACAGCCGGTCCTCATGGTCCGCGTCGGCCTGGGTCTTGACGAAGGTGGGGATGTCCCCGGTGAAGGCTTCTCCCAGATCGTGAATCAGGCACATCCTGATCACCCGGTTCATGTCCAGCTCCGGGAATTCGGGGGTGAGCAGCATTCCCATCAGGGCGATGCGCCAGGAATGCTCTGCCACGCTTTCCTGCCGCCCGGTGGAGGTATAGCAGTGTCGGGTGGCGCATTTCAGCCGTTCGGCAACGGTCATCACAGAGAGCAGTTCTTTGGGTGTCATGGCAAAAACCTCCGATGTTTTTGTATAGCATACCACAGTCCGGGCCGGTCTACAACCCGACGGAAAAAAAGTTTTCCGGAGCCGATGACCAGTCGGCTCCGGAGCTGTGGAAAGAAAAGAGAGGTAGGAAAATGAAAAGTAAGATTATTTGTGTATATTATAACAGAAAAGTGTGAATCAATAAAGGGGGCTTTTGTTAAGAATGTATGAAGCACGTCAAAAGACTTGTAACCGATTTGTGAATTTTTCCGATGTGCCTTGACTTTTCCGGAAAAGGGGGTATATTGAAGACAAGAGAATTAGCACTCTCAATGCTAGAGTGCTAAAAACAGACGCGTGAAAGGAGTACGCACATGAATTTCAACAACTATACCCAGAAAAGCATGGAAGCCGTCCAGCTGGCCCAGACCATCGCCCGGGATCACCACCACCAGATGATGGAGCAGCTCCATCTGCTCTGCGCTCTGCTGTCCCAGGACCAGGGCCTGGCACCCCAGCTTCTGCGGAAGATGGATGTGACGGTGGAGAGCCTCCAGGCCGCCGCCAACGCAGAGCTGACCCGGCTTCCCGGCGTCACCGGCTCCCGGGCGGCAGACAGCTTCTATATTTCCGCCGACCTGGATTCCGCCTTCTCCGCCGCCGAAGCCCAGGCAAAGGCCATGCACGACGAATATGTTTCCGTGGAACATCTGCTGCTGGGCCTGATGGATGCCGCCAAGGGTGCTGTGGCGAACCTGTTCTCCACCTACCGGATCACGAAGGAGAACGCTCTGAAGGCCCTCCAGTCCATCCGGGGCAGCCAGAGAGTCACCACCGATAACCCGGAAGGCACCTACGAAGCCCTGGCAAAATACGGCACAGACCTGGTCAAACGGGCCAGGGATCAGAAGATGGACCCGGTCATCGGCCGGGATGAGGAAATCCGCAACGTGATCCGGATTCTCTCCCGGAAAACCAAGAACAATCCGGTCCTCATCGGTGAACCCGGCGTGGGCAAAACCGCCATCGCCGAGGGCCTTGCCCAGCGGATCGTCAAAAAGGACGTTCCCCAGAGCCTCCGGGACAAGACCGTGTTCTCTCTGGACATGGGCGCGCTGATCGCCGGTGCCAAATACCGGGGCGAATTCGAGGAGCGCCTGAAGGCGGTGCTCACCGAGGTGAAGGAGTCCGAGGGCAGGATCATCCTGTTCATCGACGAGCTTCACACCATCGTGGGCGCCGGAAAAACCGACGGTGCCATGGACGCGGGCAACCTGCTAAAGCCCATGCTGGCCCGGGGCGAGCTCCACTGCATCGGCGCCACCACCCTGGACGAGTACCGCCAGTATATTGAGAAGGATGCCGCCCTGGAACGCCGGTTCCAGAGCGTGCTGGTGGAAGAACCTACAGTGGAGGACACGGTGTCCATCCTCCGCGGCCTGAAGGAGCGGTATGAGGTGTTCCACGGGGTGAAAATCGCGGATTCCGCCATTCTGGCGGCGGCAACCCTTTCGAACCGCTATATCACCGACCGGTTCCTGCCGGACAAGGCCATCGACCTGGTGGACGAGGCCTGCGCCCAGATCCGCACAGAGATGGATTCCTCCCCCACGGAGCTGGACCGGGTCCAGCGGCAGATCATCCAGCTGGAGATCGAGGAAGCCGCCCTGAAAAAGGAGGAGGACGACCGCTCCAAAGCAAGACTTGCCGAGCTTCAGAAGGAGCTGGCAGAGCGCCGGGAAATCTGCAAGGCCATGACCGCCCAGTGGGAGAATGAAAAGAAGGCCCTGGAGGATGTCCAGACCCTCCGCCAGGAGCTGGAGGAGCTGCACCACCAGATCGAGGACGCGGAACAGCGGTATGATCTGGAAAAGGCCGCCGAGCTGAAATACGGCCGCCTGCCGGCTCTCCAGAACCGGATCAAGGCCGCCGAGCAGGCCGCCCAGTCCGGGGAAAACAGCATTCTCCGGGACCGGGTCACGGAAGAGGAGATCGCGAAAATCGTGGAGCGCTGGACCGGCATCCCCGTGTCCCGGCTGGTCCAGGGAGAACGGGAGAAGCTGCTGAAGCTGGATGAGATCCTCCACGGCCGGGTCATCGGCCAGTCCGAGGCGGTGAATGCCGTTACGGAAGCCATCCAGCGCAGCCGCGCAGGCATCGCAGACCCCAACCATCCCATCGGCTCCTTCCTGTTCCTGGGCCCCACCGGCGTGGGCAAGACGGAGCTTGCAAAGACCCTGGCCGAAGCCCTGTTTGATGACGAGCAGAACATGGTTCGCATCGATATGTCCGAGTATATGGAGAAATTCGCCGTGTCCCGGCTCATCGGCGCGCCTCCCGGCTATGTGGGCTACGAGGAGGGTGGCCAGCTGACAGAAGCCGTCCGCCGCAGACCCTACTCCGTGGTGCTCTTCGACGAGGTGGAGAAGGCCCATCCCGATGTGTTCAACATCCTTTTGCAGGTGCTGGATGACGGACGGATCACCGACTCCCAGGGCCGCACCGTGGATTTCAAGAATACGGTTATCATCCTGACCTCCAATCTGGGCAGCGAGTATCTGCTGGAGGGCATGGACGGCGAAGGAAACATCCGTCCCGAAGCAAAGGACGCGGTGAACGCCCTGCTCCGCCGGTCCTTCCGCCCCGAATTCCTGAACCGGCTGGACGAGATCGTGTTCTACAAGCCTCTGACCCGGGAGAATGTGAAGTCCATCATCGATTTGCAGATCCGGCAGCTGAACCGCCGCCTTGCAGAGCAGGAACTGGAGCTTTCTCTGACGGAACAGGCAAAGGAGCTGATCGTCCGGGAAAGCTATGACCCTGCCTACGGCGCCCGGCCCCTGCGCCGCTACCTGCGGCATACCGTGGAAACCAGGCTGTCCAGAATGCTTCTGGCAGGCAAAGTTCTCCCCGGCGCAAAGCTGACCGTGGATGCGGAAAACGGGGAGCTGGTGATTCGCTAAATGACAAAGGCTCCCCTTAGAGGGGAGCTGTCAGCGAAGCTGACTGAGGGGTGAAAGCGATGGAATTAGTGCTGTGTAAGACAGAGCTTTTCACCCCTCCGCCCAGTGTGCGCACTGGGCACCTCCCCTTGAGGGGAGGCTTATTCGCCAGCAAACAAAACCGGACAACCCTCGGGCTGTCCGGTTTTTCGCGTTATTTGTCCAGATGTACGTTCAGGTGGGGGAAGGTCATCTCCACGCCGGAGGCGGCGAACTCCCGGCTGATGGCCTCGGTGGCGGCGAACTTTGCGTCCCAATAGTCAGCATTGCCGACCCAGAACCGGAGTACATACTCGATGGCGCTGTCGCCGTAATTGGTCACACCGGCGAAGGGGGCAGGATCGGCCAGTACCTGGGGCTGATCAGCGGCCCGGAGCAGGGCCTGCTTCACGGTTTCGATGGGGGCATCGTAGGAAGCGGTGACGGTGATGTCCACCCGGCGGTTGACGGCGGTGGAGTAGTTGACGATCTGGGAAGCCACAACAGAGGCGTTGGGCAGGAAGATCAGCTTGTTGTCCGGGGTGGACAGCTTGGTGTAGGCAATGTCGATGGACTGCACCGTGCCGCCCTGACCAGCGATCTCCACATAGTCGCCTGCCTTGAAGGGCTTGTTCGTCAGCAGGGTAAAGCCGCCGATGACATTGGACAGGGCGTCCTGCAGGGCAAGGGACACCGCCAGGGAAGCCACGGAAGCCAGAGCCACCACGCCGGTGACATCCACGCCCATCCGGTCAGCCACCATCAGCGCCAGCAGAACATACAGCACTACCTTTGCCAGGGACTTCAGCAGACCGGTGGCGGCCCGGTCCAGCTTGGAGCGGCTCAGGGTTCTGTCCACCAGCTTCAGAATGGCCCGGATGATCACAACACCCACCAGAGCGGTGATGATCACCGGAATGATGGTTTCCAGCGTCAGACTGGTCAGAAATGCAATGATTTTTTCCATAAGTTTGGAATCTCCTTTCGGTTTGGTTGGATACGGTCAAATTGGAGTTTGGCGAGCCAAAGGCTCCCCTTGAGGGGTAAGCGAAGCGCAGTCGCGGTAGTGAATGACAGCCCTGTGGGCTGTCAGAGCCGCGACAGGGTTGCCCGCAGGCAACTGGCCGCAAAGCGGACTGAGGGGTGGAAGGTGGCAATTATGCACCATTTCCGTCCCGTGGGCTTTCACCCCTCCGCCCAGTGTGCACACTGGACACCTCCCCTTGAGGGGAGGCTTTGAACCCGATAAACTCCAATGTGAATGGTAACATTATACAGGGAAGCATTCTATCTGACAAGTGGGTAATAATTGCTTTTTTCGGCAAGCTATGCTATAGTGTTATGTGGAAAACCATGGAAAAAACAGGAGGTAACTGTTATGGCTATTATTTCTCCGTCCATTTTGTCGGCGGATTTTGTAAATCTGGAGCGGGATATGAAGCTCCTGAAGGAGACCGGCGCGCCTTGGGCCCATGTGGACGTGATGGACGGCATCTTTGTGCCCAACATCACCATCGGCATCCCCGTGGTGGCGGCTCTGCGCAAATGCACCGACCTGGTGCTGGATGTGCATCTGATGATCGACCGCCCTGTGCGGTATGTGGAGGACTTCGTGAAGGCCGGCGCGGACTATGTGACCATCCATGTGGAGGCCGATCAGCCCCAGAACACCCTGGAGGCCCTGGACAAGATTCACGCCATGGGCGCGAAGACCGGCATCGTGCTGAAGCCCAGAACCCCCGTGGAGGCCGCCATTCCCTACCTGGAAAAGTGCGACATGATTCTGGTAATGACCGTGGAGCCCGGCTTCGGCGGCCAGAGCTTTATGGCGGACATGATGCCCAAGGTTAGCCAGCTGAAAGAGTGGATGCAGGACATCAACCCCGACTGCCTCATTGAGGTGGACGGCGGCGTGGATCTGAACACCGCTCCCGTCTGCAAGGAAGCCGGTGCCCAGGTGCTGGTTTCCGGCTCTGCCTACTTCAAGGCCGCGGACAAGCCCGGCTTCGTCCGCCAGCTCCAGGCAGAATGAGCAGGCTGATTGCGGCCCTGCTGTGCCTTGCTCTGGTGCTGACGGGCTGCGCCGGAAGCCCTCCGGCGGAAACCACCTGTCCTCCGGAACCCACCAGCCTTCCCACCCAGCCTCCGGAAACCACTCCGCCCCCAACCCTGGCGGAATCCATTCTGGCAGGCATGACCCTCCGGGAGAAGGTGGGCCAGCTTTTTGTGGTGAATCCCGAGGCCCTGGCGCCGGAGCAGGGGACTGTTACGGCCTTTTCCGGGGAACTGGAACAGGGGCTGCGGACCTATCCCGTGGGCGGCATCATTCTGTTCGCCGGGAATATTGTGGATTCTGAGCAGCTTCAGACCCTGAACGCCGCCTTTGCCCAGGCAGGAAGGATTCCCATGTTCCTGTCCGTGGACGAGGAGGGCGGCCGGGTGGCCCGGCTTGCCAATCACAGCCGGTTTAATCTGCCCCGGTACGAAAGCGCCCGGGCGGTGGGAGACACCGGCGATCCTGCCAAGGCCCATGAAATGGGCAGCACCATCGGCTCCTACCTGCGGCGGCACGGCTTCAATCTGGATTTCGCCCCGGTGGCGGACGTGGCTACCAACCCCCGGAACCAGGTCATCGGCGCCCGTGCCTTTTCCTCTGACCCGGAACAGGCGGCGCAGATGGTACAGGCAGCGGCCCGGGGCCTTCGGGAACGGGGTATCATCCCCACCTACAAGCATTTTCCCGGCCACGGCGACACCTCCGAGGACAGCCATTCCAGACTGGCGGTGAACTGGAAAACCGCCGACCAGCTCAGAGCCTGCGAATGGCTCCCCTTCGCCGGGGCAGGGCCGGAGGACATGGTCATGGTGGGCCACATCGCCGTCCCCGACCTCACCGGCGACCGGACCCCGGCCACCATGTCCCGGCTTCTGGTCACGGACATTCTGAAGGGCGAGCTGGGCTTTCAGGGTCTGGTCATCACCGACTCCCTGCAAATGGGTGCCATCACCGACAGCTATTCCCCCGGAGAGGCGGCGGTGAAGGCCCTGGCGGCCGGCTGCGACCTGCTGCTGATGCCGGAAGATCTGGAGGAGGCCTTCCAGGCGGTCATTGACGCTCTGGCAGAAGGAGAACTGGACGAGCAGGAGCTGAACGAAACCGTCCTGCGGATTCTGGAGTTCAAAATCGCCGCAGGAATCATTCCGGAAGATATAAAATAAACAATCTTTCTGCCGGACAGATACCGATATTTTTATATGGAATCAATTGACATTTCCCCGGGCATTATTGTATAATGATTCTGGAAAATGTCCATTTTCCAAACCATTACCCCGATCAAAAGCCGGGAAGCACGGCTTTTAGAAAAGAAAGGAATTTTTGCCATGATTTACAGTGCAGAAGTACAACACATGTGCACCGTGGGTAAGGGCGCTTACCACGGTCCTGCTCCCATTCCCGAAGAGGGCAAGTGGGTTCAGGCAAAGCAGATTTCCGACATCAGCGGCTTCACCCACGGCGTGGGCTGGTGCGCACCCCAGCAGGGCGCCTGCAAGCTGACCCTGAACGTCAAGGAAGGCATCATCGAAGAGGCTCTGGTCGAGACTCTGGGCTGCTCCGGCATGACCCACTCCGCCGCTATGGCTTCCGAGATCCTGATCGGCAAGACCATTCTGGAGGCTCTGAACACCGACCTGGTGTGCGACGCCATCAACACCGCTATGCGCGAGCTGTTCCTCCAGATCGTCTACGGCCGTACCCAGTCCGCATTCTCTGAGGACGGTCTGGCTGTCGGCGCATCCCTGGAGGACCTGGGCAAGGGTCTGCGCAGCCAGGTTGGCACCATGTTCGCCACCAAGGCTAAGGGCCCCCGTTACCTGGAGATGGCAGAGGGCTACGTTACCCGCTGCGCTCTGGACGAGAACGACTTCATCATCGGTTACGAGTTCATCAATCTGGGCAAGATGATGGACTTCATCAAGAAGGGTGACGATGCTAACGTCGCACTGGAGAAGGCCAAGGGTTCCTACGGCCGTTTCGCAGGCGCTGTCAAGTATATCGATCCCCGTCACGAATAAGAGGAGGACGCTACCATGGCTCTGTTTGAAGGTTACGAAAGAAAAAT
This sequence comes from Oscillospiraceae bacterium, assembly GCA_017506735.1. Taxonomy (GTDB): domain Bacteria; phylum Bacillota; class Clostridia; order Oscillospirales; family Oscillospiraceae; genus Faecousia. Next base: position 24,976 of record JAFVMW010000024.1, on the reverse strand, counting down.
TGACAAGATCAATGGTGTCCTCGCTCAGTACGGTCTGAACTCTGTTGAGGAGTGCCGTGAGATCTGCCAGGCCAAGGGCTTCGACCCCTACGAGATCACCAAGGCCATCCAGCCCATCTGCTTCGAGGACGTTGCATGGGCCTACTGCATGGGCGCTGCTATCGCTCTGAAGAAGGGCGTCAAGAACGCCGCTGAGGCTGCTGAGGCCATCGGCATCGGCCTGCAGGCCTTCTGCATCCCCGGCTCCGTCGCTGAGGACCGCAAGGTCGGTCTGGGCCACGGCAACCTGGGCGCAATGCTGCTCCGCGACGAGACCAAGTGCTTCGCCTTCCTGGCTGGCCACGAGTCCTTCGCCGCTGCTGAGGGTGCCATCGGCATCGCCCGTTCCGCCAACAAGGCTCGTAAGGAGCCCCTGCGCGTCATCCTGAACGGTCTGGGCAAGGACGCTGCTCAGATCATCTCCCGTATCAACGGCTTCACCTACGTGAAGACCCAGTTCGACTACTACACCGGCGAGCTGAAGATCGTTGAGAAGATCGCTTACTCCGACGGCGAGCGCGCTGCCGTTAACTGCTACGGCTGTGACGACGTCCGTGAGGGTGTCGCTGTCATGCGTTACGAGGGCGTTGACGTTTCCATCACCGGTAACTCCACCAACCCCACCCGTTTCCAGCATCCCGTCGCCGGCACCTACAAGAAGGAGTGCATGGAGACTGGCCGCAAGTACTTCTCCGTCGCTTCCGGCGGCGGCACCGGCCGTACCCTGCATCCCGATAACATGGCCGCTGGTCCTGCTTCCTACGGTATGACCGACACCATGGGCCGTATGCACGGTGACGCCCAGTTCGCTGGCTCTTCCTCCGTCCCTGCCCACGTTGAGATGATGGGCTTCCTGGGCGCAGGCAACAACCCCATGGTCGGCATGACCGTCTCCGTGGCTGTTGCTGTTGAGGAGTCCCTGAAGTAAGAGGGTAAAACCCTTACTTTTGAACTAAAAATGTTAGGGCTGACCTTCGGGTCAGCCCTTTTTCGAACAAGAGAAGTGTTTTTGAATCAAATTAGAAAAACACTTGCTTTTTCTATATTTGTTTGATATTATTTAATTAGCACCAAGCATATGCATTGGAAGCATAAGATACATTCTATCAATACAACTTCAACCTTACAACATTCTCCTTACACAATATACCTGTCAAAGAATGAAATGCATTTTTCGTTTGTTGCTTGGGGTATATGTTTACGTAAGGAGGTTTTTTGTATTTTACGCTCTTCGGAATAGAAAAACAATGCGATTGAAAGTTATTGTTTATGAAAATTGAGTCGTGCTCTTGTGGGTTAAGACTAGAAAGGTTGAAAATATGTGTGATAAAAAAATAAATATATGTGATTCTACAGGTTATCAACATGCGCTTGAGAAACTGCTGTTGAGATATTCGAAAAATGGCGTGACTGTGTTCAGAAAAGTCGAAAATTTACATGATTTTTCTGGATATGCAGGAATATATATTCTTTGCTTTCCCTCTGTTAATGGATATTATGTGGGTAAAAGTAAAAACATAGCACGTCGTATTCCACAACACTTTAAGAATCCGAAAACACAGTTTGACCGCACCTTCTCTTTTGAGGAGATTCAGGATATCTATGTCTTGCATTGTGCCTGGGATATATTGGATCTTGCAGAGGTTGACTGTATTGCTACAATACCAAAACAATATCTGCTCAATCGTATGGCAGGAGGCCCCTGGATCATGTTTCTCGACTCAGAGGAATACAATCCGGAAAGAGTCCAAGTAGAGGATAGTATGTTGCAATCTCTTATAGACGGCGTGGAGATGGCGAAAGAACTGGACGAATTCAATATACGATACAAAAAGGAAACGCACGATTCGCGAACAGCAGCGGCTATAATACGGAAGGGAAAAACGTCGAAGATAACCCCTGAAATGTGCTTTGCAGCCATCTGCGATGAAGGCGAGATTTTAGAGTATATACCAGTGGAATTAAGAACACATGAACTCTGCCTAAAGGCTGTAGGACATGCTTCAGATCCACACAAGGTGTTGCAATTTGTACCAGAATCTATTCGCAACGAAGAGATTTGCCTAAGTGCCCTAAAATACTCAGATAAACCGATTGCTACATTCAAACTTGTTCCGAAAGAGCTTTTGACGGAAGATTTTGCGGAGGCGGCGGTCAAGATGAGACGCTCTCTACTTAATAAATTGCCAGTTGAGTTGCAAACTGAACGCGTTAATCGTGCTGCAGAACCCAAAAGACGAAAGAAAAAGTGAATATTAAATAACAACCCCATGGTCGGTATGACCGTCTCCGTGGCTGTCGCTGTTGAGGAGTCCCTGAAGTAATTCTTCGGAATGCAAATTTTGAGGGGCTGTCTCACTAAGTGAGGCAGCCCTGAAAAATACAGCGCCCGGCTCTGGACAAGAGCCGGGCGCTGGCGTAAAATTAAGGTGTGAAACAAAAAAGTACGCAAGTAGAATATACCGCATACGGGACGGAATATCAAGTATGCTTGCCCCTGAATATTGAAAAAATTATCCCGTCAGACGAACCGGTCAGATTACTCAGCGCTGTCTTGGAGGAGTTGGATTACAGAAAGCTGGCAGCGACCTACTCCCATTTGGGAAGAATCGAGTACTCACCCCGTCTGTTGTTCAAGATCGTACTGTACGGCTGCTCCAGAGGCATCTACACATCCCGGGAGATCGAACGTGCCTGCCGGGAGAATATCAATTTCATGTATCTTCTGGAAGGAAAAAGGCCTCCGGATCATAATACCATCGCCCGGTTCCGACGGAACCATTTACCCAAAACAATAGAGGATCTGCTGTATCAGATGGTACAGCTGCTCGTTGCTCACGGAGAGATATCATTTGAGGAATCGGCGGTATTTATTGACGGCACAAAGATCGAAGCCAATGCCAACCGTTACAGCTTCATCTGGAAAACCGGAACCACAAAGAAACAGTTGAAGCTGGGAGAGAAAATCGCAAACGAATTGCCGCTGCTTTTGGAAAAGGCAGAGGTTGGTATTGCTGCGCCCAGGCAGATCACCTTACAGCAGTTAAAGAAACTTCGCAAGAAGCTGTACGCCAAAAAAGAAGAAGCAGAAATTGTCTTTGTATATGGCAAAGGTCATCACAAAAGCGGTCTGCAAAAGGCGCTTGAAACCATCAACAGCTGGCTGGAACGGCTGAAGCGGTATAATCTGGATCTCCACATCTGCGGAGACAGGAACAGCTACAGCAAAACCGACCGTGATGCAACCTTTATGCACATGAAGGAAGATCACATGAAAAACGGTCAGTTAAAGCCCGGATATAATGTGAATGTGGCAACGGTCAGTGAATATATTATCGGTAATTACATCTCTGCAGACCGAACAGATACCAAAACCTTTATCCCCTTTCTGGAGAAGCTGTGCAGCAAGCATCCTGTAAATCGGGTGGTTGTGGATTCCGGCTATGAAAGTGAAGAGAATTATCACTATGTGGACGGAAGTGAGCAGCTTTCTTTGTTTGTAAAACCTTCCAATCACGAGCAGAAAAAGAAGCGAAAGTATAAGAATGATATTGGGCGCAGAGAAAATATGCCCTATGACGCAGAAAAAGACGAGTATACCTGTGCACAGGGAAAGAAACTGAAAGCTGTATCCACAGTAACAAGGAAATCGGAAACGGGGTATAAACAGGAAGTTACGATCTATGCATGCGATGACTGTAAAGGTTGTCCCGTCAAAGAGAAATGCATCCGTCAAAAGAAGACGGACAAAACACCGCTGGAAGAAAGAGTCAAGCGACTGAATGTATCCAAATATTTTGCATCTCAAAGAGCTGCGATGGAGGAAAAGATTTCCACAGAGGAAGGGATCCTGCTCAGGATCAACCGTTCCATCCAGGCGGAAGGCGTATTTGCCATGATCAAAGAGGATATGAATTTCCGCCGTTTCCTGACCCGTGGAAAAGCAAATGTGACGGTGGAATGGTATCTGGCAAGCATGGCCTATAACATACTGAAGCTGCATCATAAAATACAAAAAGGCCGGTTGGGAACACACCTGATCATACCCAAGACCGCATGACATAGTAAAAGACAAAAACAGCACACTTTTTGAGAGGCAAAACCTGCCCCTCAGGATAAGTGCGCTGTTTTTTCGATTTTTATCCACAGTTTGAGACTATTGCAGATGAAAAGAGGTGCTGCCTCTTATGATTCCGGAAAATCATTTTGAGACAGCACCTTCTTTCTGTAATGCTCAGCAGAATTCGGTCAGGCGGTAGTGCTCCACCATGGAATGAGTGTTCCCGGAGAAAACAAGCCTGGTCTGGGGCATATTGTGGAAATCCTTGGGAAGGCACAGGGCGTGATGCTTGGGCAGATACCCCACATTGGCACGCTTCAGGACCTCGGCCACGAATTGCGTGCAGAAATACCGGTTGCGAAGAACCCAGGGAATGCCCAGAAAACAGCAGAACAGACTGAGATGGGTATATTTCAGAAACTTTTTCCGGGCAACATAGCCCTCAAGCAATTTCTTCACCCGGCGGTAGACCTTCTTGGACACGTTGATTTCATACAGCGCGCAGGGGAAGGGGTCCCGGCCTGGTTTCAGGTATTTTGTAACCTTTTCTATGACGAAGCCCTTTTTCATGAAGCTGTAGAAGGTGTTCAGATCCTCCTCCAGCCCCACAGCCACATGGGTGTAGCCGTATTGGGTACAGCGGATCATGGTATCAGCGAAAAAACCGGGGTAGCGAACCATCAGCAGGGTAATGCGCCTGGTGCTGTGTGCCATAAAGACTCCTTCCGGCGGACTGCCGTTTTATTTTTCTACATACACAATGCCGCAGGCATCGGGGCCGATGTGGGCACCGATGGCAGCGCCTACGCCGATGATCCGGTCATCGGGGATGATGTGGCCCTGCTGGCGGAGCTTCTGGGCAAGGGTTTCAGCCACAGAACGGTTGTTGGTATACATAACATACAGGGGGAATTCCGGATCGGGCTGCTGGAGCTGAAGCCGCTTTGCAAGCAAGTCCATGCCCTTTCGCATCCCCATTGCCTTGGCCGGGACTGTGATGGAGCCGTCCTCAGCCACCCGGATAATGGGCTTGATCTGGGCCATGGAGCCCAGGGTATAGACTGTGTGGGAGATCCGGCCGCCCTTGTAAAGATTCTCCAGGGTATCGATGCAGGCATACAGAACGATCCGATCCCGGAGGGCGCTGACCTGTTCCACAATCTCCCGGGCGGTACAGCCCTGGTCCCGGAGACGGACGGCGTATTCCACCAGAAGCCGCTGTCCGCCGGTGGCGTTCCGGCTGTCCAGAATATGGCAGCCGTCCCATTCAGTCAGCTGGGCTGTCACACAGGCGTTCTGATAGGTGCCGCTGATGCCGGAGGAGATGGTGATGTAAATGGCTTCGTCACCTGCGTTCAGTGCGTCCCGGAGAAGCTCCAGCAGAATCTGGGGCGAGGCCTGGGAGGTTTTGGGCAGTTCCCGGGAAGAAAGCAGCAGCTCATAGAACCGGGCTTTGGACAGGTCCTGGCCGTCGGTATACTCTTTTTCCTCAAAACGAACCTGCAACCCAATGCAGGCCACATTCAGCCGCTGGAGCTCTTCGGGTTCAAAATCAGCGGCAGAATCGGTAATGATTCGGATCATGGTATTCCTCCTGTGCAGATCTCATGCGAAAATGTCGAAAACGACAAATACATCACACAATAGTATAGCACATACAGTAGGAATATGCAAGTGTATGAAACAGAGAAACCGCTCCGGCAAAACCGGAGCGGTCAGACTGTCGATAACCCCTCTTTCTCAAAGTTTCGGAGGGAGGGGGTGTGTGCGGGGGAACCGTCAGTGGATTTGCATAGGTAAGCTTGTCAAAAAGACTTTTTGACAAGCTTACCGCTCCGGCAAAACCGGAGCGGTAAAAAGTGGTATCAATAGAAATTCGCGGCGTAATAGTCAGAGGACCGGCCCAGCAGCTCGTTAAACCGCTCAATGCCGTATTTCTCCGCCAGGGTGGGGACATTGGAATACAGATTGGTTCCCAGGCCAAGACGGTTGCCCTGGATCTGGCAGCCAAGGGCGGCCAGGGTGGTGGGGAAAAGGTCCATGGCGCAGTACTGACGGTTTTTGGTGTTGGAGGAGGAGACGGGTGCGTTGATGATTACGTTGTATACCATCCGCTGGTAATCCTCGTCCACATTCCGGTCGAAATAGCCCTTGTCCATAGAGCAGTGGTCGCCGGTGATGACCACAGTGGTGTTCTCGTAGAAGGGCTGCTCCTGGAGCCACTGGAGGAAATCCAGCACCTGGCGGCTGGAGCAGGAGATGGACTGCTCGTAGGTTTCCTCGTATTCGTCGGTGCAGTATTCGCACTGGTAGCCGCCGATGTGGTGGGTGTCCACGGTGAGCATGGTGAAAGCGAAGGGCTGATCCTGAGCGGCGATCTCTGTAAGCTCCTGCTTTGCGTACTCAAACAGGTACAGATCCTCCATGCCCCACCAGACGAAATAGCCGCTGGGCACGATGCCGTCCTTCCAGGCGGTGACGATGTCGTAGATCTCGTCGCAGCCGTGGGTTTCGTAGTAGGTTTTTCTGCCGCCGAAGCTGGCGTCAGAGCCTACCATGAGGGAGGTGTGGTAGCCTGCGTCCTTGAGGATGCTGGTCAGATTGGTGACACCGGGGAGGAACACGCCGTCCTTGCCGTAGCCGTTCTGCCAGTCCTCCACATCCTCCGGGGTTTTCAGAGGGATGCCTGCGGTCTGGGCCACCATGGCACCGATGGTCCAGCTTGCGCCGCTGGTTTCATGGAAGCCGCCCACCTGGTCATTGTGGGAGAAATTGGTGTTGTTCAGAGCCAGCTCGTAGAGCTCGGGGATCAGGTTATGCTCCTGTCCGCCGCCCAGGGCTTCGGACAGATAGGAGATCTCCATGGACTCCAGCATGATGTACACCAGGTTCCGCTTTTCCTGGGGGAAGGTGATCTGCACCGTGTCCGGGTCTACGTATTCGTCCTCGAACAGCTCGGACTCCAACATCATATCAACGATGTACTCGTCCAGCTCCACGATTACCGCGGCGTTCACCGTCATCACAGCGGACAGTCCCAGAGCGATGACCGCCCCCAGCAAACCGTTGAGCCGACGCAGGAACCCGAATTCCCGGGGCCAGTAAAACAGGGCGATGGAAATGGCGCCGGCGGCGCAGAGGCCGGGCATCACCGCGCGAATCAAAAATCTGCGCAGCAGAGTGGATTCCGTGCCGGTGAGGCTGGACTGCAGGGTGAAGAGGATGGAATCAAAGCCGGTATTGCCGTAGGTGCTTACATACCACCGGGCGGCGAACAGGCACAGGCAGGACACTGCCAACGCTGCCACACAGGTCAGAACCACCGGAACCGACAGGGGTTTTCTTTCTTTGGATTTGACTGCTTTCATAATTACGCCTCGAAAAAATCTGAGAATTCTTCGGCAAAAGCCGACAGCTTCCCCATTTTACCAGAGAAATGGGGAAAAAGCAATGAAAGAATTCTTAAGAATTTTGAAAAACGCCATCAGAATTCCCGCAGCACCAGATCGGTCTGTCCCTGATTCAGTCCGAATTCCAGCCGGAGGACGCCGGGATGCTTGCCATAGCGGCTGCGGAGCATGGATTTGATGGCCTGACCTCCGTGATAGCCGTGGATGACCCGAATCCGATAGACGCCCCGGCTCCGCTTCAGGGCGGCGTCCACGGCAATCTGAGCCTGGTGAATATTGGCACCGTGGAGATCCAGCTCCACTACGCCGGCGGTCAAGGCTGGTCCTCCAAAAGGGTGAACCGGGGGCCTGCGTAGCCGTCCCGTTCCACATGCTCGGTCCACATATGGGCAGGCCGCACCCAGATGCCCTGCTCACCGTAGAGGGCCTGGTAAACCACCATGGGCTCCAGGGTTTCGGAGTGCTTCGCCACATACAGCAGGCGGTAAAGATTTCCTTTGAAATGACGGTAAATTCCGGGTTTCAGTTCCATAAGCATTGCTCCTTTTCAAAAACGAACCCCCGGGAATTCCTTCCCGGGGGCAGAATGTATTGGGTTACTCCTCAAAGCCCCGGGCAGAATCCAGAACCCGGGCGGAATCGAACAGGTCGTCGAACCAGTCGGCAGACTTGTGCATCAGATTGCCTGTGACCTCCCGGCGGGACATCCGGGCATAGTCGCTGGAAATCTGACCCCAGAAGGGAGTGGAGGAGTCCTTGCGGATGAAGTAGCAGAAGCCGTACTCCTGCAGAACCTCAAATTTGGGGCCGTTGTACAGGTTGGTGTTGCCAATGTCATCATAGGGGAACACCAGAATGTCCACATCGCCCAGCAGGGGAGTGACCTCTGCCTTCCACAGCTCCAGATCGCCGGTGATGGCCGCGGCGCTCATGGAGGCGTAGTCGGCGTAATCATAGGAGTAGCAGGCGATGTCATAGCCGTCCTGGCGGAGCTTGGCAATGACACCCTTCACGTCGGCCAGCTGCTGGTTGTAGTATTCGGGGCTGATCTTCTCTGCGGTTTCGGGATCGGTGCGGTAGCCGAACAGACCGTCGTAACCGGTGACGGCCAGGGTGGCTCTGGCACCGCGATAGGAAAAGTCGGGATGCTTTTCGATGAAGTCGTTGAGGATGGTGACCAGATCGAAATTGCCGGTGATGGTGCTGCCGTCGCTGTCCACCATCTGGCTGGTGATCTCGCCATTTTCATCCAGCACCAGGCCGCAGGAGAAGCCGGCGCCGTCCTTGTCGGCCAGACCGTCACCGTCGCTGTCCACGATGTAGGTGAAGTAGTTCACGCCCACCTGGGTCAGCACCAGAGGCTGCTTGCCCTCGGGCAGATACACGGTGCCCTGGCTGATGGTGACATTGCCGTTTGCGTCCACGGTCTTGGGAGCCAGATCGTAGATGCTCACCAGCATATAGCCGTTGTCGTAGAGCTGGTGCAGGATCTTCTCAAACTCGCCGGTGGTGACATAGTTGGCGTTGAAGCTGTCGCCGTAGTCGGGATGGGCCAAGGAGCGGTCCAGATCTGCCATCAGCAGACGGAAGCTCAGATTGGGCACATCGGCAATGTTGTTATAGGGCACCAGCTTGGCGAAGGCATCGTAGTATTCGTCATACTTTGCCTTCAGCTCGGCGTGGTTGTTGATGCCGCCGGAGTAGGTGCAGAGCAGGGTCATGGCGGCTTCGTAGTCATACTGGGCAGCCAGCGCTTCGGCACGGGCCAGCAGATCCGCTGCTTCCTGGGCAAGCATCTCCTCCTGGTTGAAGGCAGGGGGGGTGGAGCCAACGGGCTGATCCGGTTCGTCCGGAGTCTTGCCCTGGCCCAGGGCGCTGGAAATAAAGACGATGCACAAAACCAGGGCAGCACCTGCAATGATGACAGGAAGATAGGCCTCCTTGAAATTCTGCCACTTGCTGCGCTTCCGCCGCCGTCTGACGGGGGGCGCGGCAGGAGCTTCGGGGGCTTGGGCCAGATCGGGCTGGTTTTGCTCGAAATTGTTCAGATTCATGTTCTCATCCATGGCATACACTCCTTAGGTGTAGAGTCATGACCATTATACCCAATGAAGGACGAAAATGCAAGGCTGTAATCGGAATTGGTTTCCATAAAAATTCGTTGGGCACGGATGGAGCGTGCCCAACGAAGGAGTTTACCGGATATGACCGGTGCCGGTGATGATGTATTTGTAGGAGGTCAGCTCTTTCAGACCCATGGGGCCACGGGCGTGGAGCTTCTGGGTGGAGATGCCCATTTCGCAGCCCAGGCCGAATTCACCGCCGTCGGTGAACCGGGTGGAGGCGTTGACGTAGACTGCCGCGGAGTCCACACCGGCGGTGAAGGCGGCGATGGCGGCATCGTCGGTGGTGACGATGGCTTCGGAGTGACCGGTGGAGTGGGCGGCGATGTGGGAAACGGCTTCGTTCACATCCGCAACGCACTTCACGGCGAGAATGTAGTCCAGGAACTCGGTGTCGAAATCCTTCTCTCCGGCAGGTGTGCCGGGGATGATGGCCGCGGCGGTTTCGTCCAGCCGGAAGGAAACCCGGCTGCCAATCCGCGCTGCCAACTTGGGCAGGAATTCAGCGGCGATGGCCTTGTCCACCAGCAGCACCTCGCAGGCGTTGCATACGCTGGGGCGGCTGCACTTGGCGTTCTCGATGATGGCCAGGGCCTTCTCCTGGTCGGCGGTCTTTTCAATGTAGACATGGCAGATGCCGGTGCCGGTGGCAATGACGGGGACGGTGGCGTTCTTCACGCAGGCGTTGATCAGACCGGCACCGCCCCGGGGGATCAGCATATCCACATAGCCGTTGGCGGTCATCAGAGCGGTGGCGCTGGCACGGCTGGTGTCCTGCACCAGGTTCACGGCGTTCTCCGTAATGCCAAGAGAAGCAAGGCCGGAGCGGAGGGCGGTGACGATGGCGTTGGCGGAGCGGAAGGCCTCCTTGCCGCCCCGGAGGATGCACACAGAGCCTGCCTTCAGGGCAAGGGCCGCGGCATCGGAGGTGACGTTGGGCCGGGATTCGTAGATGATGGCAATGACACCCATGGGCACGGAAACCTTGGAGATGTTCAGCCCGTCGGAACGGACGAAGGAATCAAGCACATTGCCCACAGGATCGGGCAGCTTTGCCACGTCCCGGATGCCGGAAGCCATGCCTGCGATCCGCTCCGGGGTCAGCAGGAGTCTGTCCAGCATCACATCGGGCACATTTCCCTTGGCGGCAGCCAGATCCTGGGCGTTGGCTTCCAGAATGGCCTGCTGGTGCTCCATCAGCGCATCGGCCATGGCCATCAGGGCGGCGTTTTTCTGGTCGGTGGTCAGCCGGTTGACTTCGAATTTTGCCTGCTTGGCGGCGGTGAGCATTGCGTTCATGTTGTTACCTCCTCAAATCGGGTGCCGATCTGCTTACCGTTGAGAATGTCGTACAGATTGGCAGGATTGTTTCCGTTGGCGATGACCATGGCACAGCCGCAGGCCATGCAGACCTGTGCCGCGTGGAGCTTGGTCACCATGCCGCCGGTGCCCTGGCTGGAAGCGCTGACACCGGCAAGGGAGAGAATCTGTTCGTCCAGCTTCTCCACCCGGTGAATCAGTTTGGCATCGGGGTCCTTGTGGGGATCGGCGGTATAAAGGCCGTCAATGTCGGACAGCAGAATCAGCATCTGGGCTCCCACGCTTTTGGCCACGATGGCGGCCAGGGAATCGTTGTCGCCGATGACGATCTCATCGGTGGCTACGGTGTCGTTCTCGTTGAGAATGGGCATGGCCCCCAGCTCCAGAAGCCGGTTCATGGTGTTGCGGAAATTCTGGTGGCGCTTCTCGTTGGCAACATCGTCGCCGGTGATCAGAAGCTGGGCCACGGTGTGATTGTATTCACCGAAGAGCTTGTCGTAAGTATACATCAGCTCGCACTGTCCCACAGCGGCGGCGGCCTGCTTGGTGGGGATATCCCTGGGGCGGCAGGTCAGGCCCAGCTTGCCAACGCCCATGCCGATTGCACCGGAGGACACCAGGATCACCTGATGACCGGCGTTTTTGATGTCAGAGATGACCTTGCAAAGCTCCTCCACCCGGCGGATATTTAAGTGCCCGGTGGGATGGGCCAGGGTGGAGGTGCCGATTTTGATGACGATTCGCATGATTTCTACCTCTTGGAAAAGATAACGGTGTACCCCCAAGGGAGGTACACCGTCAGGGTGAGCGTAAAATTGGATCAGAATGCGTAGCCCTGCCAGATCATGGCGTCGGCAACCTTCAGGAAGCCTGCCACGTTGGCGCCGACCACCAGGTTGCCGGGCTGACCGGCTTCCTCTGCGGCCTTGGCGGCGGAGGCGTAGATGTCCTTCATGATCTGCAGCAGCTTTGCGTCAACCTCTTCAAAGGTCCAGTTGTAACGCATGGAGTTCTGGCTCATCTCCAGGCCGGAGGTGGCCACGCCGCCGGCGTTAGCAGCCTTTGCAGGGCCGAAGGGGATGCCGGCTGCCTGGAAGGCTGCGGTGGCATCCAGAGTACAGGGCATATTGGCACCCTCAACCACATACTGAACGCCGTTGGCAATCAGAGCCTGTGCGCTTTCCAGGTTGATCTCGTTCTGGGTGGCGCAGGGCAGGGCGATGTCGCACTTGACCGTCCAGATGCCGGAGCAACCGGGGGTGAAGGTGGCGGTGGGAACGTAATCCAGATAGGTGTTGATCCGGGCACGCTTGACTTCCTTGATCTCCTTGATGATCTTATAGTCAATGCCGTTGGGATCGTAGATGTAGCCGGAGGAGTCGGACATGGCCACAACCTTGCCGCCCAGCTGGGTGGCCTTCTGGTTTGCGTAGGTAGCAACGTTGCCGGAGCCGGAGATGACCACGGTCTTGCCCTCGAAGGAGTCGCCTGCGGCCTTCAGCATCTCGTTGGTGAAGTAGCAAACGCCGTAGCCGGTGGCCTCGGTACGGGCCAGGGAGCCGCCTGCGCCCACCTTCTTGCCGGTGAGAACGCCGGTGTACTCGTTGCGGATCTTGCGGTACATGCCGAACATATAGCCGATCTCTCTTGCGCCGGTGCCGATATCGCCGGCGGGAACGTCCACGTCAGCGCCGATGTGGCGGTACAGCTCTGCCATGTAGCTCTGGCAGAAGCACATGATCTCGCCGTCGGACTTGCCCTTGGGGTCGAAGTCAGAGCCGCCCTTGCCGCCGCCCATGGGCAGGCCGGTCAGAGCGTTCTTGAAAATCTGCTCGAAGCCCAGGAACTTCATGATGGACAGGTTCACACTGGGATGCAGCCGCAGGCCGCCCTTGTAGGGGCCAATGGCGGAGTTGAACTGGACGCGGTAGCCCCGGTTGACCTGGACAACGCCGTTGTCGTCGGTCCAGCAGACACGGAACAGGATGGTGCGCTCAGGCTCCACGATCCGGTCGATGATCTTATGCTTGACGATGTCGGGACGGCGCTCCACAACGGGCTCCAGAGAGGTCAGAACCTCTTCCACGGCCTGCAGAAATTCCTTCTGCTCAGGGTTGCGGGCGGCCAGACCTTCGTAAACGCCCTTCAGATATTCGTTTTTGATTGCCATAAAGGATCACTCCCAAAATAAGATTTCTGCCTGTCGGCTGAAAGATGGGTTGATTATATATCAATGTATCCAGAAATGCAATAGGAAAATGCAAGATTAGAGGCGAAAAATTGCACCCCGTAATGCACTTTCTCTGTTTAGCCCAGAAATTATACAATTTCGGCCTCTGGATTTTGCAATTTTGACAAGAGGACAGAAATAGAGTATCATGGTATCATAGCATTCATAAGGGAGGCAGGCTTATGTATCAGACCATTTTATTCGATTTGGACGGCACTTTGACCGACTCGGGCCTGGGCATCACCCGGGCGGTGCAGTATGCCCTGGGACAGATGGGTTACGAAGTTCCGGAACGGGAGGAGCTGTTCAAGTTCATCGGCCCTCCGCTCCACGGCTCTTTTCAGAGGTTTTACGGCATGGACGAAGCCACCTCCGTGGAGGCGGTGCGGCAGTTCCGGGTGTACTATAATGAAATGGGCGGCATTCTGGAGAATGAGGTCTACGAGGGCATCCGGGAAATGCTCCGGGATCTGAAGGCCGCAGGAAAACGGCTGATGATCGCCACCTCCAAGCCGGAGCCTGCGGCGATCCGGGTCATGGGCCACTTCGGTCTGGACGAGTTCGTGCCGGAGATCATCGGCGGACGGGACGATGCCAGCCGGAACACCAAGGGCAAGGTCATCGCCTACGCCCTCCGGGAGTACGGCGTAGATCCCAAAACCGCCATCATGGTGGGTGACCGGGAGCATGATGTGCTTGGCGCGCTGGAAAACGGCATCCCCTGCATCGGTGTGACCTGGGGCTACGGCGACCGGCCGGAGCTGGAAAACGCCGGTGCCATCGCCACCTTTGACCGGGCGGAGGAAGTTACGGAATTTATTTTGAAAGGTTGACATAACTATGGAGAAAATCGCGAGCTTTACCATTGACCATATCAAATTACAGCCCGGTGTTTACGTGTCCCGGAAGGACAAAATCGGTGCCGAAACCGTTACCACCTTTGACCTGCGGATCACCAGCCCCAACGATGAGCCGGTGATGAACACCGCCGAGATCCACGCTATGGAACATCTGGGCGCAACCTACCTGCGCAACGCCCCGGAATGGTCTGACCGGGTAATCTACTTCGGCCCCATGGGCTGCCGGACGGGCTTTTACCTGCTGCTGGCAGGGGATCTGACCAGTGAAGCGATTCTGCCCCTGATGAAAAACTGCTTCCGCTTCATCGCCGAATATGACGGTGAAATCCCCGGCGCCAGCGCGAAGGACTGCGGCAATTATCTGGATCTGAACCTGCCCATGGCAAATTACTGGGCAAAGCGGTATCTGGCCCTGCTGGAGCATATTCCGGCGGAACGGCTGGTATACCCGGAATGATTCGTATGGGACGGTCTCCCGGACGTCCCACAATGCAGACAGAAAAAACGGGACGTCGAGGACGCCGTCCCCTACAGATATAGGAGAATAAACTATGACAAAACTCGGTATTATTGGCGCCATGGATGTGGAAGTGGCGATTCTGAAGGAAAAAATGACGGAGAAATCCGTGACCAACGTGGGAAAAATGGCGTTTTTCCAGGGAAAGCTGGCAGGCTGCGATGTGGTGGTGGCCCAGTGCGGCGTGGGCAAGGTTCATGCGGCTATGTGCGCCCAGACCCTGTGCGACCGGTTCGGCGTGACCCATCTGGTGAACACCGGCATCGCCGGTTCTCTGGACAATGAGCTGGACATTGGGGATGTACTGGTCAGCCGGGATGTGATGCAGCACGACTTTGACTGCTATCACTTCGGCTATCCCATGTGCAAGATTCCCGGACTGGATGTGACCGCCTTCCCGGCAGACGAAGGGCTGATCGCCATGGCCTTTGAAGCCAGCGAGGCCCTGAAGCCCGGTCACACCAAGATCGGCAGAGTGGCCACCGGCGACCAGTTCGTGGCATCCCAGGAGCTGAAGGACCGGATCATTGACCGTACCGGTGCCAACTGCACCGAAATGGAGGGCGGCGCCATTGCCCAGGTTGCTTATGTAAACCAGGTGCCCTTCGTGATCCTCCGCGCCATCTCCGACAAGGCGGACAACTCCGCCGAGATGGATTACCCCACCTTCGAGCGGCTGGCGGCAGAGCATTGCGCCGCTGTTACCGAAGCACTGGCGAAGAAAATGGCAGAATAAAAAATGCGGCCGCAAGGCCGCGTTTTTTGTAACGAAATCCTGGTTTGCCAGTCTTATGGATGAAAGGTGGTGAGAAACCTGGAACCCTTTGAGGAAATCTATGAGCGGTACTTCAAGGATGTCTACCGCTACGCCCTGAGCCTGACCCGGGACGAGCATCTGGCTGAGGAAATCACCCAGGAAACCTTCTTCAAGGCCCTCCGCTCCATCGACCGGTTCGATGGGAAGTGCAGGCTCTATGTCTGGCTGTGCCAGATCGCAAAAAACACATACTTTACCCTTTGCGAAAAACAGGGAAGGGCAATCCCGGCTGCGGATGGGTTGGACAGCAGTCCCGGTCCTGAGGAAGGCCTGCTCCGGAAGGATACGGCCTTCCGCATCCATCAGGTGCTGCACAAGCTGGAGGAACCCTATAAAGAGGTCTTTTCCCTCCGCACCTTTGGCGAACTGCCCTTTCAGCAGATCGGAATGCTGTTCGGAAAAACGGAAAGCTGGGCCCGGGTGACTTATCACCGGGCAAGACTGAAGATCAGGGAGGAATTGGAATGAAGATTACTTGTAAGGTTATCGAAGATCTGCTGCCCCTGTACCACGACGGGGTCTGCTCCGAGGACAGCAGGGTGCTGGTGGAGGAGCATCTGAAATCGTGCAAGAAGTGCGGAACCATCAAAACAGAACTGGATGCCGAGCCGGAGCAGGAAATCCGTGAGGATGTGAAAGCAATCCGGCGCATTCGAAAGAACATCCGGAAGAAGGTGGTTTGCAGCGTGGCTCTGGGGATTGCGCTGTGCCTGCTTCTGGCTGCCGGTTGGGCTGTGGCGAGTTATGTCAACTGGCAGCAGGAGCGTCAGGACGTGCTGCGATTCACCGAGGGAAAGGAAGAAAACAAGCCCTTCCGGCACATCTGGGCCGGGGGCATCTGGGATGGACGGGATGAATACTTCCAGTGGAGCGACAGCACCGGAACCTATCGCTTTAAGGTCGTGATTCCGGACCCCTTCCGGGGAGATTGCGAGGTGATCGCCACGCCCTGCGATGACAGCCCGATGCATGAGAACACCATGATCCCCTGGGTGTGGCTGGAGGTGGAGCATGACCGGACGGAAGGAACCTACTACCGCATCGGCGTGTTCAAGCCTGCCTTTGGTGTGGCTACAGAGTTTGTGGTGGATGGGGAGCTGCGCCTGCTGGAGGAGAATGAAGGTCATAGGATTATGCTGGAAACCCACATGGAATGGATCGAACCCCTGGTGAAAGCCGTGGAGGCGGAATGGCCTTTCCTTGCTGAATAGCGAACAAAACCCCTGCCTTTGGCAGGGGTTTTCGCGTATTACAGATAGTTCCGGAAGAAATCGCACTGATGGTCATTGGCTTCGGCGGCTTCTTCCAGCCGGATGTCCACATGGAACACATGACCCAGAGGCTTTTCTTCGGTGCCCCAGCACTTGCATACCGTTTCCACGCCCTTTTCCGACAGGAAATCCGCCATGGGCTGGGCGTTTTCCCGGAGAAAGTCGTTGTTGGCGGTGAGCAGGAAGGACGGGGGATAATTCTCCCCGATGGCACCCAGCACATCGATCCGGGGATCGGCCCGGTCAAACCGTCGGCCCAGATAGTCAGCGGCAATGCCCGTGATTCTGCCCTGCACCATGGCAGGCAGATCATACATACCGCAGTTCAGACCCAGGGCCAGGAGGCTGAATTCCGGCACGGTGAAGGAGAACAGCCGGGCAAATTCCGGATTCTTCGCGATGGCGGCGTAATGGCTTGCAAGCTGGGCGCCGGCGGAATCGCCCACGATGAAGAGCCGCTCCGGGTCCAGATGATACTTGTCAGCGCAGACCGTGAGCCACTTCATCACCCGGTTGGTGTCCTCCAGAGGTGCGGGGAACCGGTGCTTCGGAGCCAGGCGGTAGTTGAAATTCACCACAGCGAAGCCCCGGCGGGCCAGGTCCGCGCAGTAGAAGTGGTAGACCTCCTTGTCGCCGTAGACGTAACCGCCGCCGTGGATGCTGACGATGGTGGGGATCCTTCCGGTGGTTCCCTCGGGATAGTAGACATTCAGCAGATGGTCTTTTGCTTCCGGACCGTAGCGGATATCTGCTTTGCAGACCACACCGGCAGGGTAGGCAGTGGCGGCGTTGCGCTTGGCATCTCCCCTGGATGCGCCCCGGCGGAACATAAATGCGGCAATGGACATAGAATAATGGCCCCTTCCGTAATAGGATGGGGCCATTATAACATAGAATTGGAGAATATGGAACGGTTATTCCAGAGAAATCCGGTTCTGCTTCAGTGCTTTGGAAATGGCAGTGGCCAGAATGGGGGCGAAGACGATGGCCACGCCTGCGTTGAAGATGGTGGCAGGAAGCCGGGTGGTGATGGCCACCAGCGCGCCGGTGGCGGACACACCCTGGACGATCATGGTTTCCAGATAGTTTTTGCCCAGATAAATAATGGCATAGGTGACTGCGCCCACGGAGGTTGCCAGAATGGTCTTCCAATACTTCAGATCGTAGCCCATGGACTGGATTGCCAGACCTACGGCCAGACCGTAGGCACCCTTCATCAGAAAGGTGATCCAGGCCTCGGCGGCATACAGAGGATTGGTCAGGTCAAAGAGGAATGAACCCACGCCTGCGGCGGCGCCGCCCAGCCAGGGACCCAGCAGAATGCCACTAAGGGCGCAGAAGATATTGCCCAGATGGAAGGCGGTGTTGCCGCCGATGGTCACGGGAATGGCGACCCGGATGCCGGAACCCACAGCTGTCAGCGCGGCCATCAGGCCAGCCATGGCGATCTGACGGGTTGTGATTTTCTGATTCATAAAAGGATCACTCCTGTTCGTTTGAGTTTAGAGATATTCTATCACAAACTGGCAATAAAAAAAGTGCCAAAACAATAATAAAAAATAATGCCAGAACACAATTCATTCGGTATCAAAATGTACTATTTCACAAAAAGCTCTGTACAATTCCGGGGAGAAATGGTAAAATGAACAAGAATAAACTGTGAAAGGGGATATCTTTCCTATGAGAATCATCCGCGCCAAGGACTATGCTGATGTCAGCCGCAAGGCCGCAAACATCATCGCTTCCGTGATCCAGCTGAAGCCCGACTGTGTTCTGGGCCTGGCCACCGGCTCCAGCCCTGTGGGCACCTACCAGGAGCTGATCGCCAAGTACAACGCCGGCGACCTGGACTTCTCCAAGGTTTCCACCGTGAATCTGGACGAGTATGTGGGTCTTGAGAAGGACCATGACCAGAGCTATGCTTACTTTATGCGCACCAACCTGTTCGATCATGTGAACATCGACCAGGCCAACTGCAACATCCCCAACGGCATGAACCCCGACGCTGAGGCAGAGTGCGCCCGTTATGACGCTGTCATCGCTTCCTTCGGCGGCGCTGACCTGCAGCTGCTGGGCCTGGGCCCCAACGGCCACATCGGCTTCAACGAGCCTGCTGACGCTTTCGTCAAGCCCACCAACAAGGTGGAGCTGACCAAGGCCACCATCGATGCCAACGCCCGTTTCTTCGAGAGCTGGGACGATGTGCCCAAGTTCGCCTACACCATGGGCATCGGCGGCATCATGCAGGCCAAGCGTGTCCTGCTGGTGGTCAACGGCGAGAAGAAAGCACAGGCTGTCAAGGACTGCTTCTTCGGCCCCATCACCCCCAACGCTCCCGGCTCCATCCTGCAGCTGCACCCCGACTTCACTCTGGTGGCTGACGAGGCCGCTCTGAGCCTGGTTGCTGACCTGCTGTAATTTCTCACAGAATGTGGCAAAGCCCCGGACGAAAGTCCGGGGCTTTTTGCGGCTGATTCGGTTTGTTCATCACATCAGGGCTTTAGCGGTCAGCTTGCCGCCCAGAGCAAATCCGTCGCGGAAGGCCAGCTCCATGGAGCGCAGCAGAAATTCCTCCGAACAGTCGATGTACTTCACGAACACTTCCTTTTGCGCATCGGTTAAGCTGCCGCTTAATTTCTCCATGTTTCGCTGGCGCAGAATGATCAGCTTGTTCAGCACCGGGTCATGGGCCCCACAGTGTTCACTGGGAGCGATTTCACCGTTCCACAGGTCGCAGATGGTTTTGGACATGTCAGATTCCTCCCTAAATTCATAAGATACCCTGATTATATGACGGATTGTCATAACTGCCAACTGAAAATATGACATAATGTCATTGAGGTGATCCTATGAAAAACAATTTGCGAAAGCTCAGAAAAGAACGGAATCTGACACAGGTAGCACTGCAAATGCAAACCGGGATTGAGCAGGCATTGTTATCGAAATACGAAAACGGTGAACGAATTCCCACTACGGAAAACCTGGTTCTGCTGGCAGATTATTATGATGTCAGTATTGACTACATTCTGTGTCGTACAGAGAATCCCCGGATCAATAAATGATGCTTCAGACGATCGGCTAACCCAGCTTTACGGTGAAAAATGATACAATCGTAGGGGACGGCCTCCCGGACGTCCCGCTCGGCAAACAACGTTTGCCGTTTACGCGGCACCGGGCTGTCGAGGACGCCAGCCCCTACGAATTCACCAGTCAGGTGGTCAATCCTGGCAGACGGAGGCACGCTCCCACCTTGCAAAAGCGTTGCCTGCTTCCCAATGGTGTGCTTGTTTTCAGGCATTATTTGGGCCTTTTTGACAGTTTTTCGGTAAAAATGGGAAGGTTTGCCTATTGTGCTTCGGGAGTATCCATGGTATAATACTCTGTAATCGCAATTCTGACAGAAAGGACGGCCCGATGAAAAAAACGATCCTTCGCTTTGTCTGCCTGGTGCTGATCCTTTTGATCCTGGCACCGGGAGCGGACGCAACCCAGTGGTGGGACCCTCTGGCGGTGGAACGGAAGGTGTATACATACCTGACGGAGGAACTGAAGCTCAGCTCCGCCGCCGCCTGCGGCATTCTTGCCAACATTGAATATGAATCTGCCTTCCAGGTGACCATCGTGGGCGATGAGGGCACCAGCTTCGGCCTGTGCCAGTGGCATGACGGCCGGTACACTGCCCTGAGGGGCTACTGCATGGCCCGGGGACTGGATTACCGGACTGTGGAGGGCCAGCTGGCATTTCTTGCCTATGAGCTGAAAAGCACCTTCATTGCCCTTTACGGTGCCCTGCGCTCGGTGGACAATTCCGCGGAAGGCGCCTACCGGGCGGCCTATCTGTGGTGCATCCAGTATGAACGGCCTGCGGATATGGAGCGCAAAGCCGTGATCCGGGGCAATACAGCCCGGTACAAATACTGGAACCGGTATAACAGCATGGTGTCCGCCGGGCCTGTAATCTCCACGGAGCCGGACCCGGAGGAAGTGGTGGAGGAGATCGTGGACAGGACGCCTTCTTCGGTGCTGGACCCCCAGCCACAGCCGGAGCAGGACCGGGAGGACAGCCGCCGCTATTCCGCTCCCAAGCCGGAGCGTGACCAGTTCCCCGGCTATCATGGCCCCATCCTCCGTCAGCCCCATTCCAACGGCTACACCGGCTTTGCCGTAGGCGTCACCTTCGCGCTGCTGGGGGACGGCCGGAAGCAGGGCTGGCAGATGCCGGAGCCGGAAGAACTAGAGGAAGAGATTCCGGAAAAACCCATGTTCCCTTTGCAACAGGGCATGAAGTATGATATGATAAAACCCAACAGTAGAAGGGTGTGAGGTTTCGATATGGATTATATTGTTTTGGATATGGAATGGAACCAGCCCTGGCCCGGTTCTCCCTCTGCCCGGAAGGTTCTGCCGGTGCAGATCCGGGGCGAGATCATTCAGATCGGTGCCGTCCGTGTGACGGAGGACCAGACCGTGGCGGACGAGTTCCAGGTGATGATCCGGCCCAAGTATTACCGCAGCTTAAACCGCCGGGTCAGCAAGCTCACCGGCATCAAGGAATCCCGGCTGAAGGCCGAGGGCATCCCCTTCCCGGAGGCCATGGAGCAGTTCCGGAGCTGGTGCGGCGAGGAGCCTGTGTTTCTGACCTGGGGCTTTGACGACATTGCCATCCTCCGGGAGAATCTCCAGCTGTTCGAGCTGGGCACCGAGTGGATCGGCCGGTGGTACAATGCCCAGATGATGTTCAACGCCCAGACCGACGGCTCCACCGCCCAGAAGGCCCTGAAAACCGCCATGGAGATCTTCGGCATCGAGGCCACCAGACCTGCCCATGACGCCCTGGGCGATGCCTACCATACCGCGCTGATCTGCGCCCGTCTGGATCTGAAGAGGGGCATGGAGGAGTACGAGCAGGCTCTGCGGAGCCACGACAACGGCTTCCACGGCGCGGAGCTGCCCGGCTGCATCTGCCGGAAGGTATTCTATGATCTGGCAGACAAGAAAACCGCCCTGGCGGTTATGTCCGGTCCGGAGAATCTGTGCCCCACCTGCGGACGGCAGATGCTGTCCTCCCGTTGGTTCGCCCAGGCAGGCCACCGGTATATGGATCTGGCCACCTGCCCGGAGCATGGAAAATTCCTGATCCGCATCCGTCTGTCCGAGCAGGCTGACGGATTGATCCGGGTCAGCCGTCTGACCTACGAGGCCACCTCCGAGGCCGCCCAGAGCTACCGGAGCCGTGTGGAAAAGGCCGACCCGGAGCATCGCTCCACCCGTCGCCGCCGCCGGAGAAGAAGCTGCATCGCTGAGCAGCTGGCTCCGGAAAAAGAAGAGTGATCCCATTCCCCGGCGCGCCGAACCAGGCGTGCCCGGGGATTTTCACTTTTTCACTTTCTGAAAAATAAGGCTTGACATTTTGCGCCCAAGGTGCTAGAATACGATGCGTGTGGTGAAGACCCACGAAAATGGGCCTTTAGCTCAGTTGGTTAGAGCCTCCGGCTCATAACCGGATAGTCCCGGGTTCGAATCCCTGAAGGCCCACCAGTGTATTCAGGCGATCCGCCTTGGTAATAAATTGCATATAGGGGTATAGCTCAATTGGTAGAGCGGCGGTCTCCAAAACCGTAGGCTCAGGGTTCAAGTCCTTGTGCCCCTGCCAAACTTAGTGTACACTATAGATGCAAACGAGAAAAAGTTGCATTTAAGTGTACACTATTTTTGTTTTACGGGGTTTTGGGATGATAATTGTTCCATTATTCCGGGTAAAATGTGAACACCAATTTCTTTCATTCCATAGATGCAAAAGGGCGTTGGACAGATGCAAACGGGGTTTGAACCCCGTTTGGCTGGGTGGATGCCCCATTTTAGGCAGCGCCCTTTTTCAAATAGCCCAGATTATCAAAAAGGGCACCGCAAAAATCTTCAGTTTTCAGAAAATTATTAATTGAAATTTCAGCCGGGTTTCTGGATGCGTAATGCTCCAGCGACCCGGCTTTTTTGCTGCCCGAAAAAGGGCGCTAACATAAATTCAATCGTTTCAATCTGTCCCTCCCCCTTTTGCCGGAGATCCCCAGCACCAGGCTGACGGATCTCCGGCGTTTCCTTTTGGTGGGAAGATTGTCCCAATCGTGCCGGTTCCTTCGTAGCTGAGGGGATCGGCTTTTTTTTCATTTCAGGAGGTTTTAATGCCGTATCAAAAAAGGGCGCTCATTCCTGCACCACGGGAGAAAGAGGCGAAGGTGCCGTACCTTACCGATCATCAACAACCACGACTTTAAGGAGGAAAAAAAAGAAGAAAGTAATCGCAACCGCTTTGGCCACTACCATGCTCATGGCCAATTCCATCTCCGCCAGTGCGGCGACTACCGGTAAATGGGACTTCGGTGCCATCCGTGGCAGTGTCAATGGAGCTATCCAGGACATCGTCCAGAATCAGGAGTGCCGGATCACCTACGACTTCAACGGTGGCTCCATCTGGGATTTCAGCGCAGGCTTCAAGGCCCAGACCGAACACTCCTGCACCGCCAAGGGTACCCACATCGTGGAGGATCTCAACCCCACCCGCTTCATGTACAAGCTGAAGGGCTGGGAATGCGACGGTGTAGTATACGAGGTCGGTGACGATATCGTCCTCACCGGCGACGTGACTCTGACCGCAGTCTGGGTACGGAAGTAATGTCAAAGCCGGGGGCTGAAGGCAGCTCCCGGCGAAAAATCTATACTGGGGGAATGCAACGTGGAAAAAGCATACTACAGGCCCTATGTTACACAGGCGCAGAAAAGGCAGATGAACTCAGAATTGAGTAAGCTGGCAGAGCTGCATCGGAAGAAGGGTGTCATGAACCATTGGACCTTGTGCATGGACTGCCCGTATCCCAACAAGGGGTTTGTGTGCTGGAGCAGGAATCAGGAGTGCCTGCGCACCCGGATGATGGTGCTGGATGGGCATGGGGACGAGGTGGAGCAGATCAGCCGGGTCAACGGGATCAACGAGGTGATTGGACCCTTTCAGATTTACGATTTCCGAAACGGCTCCTACGCCCTGGTCATACGCCTGTCCAGCTTTCCGCAGAAAATGCAGATTCTGTGCCAGAGCGGCTTCAACGACTTCTCAAAGCTCCAGAATGAACCCATCGAGGTCAATGATCGGTATACCCATGGCAGCCCGATGGAGTGGAGGCTGGTGTTTGATACGGCCTTCCGGGAGGTTCCCGGCTTTACCTACATGGACAGCGATGTGGTCAGGGATGGCTTCAACTACTATTCCACGGATCTGGGCCTGCTGGAGCAGCTGGGTACTTCCTTTTACGGAATCTGCCAGAACCGTACGGAATTTCGCCGGTTGGTTCGTCGGGCCTTACGCAAGCTCCCCCGATACGCAATGGGGTAAAACAATGAAACCATCAGAACGATACAAAGTCGAGCAAACCAAGCAGCAGTATCCACCCGGCACCCGGCTGGAGCTGAAGGAGATGGATGATCCCTATGCACCGGTGCCGCCCGGTACCAGAGGCACTGTTGCTGCGGTGGACGATGTGGGGACGATCCACATGAAATGGGACAACGGAAGAACCCTTACATAATTGGAACAGCGAAATTCCAATAAGGATACAAAGAAAATCAGTTGCAACCCTTACAATTCGGAATGCGCCCATATTCCACTGCCTGCTACAGATCAATGCGATAGCATCATATGTGGAGACACCCATATCTGCGGTCATGTACAGAGATGAGCCAAAGCAAAGAAAAATAAACCCTAGTAAAAAGAAAATAATGCGAATAGCCATAGACGGGACCGGAAAATAGTAACCAGATAAATTTGTGATAGGTCAACTATATATCCGAGAAAAAACAGATTGATGAATGTGGCAATACCGATATATTGCCGATTGAAGCCATATGCGAACAGGAGCAGCACAGCGTTTACAATAACGTAAAGTGTACCGAAGTCGATGGGAAGCAAAGCATCTATTCCGCTCATAAAGAATTGGAACGGGTCTACACCGAATTCAGCAAATTTGATTACACCAATACTAATGGCTGTGATAATGACACCAAACAGTGACATAATAATACGTTTTGATTTCATGATAACAGTCTCCATAGAGAATAGATGATATGCTAAGAGCGGATCCGGATGGATCCGCTCTTGATTATGTTGGGATTCATTCAGAGGCAGAGGATATGCTTACTTACTCAAACTTCGCACCCCGATTTAAGCGCAGAAATTCCGTTTTTCCATGCTGGGGCCAGGAAATCCTTGACATCAGTCGGCAGACTCCCGATGAAATCTGCCACAAGGGCATAAATATCCTGCCGCTGGAGATTAAATCCC
>JAFVMW010000023.1 GCA_017506735.1 Oscillospiraceae bacterium | reverse complement strand
GTAGTTTTCATCTGGTGTGGGAACTTTATGATACTACAAAACGGCTGCAGCCTCAACCGGTTGCAGCCGTTTCTCTACATATTTTTGCAGGCTGCACCAAGGTGCAGCCTGCTTGTGCTTAGGGGGTTATTTTACAGCCCCTCTCGTTTATCTCTGAAATTACTCGTAGCGCAGACCGAAGCCGGAGCGGTAGTAGTTGCCGTCGGCGTCGCAGTAGGCGTAGGAGCCGCCCTTGACCTTGGCCAGGATCGCAGGATCGATGTACTGATCCTTGTCGTAGCCGGGAACGTCGTTGGGGGAGGCGCAGATCTCTCTGATTTCGCCATCGATCTCCTGCTCGGTGATGGCGATGACCGCAGGATCGGAAACCATGGTCAGGCTCATCTTGCCGGTGGGGTTGAACGCGCCGGACAGCACGTCCATCTGTGCGCCCAGAGCGTTGCCCATGGCCACGGGGGAAACGGTGTACTGGAAGGTCATTCCGTCCACATAGGGCTCCAGGTTGGACAGAATCCAGGGATTGGACACCACGAAGGTGGCGATGACCTTGCCGCCGTGGGCGTGAACCTTCTCTGCCAGAGCAGGGATCTGGCCGATGCCACGGAGGGTGTTGATCTCGATCAGATTGCCGGTCTTCTTCTGGCTCTTGTTGACCTCACGCTCCTCGTGCATGAAGCCTTCCACCAGCTCCAGAACAGGCATGGAACGCTGGACAAAGACGATGTTGTTCTGCTGGGGCCAGACATGCAGGTATGCGTAGTCGCACTCCTCGGGGGTGTCCACGATCTGGTAGCCCTTGGCAGCCAGCAGGGCCTCCAGCTGCTTGCGCAGCTTCTCGTTGTTGTCCTCACCGGCAACGCCTGCGCCCATCATCTGGGCCAGGAATGCGCCTGCGTTCTCGCCGGAGAACACGGCAACATAAACCTTCTTGCCCTTGACCATGGGCAGCACGCCCTCATGGTTCTTGGCCAGAACAACTTCCTTCTGGCAGGCGGCATAAGCGGCCTTCTTTGCGCCCTCGAAGTTCTCGGCGCGGACACGGTCTGCCTCATTGGGATCCAGGTAGGGATTGTCCACACGCTCCTGGTAGAACAGGCTCAGCAGACGACGGTAGTTGGCCCGATCCAGATCGGCCTTGGGCAGGCAGCCCTCTTCCACAGCCTTGACAATGTTCTCGGAGTCGTAGTTGCCGCCGATGACGTCGGTACCGGCGGAAATGGCCTTGGCATAACGCTCCTGCATGGTCAGATGCTCCACGCCGTAAATCTGGGTGGTGGTGATGCCGGAGTCAGAGTTGACGTAGCCGGTGAAGCCCATGGTATCCCGGGCCAGATCGGTGATCAGCTCCCTGGAGTAGGTGGAAGGAACGCTCTCAGCGGAGGTCAGCTTGCCCCGGTAATACTGGGGCTTGGTGCGGCCGTCGTTGGCAATTCTGGAATAGTCGGGCATGATGGCGGAGGCCTTCATGTCAAAGGCTGCCTGGAAGGGAGGCAGGTGGTACTTGGCCATGGAGCCCTCGGTGGGGTACAGACGCCACTGGCCGATGGGCAGATGGGGCTCGAAGCCGTTCTCGGCAGGGCCGTCACCGGGGAAGTGCTTGACGGTCAGGGCAATGGCACCCTTCTTCAGGCCGTCCTCGCCATCCTGGTAGCCGCGAACCAGCTCCCGGGTGATGCCTGCGGTGATCTCGGGACGCTCACCGTAGGTGCCGGAGTTTCTGGGCCAGCGGGGGTCGGTGGAAACGTCCACCTGGGGGCCGTACATGATATTCAGGCCGCAGGCAGCCATCATCTTCCGGTCGGTCTGGGCCATGTCGTAAACGATGTCAAAATTGCCGTCGCCCATGACAGCGGCACCGAAGCCCAGGAAGTCGGGATAGCCGATGTTGATGGGGTTGGTGTGCAGGGAGTAGGGAATGGCCACGCCGCCGCGGGTTGCTTCGAACTCCACATACTGGGTGCCCAGATTGTGGTACAGGGCAGCCACGCCAGCTTCCGCCCGCATCTCGCCGCGGTAGACACCGGCAGCCAGCTTGTTGTCCAGCACCTGGCCATCGTCCACACGGTTGTCAAGACCCGGCAGAATGCCCTTGGGAATGGGCTCGTTGGGATTGTACTTTTTGAAAATCTTGGAAGGAACGATGTTGCCCTGCTCGTCCTTTGCGCCCTCACGGGTCATGGACAGAGGGGTGTTCCACAGAGTGTTCAGCACCAGACCGGCCTGCTGATTAAGGGGCAGATGGGCTACCATATCAGCGGCACGAACCTCGTGGCTGTTGCGCCAGTCCTCATAGGGGGACAGGACGCCATCGTTGTCCATATCCTTGAAGAACAGACCATCCTGGACGATGACACCGCAGGTGGTCACGCCGATGGTGGGGCCGTTCTCATTGTGGAACAGTACGGGCTCCAGATAGAAGTCGTTGATCTTCTCGCCTTCCTCCAGAACATAGGGGGGCTGGATGTAGCCGTTTTTCATGCTGGGGTCGATGACGACAGGATTCTTTTTCATGTGGCTCGCTCCTTATATATTGTGTTGACTGTACGAAACTGCCGGTCAGACCCACTGATTTTCCGGCATATTATACAGTGATATTGTATCACAAGAATTTTTATGATACAATATGTTTTATAAAAATAGTACAAAAGGAGGAAAATATGTATCACATCAAGTCCGATCGGCGTTCCCGCCGCACTGCGGAAGAAATCGGAAATGGTCTGCTGCGCTGTCTGAAGGAAAAGCCCCTGTCCTGCGTCACCGTGACGGACATTCATCGTCTGACCAATATCAGCCGGGCCACCTTCTACCGACTATTTGACAACATTGATGACATTCTGGAGTACCTCTGCGATACCGCCTCCCGAGAGGAATTCGAACGGACCGAACTTCCGGAGGATGATCCGGAGCATCTGTTCCCCAGATTGCTTGCCCAGGGATTGGAAAATCATGACCTGTTCCAGGCGCTGATCAGCAATGGGCGGTATGATCTGATATTCCGCTACGCTGACCGGCGCTACCGCCTGATGCAAAGCCTGTCCGACGATCTGATACCGGAAATGGATGACCGTTCCTATGATTATGTCATCAGTGCCATGGCAATGAATATGGTATCCACAATGGTGATCTGGCACCGCCGCGGTTGTGTGGATACCCCGGAGGAGATTGCCCGCTGCATGGTGGAATATCTGAAAGTAATGAACAGACTGATGAACTGATCTGGTTACAAAAATTTCATTTGCTATTTATTCGCTTTTGGTTTATAACTATCCATATACGATACAAAAGACAAAGGAGGCCTTTTATGGCTGAATTGAATGGAAAAAATCTCCGCCGGACAGCCGGTGAGCTGGTTTCCGCTCCGGGAAGTCCTGCCCGGCGTCTGGTGCTGATCCACACCGGCCTGGTGGTAGTTCTGAATCTGGTGGTCAGCTGGCTGAATCTGCTGCTCAACGAGAAGATCGGCACCACCGGAGGTCTGAGCGGCATGGGCCTGCGGAGCGTGCTGGAAACCATGCAGACCCTGCTGAGCTATTTCACCACCCTGTTCGTCCCCTTCTGGTCCGCCGGTTTTCTGAGAGCCATGATCCAGCTCTCCCGATCCCAGGAAACCGGCCCCCGGGATTTGCTGCTGAGTTTCCGCCGGTTCGGGCGGATTATCTCACGCTCTCTGCTGGAGATGGTAATACTCCTGGGCCTGTGTGTGGGTCTGACGTATCTGGTCACCAATGTGTTCCTTCTGACTCCCTTTGCCCGGGATTTTCTGACGGTGATGAACAGCCTGGGAGATGTGAACACCCTGCTGCTGCCTGACGGCTCCCTGAATCTGGAGCTGCTGCCTGTGGAGCAGCTGATTCCCACCATGATTCCCATGTTCATTATGTACTTCCTGGCTTTCCTGCCTGCCTATGCTTTTCTGAACTACCAGTTCCGGATGACGCTGTTCCTGCTGGTGGAGGGCATTGACCGCAGCGCTCCTGCCTCCTTCTTTGCCAGCGCCCGGCTGATGAAGGGCCACAAATGGCAGATGCTGAAGCTGGATCTGCATTTTTGGTGGTTTTACGTGCTGGAAATGCTGCTGACCTGCGTGCTGTATCTGGATCTGATTCTCCCTGCCCTGGGAATTGCCCTGCCGGTGAACGCCGACGCCGCGTTCTTCATCACCATTGCCCTTTATGGCATTCTGGAGCTTGGCCTCCATTACTGGAAAAAGCCCCAGGTGGACCTGACCTACGCCCTGGCCTACGATGCCATCTTCCAGGAAGCCCTTGGAAAGATTGAACAGCAGAATTAAAAGAAGCCCCCGACAAAAGTCGGGGGCTCAGATTATCGATAAACCGAGTTTTCTATTTCCAGTCGTAGGGTAAATAATAAGGATTATCGATTAACCTGCTTGTAGGGTCGGCCTTCCGGACGACCCGCTCGGCAATCTGTGATTGCCGCTTACGCGGCACGTGACGTCGAGGACGCCGTCCCCTACAATTCACAATTCCGCCTATTTTCTACAAATTAAGCCCCCGGCTTTCGTCGGGGGCTTTCATCATAGGATTATGCAAGCATCAGATCAAGAACCAGGAATACAAGGGACAGCGCCAGGAAGATGCTTCCGGCAATCAGATAATGGCCGAAGGGCTTCCGTTCCTCGGATTTCCGCTGAACGTAGTCGAAGTAATCCTCGTCGGGGCCATCCATCCGGCCAGCCTTGGTGAACATCTCCACCACAGACTTGAAGCCATAGCCCAGCATATCCAGACCGCCCCGGGCGGAGCAGAACCGGATACCGCCGGAGCCCAGCAGAATCACAGCAGCCACAAAGGCGCCGTCGCAGAGCTGACGGGTCAATGTGAAGCCCTGTCCCCGGTTCAGCAGGAACACGCCAAGAAAAATCAGCGCGCCCAGGATCAGATCAGCCAGAAAGGATTTGCGGTTTTCGCTCATCTTACTTCAGCTCGCTCTGGTAACGGGCGAATTCCTCGTCGTTGCACATGACAAAGTGGCCGGGCTTGATCTCGCGGAAAGACGGCTTGTCCACGGTGTAGTCGTGGGAAGCCAGGGGGTTGTAGGTGATTCTCTGGCGATTCTTCTCGTAGATGGGATCGGGCAGAGGAATTGCGGACAGCAGGCTCTTGGTGTAGGGATGCATGGGGTTCAGGAACAGCTCATCGGAGTCAGCCAGCTCCACCATCTTACCGAAGTACATAACGCCGATGCGGTCGGAGAAGTACTTGACGACGGACAGGTCGTGGGCGATGAACAGGATGGTCAGGCCCAGGTTGTGGCGCAGCTCGTTGAGCAGGTTGATGACCTGCGCCTGGACGGAAACGTCCAGAGCGGAAACAGGCTCGTCAGCGATGATCAGATCGGGGTTCATGATGACCGCACGGGCCACACCAATTCTCTGACGCTGACCGCCGGAGAACTCGTGGGGGTAACGGGAAGCATGCTCACGAACCAGACCGACCAGCTCCAGCATCTCAAAGACCTTCTCCTCGATGATCTTGGGATCACGCTCGCCCTGGATCACCAGGCCCTCGGCGATGATTTCCTTAACGGTCATACGGGGGTCCAGAGAGGCGATGGGATCCTGGAAGATCATCTGGATCTGGGTGACCAGCTTGGTCTTCTTGGCCTTGCGCAGCTCGTTCTTGTACTCAGCCTGGAGGGCTGCCTTCTCAGACTCGGAAGCACGGGACAGCAGAGCCTCGTACTTTGCGTTGCAGGCGGCGATCAGATTCTTTGCGTACTCCTTGTCGCAGTTCTTCTGGTCGAAGTCAGCCTGCTTCATGGCGACCTTGTTCTCGGCGATGATGGCATCCCGCTTGGCCTTCAGCTCGGCATCCTGGGAAGGATTGGCCTTGACGGCCTCCTTGTACTCGTTCTTTGCGTCCTCGATGGCCTTCTGGTAGGAACGCTTGCCGGCGGCAATGCGGATGCCCTTGAACCAGACGGAGCCGGAGGTGATGTTGTACAGCTTGATGATGGACCGGCCGGTGGTGGTCTTACCACAGCCGGACTCACCGACCAGACCGAAAACCTCGCCCTTCTTGATCTCGAAGGACACGTCGTCAACTGCCTTGGTCTCAAAGTTGCCAGCCTTGAAGTACTGGCACAGGTGTTCAACCTTCAGCAAAGTTTCCTGATTATTCTGCATGGTCGTCACCTCTCATCTTTTCCATTCTGGCAATCCGGTCCCGGATGATCTTGGGGGGATCCACCTTGGGAGCATCGGGATGGAGCAGCCAGGTTGCTGCGTAGTGGGTATCGCTGACCTTGAACATGGGGGGCTGCTTCTCGAAGTCGATCTGCATTGCGTACTTGTTACGGGCAGCAAATGCGTCGCCAACGGGAGGATAGATCATGTTGGGAGGAGTACCGGGGATGGCTTCCAGCTTCTCGTCGGTATCCAGGTCAGGCATGGAGCTCAGCAGAGCCCAGGTGTAGGGATGCTTGGGGTTGTAGAAAATGTCGTTGGCAGTGCCGATCTCAACAATCTTGCCGGCATACATAACGGCAACACGGTCAGCCATGTTTGCCACAACACCCAGGTCATGGGTGATGAAGATGACGGACAGCTGGCGCTCACGCTTCAGCTTGTTGATCAGCTCCAGGATCTGGGACTGGATGGTAACGTCCAGAGCGGTGGTGGGCTCGTCACAGATCAGAATGTCAGGGTTGGCTGCCAGAGCGATGGCGATAACGATTCTCTGACGCATACCGCCGGAGAACTCGAAGGGATACTGGTTGTAGCGCTTATGAGGCTCGGCAATGCCGACTTCCTCCATCAGCTTGATGGCACGGTCCTTGGCGATTCTGGGAGTGACCTTTGCAACCACGCCGGAAGCGTTGGTCTTCAGGAAGTCGATCAGCGCCACAGTCTCGGCATCAAAGTCACGGGACTCACGAACAGCACGGAGCTCCTCGTAATGCTTGACCAGACGGTCGATCAGGTGGGCAATGTTGAACTTGACCAGCTCCAGATCGGTAATGGCTGCTGCCGCAACCTCCCAGTCGGGAGTCTTGCCCTGGGCAACCAGCTTGTCATGCTTGCGCTGATCCTTGTCGTGGATCTTCTGGGCCTTGACGTTGGTGACCAGTGCGTTGAAATAGGTATCGATCTCGGAGCGCAGGCTGGACGCGAAGGTATAGGTCAGAGAATCCTTGGTGATGGACAGGGGGTCAACGGTCTCGTTGACTTCCTTCACCAGAACCTTGAATGCGGCCTCGCATTCCTTCTTGTCCAGGTTTTCCTTGGCAAAGACGGCCTTCTTCTCGTTCAGAACGTCGATGGCCTCCAGCAGATCCTTGTAGAACACGCCGGCAGTGTACTCCTTGGCCTTCTTGGTTTCCGCAAGGAAGGATGTCATGAACTCCTTGCTGATGTAATCGGCCAGGAAAGCGTTCAGCTCGGCGGCAGGCATGGAAGGAACATCCTT
>JAFVMW010000091.1 GCA_017506735.1 Oscillospiraceae bacterium | reverse complement strand
GATCAGGGAATCCATATGGCCTACCGTCCGAAACGCTCCGGCATCGTCGAGGTTCGTTCTCTGAACTTCCCGACCCGCGCGCAGTGGCATATCAACGCTGTGCCGGACAAGCCCGAGCACGACTGGGCGGACTACCTGCGCGGTGCTCCGAGCCTCCCCTCCGAGGGGAGGTGCCCCGAAGGGGCGGAGGGGTGAAAGCCATCGGTCTGGCGTGCTGCAAGGCGGAACCGTTCACCCCTCAGTCAGCTTCGCTGACAGTTGCCTGCGGCAACCCTGTCGCGGCTCTGACAGCCCACAGGGCTGTCATTCACTACCGCGACTGCGCTTCGCTTACCCCTCATGGGGAGCCATTTCATCATACACCAGTCCCCGGGAAAAGTCAAAAAAAGTATGGTTGCGCTTGCAACATTTTGATTTCGGGTGTATAATAGCCCCAGTTTGTATGGAGGTATGACCATGACCACAAAAGAGTATCAGAAAAAACGGCCCCTGATGATCTTCCTGGGCTATTTCAAGAACCATCTGGGACTGTTCGCCCTGGATGTGAGCTGTGCGGTGCTGATTTCCGCCATTGACCTTGCCTTCCCCCTGATCACCCGAACTGCCCTGTATGAGTGGCTGCCCAACCAGCAGTACCGGTTCTTCTTCACCATCATGATCGTGGTGGCCTGCTGCTATGCCCTCCGGGCGTTTCTGCAATTCATCGTGGCCTATTTCGGCCACACCTTCGGCATCCGGGTGGAAGCGGACATCCGTGCCGACCTGTTCCGGCATATGCAGGAGCTGAGCTTTGACTTCTACGACCGGAACCGCACCGGCCAGATGATGAGCCGGCTCACCACCGACCTGTTCGAGCTGACGGAGCTTGCCCACCACGGCCCGGAGGATCTGCTGACCTCCTGCGTCACCATCATCGGCGCGCTGATCGTCCTGTTCCGGATTCAGTGGAAGCTGGCCCTGGTGGTGGCGCTGACCATCCCCCTGTTCCTGTTTGTGGTGATGACCATGCGCCGGAGTATGTCCAGGGCCTCAAAAGAGTCCAAGCAGAAAACCGGCCACATCAACTCTGAAATCGAAACCAGCCTCTCCGGCATCCGCACCGCCAAGGCCTTCGCCAACGAGCCCATCGAAAACGACCGGTTCACCGCCGCCAATGAGATTTTCAAGACCGCCAAGCGGGAATTCCACAAGGCCATGGGCCGGTTCCACTGCTGCATGGAGCTGTTCCTGTCGTCCTTGAACGTGATCATCATCGGCATCGGTGGCTGGCTGATCATGCGCGGAGAGCTGGAGTATGTGGATCTTTTGACCTTCACCCTGTACATCGCCACCTTTGTTAACCCCATGCGGAAGCTGGCAGGCTTCTCTGAGATGTTTGCCAATGGCTTCGCCGGTCTGAACCGGTTTGTGGACATTATGCGCACCGAGCCCACCATCGCCGACAAGCCTGATGCGGCAGAGCTGAAGGATGTGAA
This sequence comes from Oscillospiraceae bacterium, assembly GCA_017506735.1. Classification (GTDB taxonomy): domain Bacteria; phylum Bacillota; class Clostridia; order Oscillospirales; family Oscillospiraceae; genus Faecousia. Next base: position 2,193 of record JAFVMW010000091.1, on the reverse strand, counting down.
GGGCAGCATCGAGGTGGAGAAGGTGTCCTTTGCCTATGACGGGGATCTGGATGTGCTGCACGACGTGTCCCTGTCCGTCCGGCCCGGTGAGACCATCGCCATCGTTGGCCCCTCCGGCGGCGGCAAGAGTACCCTGTGCCAGCTGATTCCCCGGTTCTACGAGGTGTCCGAGGGCTCCATCAAGATTGATGGCCTGGATGTCCGGGATGTGACCCAGCGCTCCATCCACCAGAACATCGGCATCGTCCAGCAGGATGTGTTCCTCTTCGCTGACACCATTCTGGAGAACATCCGCTACGGCAAGCCCGGCGCATCCATGGAGGAGGTCATCGAGGCGGCGAAAAAAGCCGAGATTTACGACGACATTCTGGCCATGCCCCAGGGCTTCAACACCTATGTGGGTGAGCGCGGCGCGCTGCTCTCCGGCGGCCAGAAGCAGCGTGTTTCCATCGCCCGGATCTTCCTGAAGAATCCCCCCATTCTGATTCTGGACGAGGCCACCTCCGCCCTGGATTCCGTCACCGAGGCAAAGATCCAGAAGGCCTTCGATACCCTGGCCCAGGGCAGAACCACTCTGATCATCGCCCACCGCCTGTCCACCATCCGGGCGGCGGAGCGGATCGTGTCCATCGCCGACGGCTATATCACCGAGGTGGGCACCCATGAGGAGCTGATGAAGAGCGGCGGTATGTATGCCCAGCTCTATTCCACCCAGACCAATATCGGCAATTGAATTTCACAATGATTTTACAAACCTGCCTCTGTACAACGGGGCAGGTTTGTGCTATAATCGACATATACCGGAAACAAGAGGTGATTCCCATGCCACGTCCCCAGCGAAAGCGGCGCATCTGCCGGGAACCGGAGTACGCGGTGTTCCGCCCCGAGGGCATCGGGCCGGGAGAGCCGGTGCAGCTGACCTGTGACGAATTTGAAGCCATCCGCCTGGTGGATCAGCTTGGGCTGACCCATGAGCAGTGCGCTTCCCGGATGGATATTTCCAGAACCACCGTTACGGAGGTTTATGAATCCGCCCGGAAAAAGATCGCCCATGCCCTGGTCAGCGGCAGAAGCCTGGTCATCGGCGGCGGCAGCTACCGGCTGTGTCCCGGCGACGGCCCCTGTGGGGACTGTGCCGGAAGGGAACACCCTCAGCCCATTTCTGACAAACCGAAAGGAGAACCCATTATGAGAATCGCGGTAACTTATGAAGACGGAGCCATCTTCCAGCACTTCGGCCACACCAGCCAGTTCAAGGTCTACGATGTAGCGAACGGCAAGGTCATTTCTGCTCAGATCGTGGACACCAACGGTCAGGGCCACGGCGCCCTGGCAAACTTCCTGTTCAGCGGCGGTGTGGACGTGCTGATCTGCGGCGGCATCGGCGGCGGTGCCATCAATGCACTGGCCAACGCCGGCATCGACCTGTATCCCGGCATCGACGGCAGCGCGGATATGGCGGTGATGCAGCTGCTGGCCGGCGTGCTGCCCAAGCGCACTGATGTCCGGTGCAGCCACCATGACCACGAGCATGGAGAAGGCCATGATTGCGGCAGCCATCACGACCACGACTGCGGCTCCCACTGCGGCGGCGGCTGTCACTAAGCGGCGAGTCGCCGCGGACAATTCCTGTACAAGTGCCTTTGCGGTTGTCATGCGAGCAGAAACCGCTCGGCAGCTTTGACAGGAAAGAAAGGAACAAGCTATGGCAGAAATCACCATTACCAAGGACAATTTTGAGGCAGAGGTTCTGAAATCCGACATCCCTGTGATTCTGGATTTCTGGGCCACCTGGTGCGGCCCCTGCCGGATGATCGCCCCCACCCTGGCCCAGATCGCCGAAGAGAATGTGGGCAAAATCAAGATCGGTAAGGTCAACGTGGATGAGGAGATGGAGCTTGCCGTTCAGTTCGGCATCACCGCCATCCCCACCCTGATCGCCTTCCGGAACGGTCAGAAGCACAACCAGGCCATGGGCGTTATGTCCAAGGAGCAGATCCTGGATCTGATCAAGTAAATTAGGATATCAAAAAAGGGACAGTCTCCAGTTTTTGTGATATGCTACCCCTATGAGAGACAGTGAAAAACAAAACTGTCTTTCATAGGGGTGTTTTTTATGCCGCGCAAACAGAAATTGAGTACAGAAGAAAAAGTAAGATTGGTACGGCAATGTCTCGCAGGTGAACTTAGTAT
>JAFVMW010000090.1 GCA_017506735.1 Oscillospiraceae bacterium | reverse complement strand
GGCAGCTGACGGATCTTTTGACCCAACTTATCCGTTTGAAAACCGGGAAATACACAAAGTATTCCTCCGCTTTCCAAACTTCAATTTGGGCCAAAATCTCTCGCCATCTGCTCTTGCCGATTGAATCAGAGCTTCCTTAGATTTTTTCACATTATATGACAAGTCTGAGGAAAAGTCAAGGGGGCCGCGGATGCGGCCCCCCTTGAGGTTTGGGTCAGAAGATGATGTATTCGCCGGGGATATAGAGATCGTAGTAGCTGTTTTCTCCGTCGCTCAGGTTGATGCAGAGCTGGTTGGTGTCGCTGTAATACCGGAACCACTCGGTGTGCAGTTCCACGTAACCGGCAGGGTCCACCGGCTCTTCGGGATAGCTCCGCTGCATGGTGGCGTGCTCCAGCCAGCCGTCCCGGAGAATGTCCGTCCAGTCCAGCCGCTGACCGGTTTCCAGATCGTAGAGCAGCGTTGCTTCATAGGGATAATAGATGAACCGGTCGGTTTCCGGCACATAGACATAGGGATTGCTGCCCTCAGCCAGCAGGTATCTGCCGCCCAGCAACGAGGAATACCAGTTCAGCCACAGGATATTCAGATCATCCGTGGAATAGCCCAGACCTTCGAAATATTCGTAAATCGTCTCCACCTGGTAATAGGTTCGCAGATAGGTCAGCAGATCCTCATTGATGGCGGCGGCGTTGGGATGGACATCCTCCCGGAGAATCTCCACATCGTAGAATTCGTAACTGTCGTGGTGGGCATAGTAGGCGTAGGCCAGATCCCGGTCGGATACCCGGATGCGCCGGATTACGGACAGGTCTTCGTCGAGAACCAGAGCGTCGGAGAAATCTCTGGGGATATCCGCCGCCAGAACCCCGTCGGGCAGCCAGTCCAGAGGAATCCGCTCGCCGTTGAGGAAGGTGTCACCGCCGCCGTCAATGTAGATGGCGTCGGGGGTCAGATGCCAGCCGGATTCGGGCAGGGCGATGAAGTCCCGGATCATCTCCGGCTTGTGCCGGAATTCGCCCCGAACCATCTGGGTGTATTCGGTCAGATAGGCGTTGAGAACCGCGTCAATGTCCACGCCCCGGCAGAACAGCTCCTCGTTACGCAGCCGCTTTCCGGTGACAAGATCCCACACGGCGGCTTCTGTGCGGTAGTACTTGTAGTGCTCGTCATTGCCGTTCTTCCGGTAGCCCAGGGAAATGGACAGGGAAAGATAGCCGTTTTTCAGCGAGGCTTCGCAGAAGATGGGTTTGGAGCCGTCGCCATAATCGGGGATATAACAATAATTGTATCCGTAGCTCCGGTTCAGCCGCTCCATGGTTTCCACCATAGCAGGGATCTCGGGCAGGAGGGCAGCGATGCTGGCATCGATCCAGCCGTTGATCTCCGCTTCCAGAGCCTTGTCCGCCAGCTGAGTGATCTGCCAGAAGGGGATTCCCTCAGGGCTGACGGCATGATCCAGGTCAAGGGTGTTGGTGACCCGGTCATAGGTGCCCCAATCGTATACCTCCCGGATGCGGTTCAGTACCGTATATTCGTGACTGGGAACCTCTGCCGGAGCGGCAGGGCCGGTACCCACGGCATCATAGCGGTGGAGGACGGGTTCTGTGTACTGGTAGCCGATGTCCCGGACGGTGACGTAGCCGGCTTCGGCAATGGCAAGCTGGCCCTCATCGGACAGAATCCAGTCCACAAAGGGCCGCACCCGGCCGTCCTCCGGCTGGTCGGCACGGAATACAGCATAGTTGTAGCCCATCAACGGATAGGTGCCATCTGCAAAGGTGGCCTTACTGGGGGCCACGCCGTCCACTTTAATGAACTTGATCTCGTTGCCGTTGCCGTACATATCCGCGGCGTAGGCATACACCGAGTAGCCGATGGCGGCCCGGGAATTGTCGTTAACGGCGATGACCTCCATCAGGCCGAACATGGAGGCCGGCCGCAGCTCCGAGGGGGCATCGGTGAGGGGCGTGTCGCCCATGAATTCGATCATGTAGTTCTGGGAGCCGGAATCGTAGTTGCGCTGGTAGGGGATGATCTCCTCGTCCAGACCGCCCACCTGAGCCCAGTTGGTGATCTTACCGGAATAGATGTCCCGGAGCTGCTGCTGGGTCAGGGTGTCCACAGGATTCTCCGCGTTGACCACGAATACAAAGCCCTCCATGGCGATGGGGACGGTTTCCAGTTCCACACCCGACTCGGCGGCCATGCGCTCCTGCTCGGCAGACAGTGGGACGGAGAACACCAGCTCTGCGTTGCCCTCCAGCAGATTGTAGAAGGACTGCCAGGAGGAAGAATGGGATACCATTGCTTCTGCCTCCTCCGGATCGATGCCCAGATAAGCAGCCCGGAGGCCTGTTTCCAGAGGGATCAGAGAAGTGGAGCCGTCCATGATGGGGAGGGACTCCAGCAGGTTCGGGTCAACAGGCCTGGTTGTCTCCGGGGGGAGTGTTGTTTCGGTGGGGATGGTAGTTTCAGTGGGGACGGGCGGTTTCGTGGGCTGGGTTGTTACACCCGGCGCGGTGGACGGCGTTGTCTGGGTTGGCTCCGGATCTTTGCCGCAGCCTGCCAGACAGGAAAACGCCAGCGTCATGGCGATCAGAAAACAGATTGCTCGTTTCATGTCGATTTTCCTCCTATACTATATATATTGGGGTAGTGGCAGTATGAATCTGTAAATACAGTATAGCAAAAAACAAAGTCTGCCGCAACTGTGCTGCGGCAGACTTCAGAATTATTAAGGATTTACAGCTCCGCGATGGCCTCGATCTCGCAGAGAACGCCCTTGGGCAGCTCCTTCACGGCGCAGCAGCTCCGGGCAGGCTTGTTCACGAAATACTTTGCGTAGACCTCGTTGAAGGCGGCGAAGTTTGCCATGTCGGTGATGAAGCAGGTGGTCTTGATGACCTTGCCGCAGTCAGAGCCAGCGGCTTCCAGAACGGCGGCCACATTGCGGCAGCTCTGCTCGGCCTGGGCCGTGATACCCTCGGGCACGTTGCCGGTCTGCGGATCCACAGGGATCTGACCGGAGCAGAACACCAGACTGCCGGAAATCATGCCCTGGGAGTAGGGGCCGATGGCGGCGGGAGCGTTGGGGGTAGAGATGACATTCATAAAAAATCCTCCTTGGGAACGGTTGTTGTCTGCCTGGAACGTTGTCCTTATTCTATCATGGAAAAGCGAAGAATGCAACGGCTGGAATGAAAATAACAAACAGTGGTATAAAGTTCGGAAAAGCAGGGCATACTCCCGTCGTATGATGTGTTTTTGCACAGAAACAGGTGGGAGAAGAGGCGCAATTCCGGCAGAAATTTTTCGTTTTTTTTTGTTGACTTTTTTCCGGAAAAGTGTATAATACTGATTTGTATGGATACTCTCATTAAAAGGGATTCCCTGGTCCCCGACAGCCTGGGAAGCCGAAGTGACCATCGTGTTTTGGTCGGAACAAAGCAGTTGAAAAAGGCGCTGAAACGGGAAAAGGTGCTCCAGGTGTGGCTTGCACTGGATGCGGACCCCCGGATCACCCTGGAACTGGAGCAGCTTTGCCTGCAGCAGAATGTCAACTGCGCCTGGGTCGGAAAAATGACCGATCTGGGACGCGCCTGCGGCATCGACGTCGGCGCAGCGGCAGCGGCAGTTTTGCCGCGATAAGTTTTGGTTTCTGCGGAAGATGCTTCCGAAGAAATAGATACCCGCCCCATGGGGCGAGAACGAAAGAAAGGAGAAATATAATGCCTACTTTTAATCAGCTCGTCAGAAATGGCCGTAAGATGCCCACCTACAAGTCCACCGCTCCTGCTCTGCAGAGAGGTCTGAACACCCTGGAGAACAAGGCTACCAGCCTGGCTTCCCCCCAGAAGCGTGGTGTCTGCACCGCAGTCCGTACCACCACCCCCAAGAAGCCCAACTCCGCACTGCGTAAGATCGCCCGTGTTCGCCTGACCAACGGTATGGAAGTTTCCGCTTACATCCCCGGCGTCGGCCACAACCTGCAGGAGCACTCCGTGGTTCTGATCCGCGGCGGCCGTGTTAAGGACCTTCCCGGTGTCCGTTACCACATCATCCGTGGTACCCTGGATACTCAGGGCGTCAATGGCCGTATGCAGTCCCGCTCCAAGTACGGCGCAAAGCGTCCCAAGGCTGGCAAGAAGAAGTAATTCTTTTTCCTGACCTGAATCAAATTCGCATTTTACTCCGCCTTTACGCAAGGCAAAGCCTTGCCAATGATGGTTTTATATAGATAAAATCCTCTCGCTGGCAGGCACAACGAAAGTCAGAAAGTAATACACTTTCGAGTACCGATGAAATCATTATATTATGAAGGAGGGAAGCAAAGTGCCCAGAAGAGGTAATGTTCCTAAGAGAGAGGTTCTGCCGGATCCTATCTATAATTCTGTTCTGGTTACCAAGCTCGTTAACAGCATCATGCTCGACGGCAAGAAGGGTGTTGCCCAGAAGGTCGTTTATGGTGCTTTCGAAATCGTCGAGAACAAGACCGGTAAGAACGGTCTGGAAGTCTTCCAGCAGGCTATGGAAAATGTTATGCCCGCTGTCGAGGTCAAGTCTCGCCGTGTCGGTGGCGCAACCTACCAGGTGCCCATCGAAGTCCGCCCCGCCCGCCGTCAGACCATGGGTCTGCGCTGGCTGACCACCTACAGCCGCAACCGTAGTGAGAACACTATGAAGGAGCGTCTGGCCGCTGAGATCATGGATGCCGCCAACAACACCGGCAACGCCGTGAAGAAGCGTGAGGATACCCACAAGATGGCAGAGGCCAACAAGGCATTCAGCCACTTCCGCTGGTAATAAAAGGAGAGTCTTAACATGGCAAGACAGTATTCTCTGGAAAATACCAGAAACTTTGGCATCATGGCTCACATCGATGCCGGTAAGACTACCACCACCGAGCGTATTCTGTTCTACACTGGTAAGAACTACAAGATCGGTGAGACCCATGACGGTTCCGCTACCATGGACTGGATGGCTCAGGAGCAGGAGCGTGGTATTACCATCACCTCCGCTGCTACCACCTGCTTCTGGAAGGGCTGCCGTCTGAATATCATCGACACCCCCGGCCACGTGGACTTCACCGTTGAGGTCGAGCGTTCCCTGCGCGTTCTGGACGGCGCTGTTACCGTTCTGTGCGCAAAGGGCGGCGTTGAGCCCCAGACCGAGACTGTCTGGCGCCAGGCTGACGAGTACAAGGTTCCCCGTATGATCTACGTCAACAAGATGGACATCCTGGGTGCCGACTTCTTCCGCGTGCTGACCATGATCGATGAGCGTCTGAAGTGCAACGCTGTGCCCATTCAGCTGCCCATCGGTTCCGAGTCCTGGTTCAAGGGCAACGTTGACCTGGTCGAGATGAAGGCAAACGTCTTCTATGACGACAAGGGTGTCGATGTCCGCTCCGAGGAGATCCCCGAGGACATGATGGACCTGGCTGAGGAGTATCGTGAGAAGCTGCTGGACGCCATCACCGCTTTTGACGATGATCTGGCTATGATGTATCTGGAGGGTGAGGAAATCCCCGTGGATATGATCAAGGCCGCTATCCGTAAGGCAACCCTGGCCAACGAGATGGTTCCCGTTGTCTGCGGTACTTCCTACAAGAACAAGGGTGTTCAGATGGTTCTGGACGCAGTTGTTGACTATATGCCCAGCCCCCTGGATAAGAAGGGCATCAAGGGCATCAACCCCGTCACTGAGGAAGAGGACTTCCGTCCCGCTTCCGACGAGGCTCCTTTCTCCTCCCTGGCATTCAAGATCGCAACTGACCCCTATGTGGGCAAGCTGTGCTATTTCCGCGTCTACTCCGGCGTGCTGACCAAGGGCACCACCGTCCTGAACTGCACCAAGGGTAAGACCGAGCGTATGGGCCGTATCCTGCAGATGCACGCTAACCACCGTGAGGATCTGGACATCGTTTACGCCGGCGATATCGCCGCTGTTGTCGGTGTCAAGAACACCACCACCGGTGATACCCTGTGTGACGAGGATCATCCCATCATCCTGGAGTCCATGGTGTTCCCCGAGCCTGTTATTGAGGTCGCCATCGAGCCCAAGACCAAGGCTGGTCAGGAGAAGATGGGCATCGCTCTGGCCAAGCTGGCTGAAGAGGACCCCACCTTCCGCACCTACACCAACAAGGAAACCGGTCAGACCATCATCGCTGGCATGGGCGAGCTGCACCTGGAGATCATTGTTGACCGTCTGCTGCGTGAGTTCAAGGTTGAGGCCAACGTCGGTGCTCCCCAGGTTTCCTACAAGGAGACCATCCGGAAGTCCGTTGAGCAGGATACCAAGTACGCCCGCCAGTCCGGCGGTAAGGGTCAGTACGGTCACGTCAAGATCCGCGTCGAGCCCAACGAGGCAGGCAAGGGTTACGAGTTCATCAATGCTGTCGTCGGCGGCGCTATTCCCAAGGAATATATCCCCGCTGTTGACGCCGGTATTCAGGGCGCAATGGAGGCCGGTGTTCTGGCTGGCTACCCCGTTGTTGACGTGAAGGTCACCCTGTTCGATGGTTCCTACCACGAGGTCGACTCCTCCGAAATGGCATTTAAGATTGCCGGTTCCATGGCATTCAAGGAAGCCTGCCGGAAGGCCAACCCCGCCATCCTGGAGCCCATCATGAAGGTTGCTGTCACTGTTCCCGATGAGTACATGGGCACCGTTATCGGTGACATCACCGCTCGTCGTGGTAACATCCTGGGCCAGATCACCCGTACCGGTGCTGTTCAGGTTGACGCCAACGTGCCTCTGGCTGAGATGTTCGGCTACGCCACCGACCTGCGTTCCAAGACCCAGGGCCGTGGTAACTACTCCATGGAGCCCAGCCACAACTCCGAGCTGCCCAAGTCCAAGACTGATGAGCTGGTCAAGGCTCGCTCCAAGGGCTAATCCATTCTGATTCTTTCCGGACAGAGGGTCCGCCCTCTGTCCCGGATTCAGGATAATTGAGAAAATTTTGCGTTTTCTTCGGAAAAATCAAAAATTTCTCTTGTGTTTCTGCGTCGGATGTAGTATCATGTGAACAGAAACGCGTAAAAAACGTTAATCTATTTCCATTTTCTATTCATTATTAGGAGGAATATCCAAAATGGCAAAGCAGAAGTTTGAAAGAACTAAGCCCCATGTTAACATTGGCACCATCGGCCACGTTGACCACGGCAAGACCACTCTGACCGCAGCTATCACCAAGTACCTGGCTATGTCCGGCTACGCTGAGTTCGAGGACTACGCTTCCATCGACAAGGCTCCCGAGGAGAAGGCTCGTGGTATCACGATCAACACCGCTCACGTTGAGTACCAGACCGACGCTCGTCACTACGCACACGTC
>JAFVMW010000022.1 GCA_017506735.1 Oscillospiraceae bacterium | reverse complement strand
GCCTAGATGCTCAGCGAGGATAAATTGTGCCAGAAAAGGCCGACGACGACGGTGGGCTGTCGCCCACCTAGGAGGAGAACGCATTCTGGTGCAATTTAGGCCGGTGAGCGTCAGGCTGTTTTATTAAGAGTTAGTATAAAAGGCGGCAATCGGAGATTGCCGAACGGGGCGTCGAGGACGCCGCCCCCTACACACGACAATCCCCCGATCCTGGCCGATAAAAAAACAAAAAGGGGATTTACAAATATTACAAGATGGTGTAAGATACAGGGGAACAGAGTAAGATTTTCCGCGTGAAGTGCTGCCGTGATGGGGAGTTGTACGGCGGACGAAGGCATTGTCCTGCGACGGATTATCTGCACCCGCTGTTGCATATTGGCGGTTTACCTCCTGTATGTAGCATGGATACTCGGTTGGGCCAGCGCGGACTGTGTCAGTGCGCCGCCGCCCCACCGGCTGTCCCGGCAAAAGTCATTGCTCCCCATCCGGCGTATTCTGCCGTGTGGGGCTTTTTTGTTGGGATTTTCGGATGAAAGCGGCGTATTTCCCAGTCTTCCGGCCCCATCAAAAGGAGGTTTTTCCAATGGCAAGACTGCAAAAATCAACCACTCTTTACAAACACCCCTTCTGCAAGGGCTACTGGCGTGACGCCTTCCTGGAGCTGAAGGACACCAAGATGCTGGTGTTCGCCGCTCTGATCGTGGCACTCCGTGTGGCGCTGAAAACTGTCATCCGCATCCCTCTGGGCCCCAGCCTGGACATCACCCCTGCCTTTCTGGCAAATGCCCTGGGCGCCATGGTCTATGGCCCTGTGGTGGGCGCGTTGGGCGCTGTGGTGTCTGACCTGCTGGGCGTGCTCCTGCGGGGCGACAGCTACTTCCTGCCCTATGTGCTGACGGAGATTTCCGGCTCCGTGATCTTCGCCCTGTTCTTCTACCGTCAGAAGATCACCCCCACCCGGGTGGTGCTGAGCCGGTTTTCCATCTGCTTCTTCGTGAACATCCTGCTCCAGACCCCCATTGATATGCTCTACCAGTGGTTCTACTACGGCTATGCCAACGTGGCCCTGACCGTACCCCGGATCTTCAAGAACCTGTTCATGTTCCCCCTGGAGAGCGTGGTACTGACCGTGTTCCTCAACGCCATGCAGCCCATCACCTACCGGATGAAGCTGACCTACAACGGCGAGGCAAAGCTGTCCTTCAGCAAAAAGCAGATCGTTCTGCTGGTTGTCCTGGTGGCTGTGGGCATCGCCAGCGTGTTCGCCTACCTGCCCATGCACTACCGGAGCAATTCCCTGTCCGCCGGCTATTCTGTGGAGCAGCGGATCGAGGCCAACAGCTCCATGGAGCCCATCGTCAAGGACAATACCGACGACTGGGATGATGAAACGCTGATGACCTGCGTGGAGTCTGCTTATAAGGAATTTATGGGCAAGGAGATCACCTACAACGTGGCCATCTACACCGTGGCCGACGGCGTGGAGATGAACGACGAGCTGTGGAAGCTGTCCAAGTCCAAGGCCGCCGCCCATGAGGCACTGACCAAGGTCGCCGCTGCCACCATCGTGGTCAACGAAAAGACCGGCGAAGTGGTAAGCTTTACGCTGAAATAAACCCAACGGGGCAGGGAATCACCCTGCCCCGGATTTTCTGTAGGAACGCGTGAAATTGGAGTTTGGCGGCGAGTCGCCGCTGACAATTCGTGCGCAGGTGCGTTTGCAGTTGTCATGCGAGTTCAATTTGTATCGGTATGATTGCCACCGGCAATCATTGGGATTCTGGATTCGCTGCGCGGAGCACCACGCTCGACAACGGCAGCTCTGACAATTGGAGTTTGGTGAGCTGTCTTATTTCGTAGGGGACGGCGTCCTCGACGTCCCGACCCAAAATCCGACCTCGATGGGCGGATTTTGGGAAATATGGTGTGGTTACGAGGCGGCAATCGGAGATTGCCGAGCGGGTCGTCGAGGACGCCGTCCCCTACGATGGGTTATTCCACGCTCCCATACAAACTCCAATTTCACTGACAAACGCACTTCATCCTTATTATTTTACCACACCGTTTCCGGGGTTGCAATTTGGTAAGCATGACAAAAAGCCACACCTCCCGGTGTGGCTTTTGACAGTATTGGGTCACTCCCGGATCAGCTGGCCGAAGATGGGCAGGCTCTTTTCGATCATTTCACGGCTCACGCAGTAGCAGATGCGGAAATAGTCGGGGCAGCCGAAGCCATCGCCGGGAACCAGCAGCAGATCCTTCTGCTTTGCCTTCTCGGAGAAGGCGGCGGCGTTTCCGCCGGGGGCCTTGACGAACAGGTAGAAGGCGCCGTCGGGCTGGGCCATCTCGTAGCCGTAAGCCTTCAGACCGTCAGCCAGCAGACGGCGGTTCTCGTCATAGGCCTTCAGATCAGGCCGCAGATGGGTACACCGGGCGATGACCTTCTGCATCAGGCTGGGGGCGCAGACATGGCCTGCGGCACGGGCCGCGCCGGCGATGGCAGCATAGAGGGCATCGTGGTCGGCGCACTGGGCTGGCACATACACATAGCCGATCCGCTCGCCGGGGAGGGACAGGCTCTTGGAGTAGGAGTAGCAGACGATGGTGTTGGGGTAGATGTTGGGAATAAAGGGGGCCACCGCGTCACCGTAGACCAGCTCCCGGTAGGGCTCGTCTGCGATGATGTAGATGGGATGACCGATTTCTTCTGACTTCCGGGTCAGCAGAGCGGCCAGCTTGCCCAGGGTATCGGCGGTGTAGACGGTGCCGGAGGGATTGTTGGGGGAGTTGATGATGATGGCCTGGGTGTTGGGGGTAATGGCAGCCTCCACCGCCTCCAGATTGATCTGGAAGGCAGGCACATCCGCCGGAACCACCACGAAGGAAGCGCCGTTGGCCTCGGTGAAGGGCCGGTACTCCGGGAAGAAGGGAGCCACCGCCATGATCTCCGCCCCGGGGACAGCCAGGGCCCGGATTACGCTGATCAGCTCGGGAGCGGCACCGCAGCCCAGGAACAGATCCCCGGGCCGGACACCGGCAGCATACCGGTCATTCAGGTCGCTGGCAATGGCGGTTCTGGCTCCCAGATCGCCCACAGCGGAGGTATAACCGTGGACTGCCAGGGAGTCAAGCTCCTCCAGCACCTCCCGGATGGCCTGGTTCACCTCCGGAGGGGCAGGAATGGAGGGGTTGCCCAGGGAATAGTCATACACATTCTCCCGGCCCACAATGGCGGCACGCTGGCAGCCGTATTCAAACAGATCCCGGATGCAGGAACGGTTGGCACCCAGGGCGTACATGGTTTCGTTGATCATAATGGTTTCCTCCCAGATTGGTGAATTGGAGTTTGGTGCTGTCATTGCGAGGAGGGCAAAGCCCGACGTGGCAATCCCCTGCAAGTTTCCGGAATCCCGGAGGGGATTGCCACGGCAGTGTGCGCACTGCCTCGCAATGACGTGCATTTTTAGGGTACTATCGTAGGGGACGGGTTCCCCGTCCCACTCGGCAATCTCCGATTGCCGCTTCTTCAACACACTGCATTTCCCAAGATCCGCCCATCGAGGTCGGATTTTGGGTCGGGACGGGAAACCCGTCCCCTACGGTATCGCGAAACACCTCTGTAAGCTCCAATTTCCCCATCAAAAATATGTTCCCAGTATAGCACAGGTTTTTTTATCTTTCAATGCAATTTCGTTGCATTTTTCGCTTTTCCCTGTTATGATGGTAGCAGCGAACAACAGGAGGAATGTGTTATGGCAAAATTTGGATTCATCGGCATCGGCAATATGGGCGGTGCCATTGCCCGGGCGGTGTGCACAAGGGCAGAGCCTGCCGATATTCTGGTGGCTGCCCAGCACCCGGAACGGGCGGCGGCCTTCAGTGAAGAATACGGCACTGTGCCGTCGGACAATCTGACCATCGCCCGGGAGGCAAAATTCGTGATTCTGGGCGTGAAGCCTCAGTATATGGAAGCGGTTCTGGCAGAGCTGAAGCCCGTTTTGGAGGTCCGCACGGACTGCGTGCTGGTGACCATGGCGGCAGGTCTGACCATGCAGAACATCGCGAATATGGTGGGCGGCGGCTATCCCGTGATCCGCATCATGCCCAACACCCCTGCCCGGATCGGCAAGGGCGTGATCCTCTACGATGCCAACGACCGGGTACAGCCGGAGGATCTGGCGGAATTCCTGGCGGCCATGGCCAATGCCGGAATGCTGGACCGGCTGCCGGAGCGGCTGATTGACGCAGGCAGCGCCGTATCCGGCAGCGGCCCGGCCTTTGTGGCCATGTTCCTGGAGGCCATGGCCGATGCCGGTGTGGCCTGCGGACTGCCCCGGGCCCAGGCTCTGGAATACGCCGCCCAGACCGCCATCGGCACCGCGGAGCTGATGCTCGCCACCCATGCCCACCCCGGCGCCATGAAGGACGCGGTCTGCTCCCCCGGCGGCTCCACCATCCAGGGCGTGCGGATGCTGGAGCAGGGCGGCTTCCGCAGCGCGATTCTGGAAGCGGTCATCGCCACCTGGGCAAAAAACAAGGAATTCATCAAATAAGCTCAGAAATGACCACGGAGCGCACCAGCCGGTGCGCTCCGTTTCTGTGTGCAAATTGGAGTTTGTGGGGACGCCCCCACGGGCAATGCGTGCGTTATTGCACCGGAAAACGCCATGCAAGCGGAAACCGCTCGAACACGGCGTTGTTCGTTAAATTGGAGTTTGTATGGGAGCGTGGAATAACCCATCGTAGGGGACGGTGTCCAATGGCGTTGTTTTTAAAGGGTCCCGAAGGCCCGAATTGTCAGCGGCGACTCGCCGCCAAGCTGCAATTTTCCAACCGTTTACAGGCTTTTCAGCACTTCCCTGGCGACCCGAACCATATCCGGATTGGTATACTGGCGGTCAAATTCGCTGGCCATGGGCAGGCCCATGGGGACGCCCTCCCGGCGGTAGGTCATGGGGCCTGGCTCTGTCCGCTTGCCGGACAGGTGAAAATGGGTGATTCCTGTTTCCTCGTGAATCAGAGGGATGTTCTCCGGCTTCACGCCTGCGCCAGCCATCAGATGGATACGCCCGGCGGCCTTTTCCTGAAGCGCCTTCAGCAGGGGAATGCCCTTCTCCGCTCCGGCTTCCTGTCCGGAGGTGAGAATGGTGTCAATGCCCAGCTCTGCTGCCTGTTCCAGTGCCTCAAAGGGGTCCCGGCACACATCAAAGCACCGGTGGAGGGTGACGGTCATGGTTCCGGCCCTTGCCACGCACTCCCGGAGGAATTCCAGATCCAGGGTGCCGTCGGGGTTCAGCCCACCGATGACCACGCCGTCGGCACCGGCGGCATCACAGTCCCCGATCTGCCATAAGATTTCCGCCTTCTCCTCATCCGTGAAGCAGAAATCCCCGAACCGGGGCCGCAGAAGAACATTGACCCGGACATCCAGCCGGTCCAGCACCTGCCGCACCAGCACCGGGGACGGGGAAGTGCCGCCCAGCAGAAGATTGGCGCAGAGCTCCAGCCGGTCGGCGCCACTCAGCGTTGCCCGACGGGCGGATTCATAGGAATCCACGCAGATTTCCAGCAAAAAATTGTCCATACACGTCCTCCTTACAGCTCATACAGGGGCTTCTTCCGGTCGTAGGGCTGGGGCTTGTAGGTGATGGAGCTGATCTTCTTGCCGCTGACTCCATACTGGGGATGGTAGCCGAAGAGGTTGATGTACCGCTCCAGATCCGGCTTTTCCGCCTCCATGGCCTCCATCACCGCCAGGGTGGCGATCACATCGTCAATGGCCCGGTGGGAATTGACCACCTTGCCTGCAAGGCCGTAGCTTTCGATGGCGTTTGCCAGCTTGTGGGGGAAATTCCGCCGGTCCCGGTAGACGGTGTACAGATCCAGCTTGTCCTTGCCCTTGAGAATGGCAGGGTCCCCGTCCCGGAGGAGCAGGTAGAACAGGAAGCTCAGGTCAAAATGGGCGTTGTAGGCCAGAAGCAAGGTATTGCCCTGGATCATTTCCGCAATGTCCCGGCAGACCCGGGCCTTGGGAATGCCCCGTTCCCGGATGTCCTGGGTGGAGATGCCGGTGAGCCGGGTGATCTGGGCCGGCACGAAGCCGCCGGGGCTCAGGGTGATGAGCTGGTCATATTCCTTCACCACGGTGGGCACGCCTCCCACCTGCTCCACCACCACGGCGGAGAATTCGATAATCTCGTCCCGGGCGTAGTCCAGGCCCGTGGTTTCCGTATCGAAGAGCATCAGACGGTCGTATCTGGCGAACAGTCCTTCCAGTGCCATATTCATTCCTCCCTCAGGGCCTTTGCCCGGGCAAATTTGCTTTTTTTCTCCGGATCCAGGCCGTAGGAGGCCTCCAGGAGCTTGCCCAGCCGGGCCACATCCTCCCGGCTGCCCTCCAGAAGCTCCAGCTCCAGCTCGGCAAAGTCCAGGGTTTTTCCGCCGCCGGACAGGATTCCCTGGTCCAGGGCCAGCTCCAGGGTGGTTTTGCCCACCGTCAGCACCCGGCACCGGCGGACAAACTCCGCGCCGCAGGTGTTCACCAGACCCTGCCGGGTCAGCGCCTCCAGCTCATCACAGCCGGATTCCGCCGCCAGAACCGGGACGGCCCGGGCAATGTCCTCGCACCGGGTTTCCCACTCCCCCCGGGCGCCGCTGTCGGCAGGGAGCTTCAGGGTGCAGACGTACACATCGTTCTCCCGGCGGCACCGCAGCGTCCAGTGCCGGGCAGACAGCTCTGCGCCGGGGGTGTCATAATAGGCGGTGCGCATCTGCTTCACAGCGTACTCCCCGGGAAAATCCCGGCCCACAGCCTGCAAAATCTCCGGGGTGGCCCGGTATTTCAGTTCATATTCCAGTCCCATGATGTTTGTTCCTCTCTATAATTGGATTGGGGTAGTCAAATTGGAGTTTGGCGATTTGTTTCATTAACACCGTAGGAGCGACCATTGGTCGTCCGCAATGATGCACACGCGATACAATCGGATAGTAGGGGACGGGTTTCCCGTCCCGCTCGGCAATCTGTGATTGCCGCATCGTAAACACACCGTATTTCCCAAAATCCGCCCATCGAGGTCGGATTTTGGGTCGGGACGTCGAGGACGCCGTCCCCTACAGTATCATCGAAACACCTCGATAAACGCCAATTTGACTACCAATGCCGTGTTCGAGCGGTTTCTGCTTGCATGGCGTTTTCCGGTGCAATAACGCACGCATTGCCCGTGGGGGCGTCCCCACAAACTCCAATTTCCCATTCTCTTTTCCTTCATTATACACGCCATGGCCCTGGCAGGCAAGATTATTCTGCGCCGGGGTGGGTTTCCGACAGCATTAGAAACCGGGGCGTGGTAGGATTGCCCTACACAAAAGGGAAAGGGCAGGTTATGCACATGGTCATCACGGAACACATTCAGAGCGCGAAGCAGGGCTTTCTGCGGTTTCTTGCCAGTCCGCCTGGGAAGCTGGCCCTGGAGATCGGAGGCTGGGCAGGGGCCGGATTCTTTTTATCGGCGGCCAGTCTGGGGCGAACCTTCCAGCCCATTGCCATGAGCTTTGTCTGCGCAGGGCCGCCGGGCTGGGGGGTGCTGGCGGCGGCTCTGGGAGCGGCGGTGGGGTATCCCCTGTTCTGGGGCAGCCCGGGGGTCTTGGGAAGCGTCTGGAGTCTGTGCGCCCTGGGGGTGGCCCTGGGACTGGGGAACCGGGCCATTGTCCTGCGGCAGAAGGCGTTGATCCCGGCGCTGGGGGCATTGATCGTATCCGCCGCCGGACTGTGGTTTCTTCTGCGGTTTGACGGAGATGCCTCCATCGGCATCCATCTGCTCCGCATAGGCGTGGGCAGCGGCTGTGCAGCCCTGTTCTGCCGCCACCGCCAGACCCGGGAGGGCTGGACCGGCTGGACGGTGAACGCCCTGGGGGTGCTGGCCCTGGCGCAGGTCTGGCCGGGCCGGTATCTGGGGCTGGGCTTTGCCGCGGCAGGGTATCTTGCCGGAGGAAGCCCCTTCCCCGGGGTGATCCTTGCCGGGCTTGCCCTGGATCTGTCCCAGGTCACAAGAGTAAAAATGACCGCCGTTCTCTGCGCCGGGTATGGCCTGGCCCGGATTCCCCGGATGGGGCGGCTGATGCCCCTGTTCTCCGCCGCCATGGCCTACGTCCCCACGGCGCTGCTCAGCGGCGTATGGGATGTGCGGCCCCTGCCGGGACTGATTCTGGGCGGCGCCCTGGCGGCCCTGGCCCCCGGAGGGGAGCGGAAGGAGAAAAGCACCGGAGAAGTGGCCCTGGCCCAGGTGCGGCTGGAGCAGATGGCCCAGGCCCTTCGACGGATGGCGGTCAGTCTGGCATCCTCCGCCGGACCGGAGCCGGATGCCGGTGCCATTCTGGACAAATGCCGTGCCGCGGCCTGCGACACCTGCCCGGAACGGCGGCAGTGCCGGGGCCGGAGCGAGGTTCTGGAGCCCGGCCTGCTGGAGCAGCCCGGCCTGGGAGAGCAGGATCTGCCCGACCGGTGCCGGAAGCCCCACCGGTTCCTGGGGGAGCTTCGCCGGGGACAGGAGCAGCTCCGCCGGAGCCGGGCAGAGCTTCGCCGGACGGGCCAGTCCCGGGAGGCGGTCCGGGAGCAGTATGATTTCCTGGCCCTGCTTCTGGAGGGGCTGTCCGATGACCTTGCCCAGCGGCATGACCGTCCTCCGGCCCGGTTCACCCCGGAGGTGGGCGTTGCGGGCCGAAGCCTGGACAAGGTCAACGGGGACTGCTGCATCCGGTTCGCCGGGCCGGGAAACCGGTATTATGTACTGCTCTGCGACGGCATGGGTACGGGGGAAGCCGCCGCCCGGGAAAGTCTGACGGCGGCGGAGCTGCTGAAAACCATGCTCAGCGCCGGTCTGCCGCCGGAATATGCCCTGCGGAGCCTGAACTCCCTGTCCATCCTCCGGGATCTGGGGGGCTGCGTCACCGTGGATCTGCTGGAGCTGGCCCTGGACACGGGCCGGGGAAGGCTGTACAAATGGGGAGCGGCCCAGAGCTGGCTTTTCCAGGGAACGATTTGCAAAAAAATCGGGACAGCCGGCCCTCCTCCCGGGCTTTCGCAAAGCTGCCGGGAAACGGTGGATCGGCTGTCCCTTGGACGGGGCGAGACGCTGATTCTGGTCAGCGATGGGGTTTCCGAAGAGTGGCTTGTCAACAGTGCCCGCACGACACCGACGCTGCCGCCGGTGGAATTGGCGGCGGCGATCCTTGACAGGGAGATCTCCGGAGGAGACGACGCCACAGCGGTGGTGGTTCGTTTGTCCCCTACGCCTGCATCATAACAGATTCTGTCTGCAAATGCTGTCGAAACACAAGATGTAGGATGTATTTTTCAGAATTTTACACTAAATCTTGTGTTCCCCGGCGTTTTACCGGCGAAGCAGGCTGATTTTGCCGCCCTTTGTCACCGTCAGCAGGACCACATCCTGCTCCGTCAGCCCCCGGCTGCGCAGCATCCGGGAGAGCCAGGCCCGGTCATGGCCCAGCAGCCGGAGATTTTCCGGCAGAAGCCTGCCGTCGGAGATCAGGGTGAAGGGCAGCTCCTGTTCCTCCACCCGGACTCCGGTCTCCGCCGCCGTGGGAGGCTGGTGCTGGGGAAAGGGGAATACGGTGAGGGCCCCATTGGTTTCCAGAATGGCGAACTGAACCTGATCCACCTCCAGAATCCCCTTCTCCCGGAGGTGGCCCGTCAGCTCATCCAGATTCACCCGGGTCCGGCGGAGATTGTCGTAGAGAAGCACCCCGTTGTCAATGAGAATCACCGGCTTTCCGCAGAACAGCCGCCGGAGCCGGATGCTTTTCAAACACACCCAGCTCACCAGCCGCTCAGCCGCCAGCACCAGCCCCATGGCCGCCAGACCATGCCACACCGGCCGCTGAAGATCCTCGATGGGAATGGAGGCAAGGTTCGCGATCAGCATGGTCACCACAAATTCCGATGGCTCCATCTGCCCCACCTGCCGCTTGCCCATGAGCCGAAGCACCCCGATCAGAGCAGAATACAGCACCGCTGTCCGAAACAGAACCAGATCAATCCCCCCTTTTCCCGGTAGCATACCCGGAAAGGGGGGATTTATGCAGGATGAATTGGAGTTTGTGGGGACGCCCCCACGGGCAATGCGTGCGTCATTGCACCGGAAAACGCCATGCAAGCGGAAACCGCTCGAACACGGCGTTGTATAGATAACTTACATTTTTTAGAGGTGTTTCGATGCGAGGCCACCTTGCCTCTCCCTTTGGGGGTAAGCCAAGAAGATCGCCGAACTCCAATTTGACATTCCCGTCATTCGGGGGTACAATTTGCCTATCAAATAACTCTCGGGAGGTCATTCCATGAATGTGGATGTCAATGTGATCGAAATGATCCGCGAGCTTTCGGACGCGCCGGGCGCTTCCGGCTTTGAGGACGCGGTGGTGGCGGTGGCCAGAGAATATGCCCGGCCCATCGGAGAAATGGAGGAGGATTTCCTTCGGAATCTGTACATCCGGAGAAAGGAAAACCGGGGCGGCCGCCCCGTGGTTATGATCGATGCCCATTCCGACGAGGTGGGTCTGATCATCCACTCCATCAAGCCCAATGGCACCCTCCGCTTTCTCCAGCTTGGCAGCTGGAACAAGGCCTCCCTTCCCGGCACCAAGGTGCTGGTGCGCAATGCTCTGGGGGAATACGTCCCCGGCATCATCGCCGCCAAGCCCGTCCATTTTATGTCCGCCGCGGAGAAGGCAAATCCCGGCCAGGACATCGACAGCCTGGTCATCGACATCGGCGCCGTCAGCGCCCAGGACGCAGTGGAAAATTTCCACATCCGCATGGGCGAGCCTGTGGTTCCCGACACCAAATTCCACTATGACGAAGCCCACGACCTGATGTTCGGCAAGGGCTTTGACTGCCGGGTGGGCTGTGCCGCCGCGCTGGAGGCCCTGCGCCGTCTGGAGGGCCGGGAGCTGCCCTGCGATGTGGTCTGCGTCCTGTCCACCCAGGAGGAGATGGGCCCCCGGAATTCCAAGGTCACGGTTCACCGGGTGAAGCCGGACATCGCCATCGTCATGGAGGGCTGCCCTGCCGACGATACCTTTACCGAGCCCTACGCCATCCAGACCGCCCTGAAGAAGGGCCCCATGTTCCGCCACATCGACGTTTCCTCCCTCTGCGCCCCCCGGTATCAGCGGTGGGCCCTGGATCTGGCGGCGAAAAAGGGCATCCCCGTCCAGGAATCCGTCCGCGCAGGCGGCGGCAACAACGCGGCCTCCATCCAGACCGCCCTCACCGGCGCCCCCAGCATCGTCTGCGGCATCCCGGTGCGCTACTGCCATACCCCCAACTGCATCAGCTCCTACTTTGACTTCGAGGCAGCGGTGCAGATGGTTATCGCCTTGCTGGAAAACATCACCCCGGACATGATCGCCACTCTGTAATACACCACGGGCCGCTTTGCAGCTGCCCTATGAAAATCCAACTTCAAAAAGTTGGATTTTCGGGGTCTTATTGAACGTGAAGGGGGGAACCCTGACGGTTCCCCCTCACACTCCTCCTCCCTCCGAAATCATCACAGAGAGGGTTTATCGACAGTCTGCCACGGGCCGCTTCACAGCGGCCCGTGCTTCATTGAGGGGGAAAGGCACTGTAGCTGGCTCCGGGCTTGAGCTGGCGGAGCCGGAGCATGGCAAGCTGGCTCACCGTCAGAAACCGGTAGCCCTGGGCCTTCAGCTCGTCCACCAGGGCCAGGGCCGCGTCCACGGAGCTGTCGGTCATGTCGTGGAGCAGGATCACATCCCCGTCCCCGGTCATGGAAAGGAGTCTGTCCAGAATCAGATCCCGGTCCCTTGTGGCCCAGTCCTTCGGGTCCACGGACCAGTCGATGATGGACAGATTCATCTGTCCCGATACCCGGCTCACCACCTGGCCCGTTGCCCCTCCGGGAGGCCGCATCAGATTCACCAGACACCCTTCCGGCAGCAGGGCCAGGGTGTCCGTCAGCTCCCGGCGGAGCTGCTCCTCGGACATATTCGGCATGGAGTCATGGCTGTAGCCATGCAGACCGATCTCATGGCCCCGGCGCCGGATCTCCCGGGCCAGCTCCCCGTAGTCCTCCAGCCGGTAGCCGCAGAGGAAGAAGGTGGCCCGGACATTCCGGGCCTGAAGCCCCTCCAGCAGCCGCTGGGTGTATTTTCCCGAGGGCCCGTCATCAAAGGTCAGGGCCACATACTTTGTTCCCCCGGCTCCCCGGACGGGACAGGACAGCAGTGCCACTGTGAGAATCAGGGCGATAAATCGGCGCATGACCACCATTCCTTTCACGAAAAGTTTGACTATCCCGGTAAAATGGGATATGATATATAATGAGATTTTATTGAAACCGGGAGGAGGATTCCCATGGAACTGATCTGTCCCATCTGCGGCGAACCGCTGGCAAGGCAGGAAAAGCGGCTTGCCTGCCCCAGGGGCCACAGCTTTGATATCGCCCGGCAGGGCTATGTGCATCTGCTGCCGGTGCAGCAGAAACGGTCGCTGCATCCCGGCGACACCCGGGAGCAGGTGCTTTCCCGACGGGCCTTTCTGGAATCGGGGGCCTATCTGCCCATTGTGGAGGCGGTCCGGGAGGCGGCAAAGGCCCATTACACCGGCGGCGAGGTGCTGGATGTGGGCTGCGGCGAGGGCTGGTACGCCGTCCAGGTGGCCGAAGCGCTGAAGGCACCCCTGACCGGTCTGGACATTTCCAAGGAAGCGGTCCGCTGTGCCGCCGCGAAGTACAAGCACGCCCGGTGGATCTGCGGCACCGCCGCCCATCTGCCGGTGACTGACGGAAGCGTGGGACTGCTCATGAGTATGTTCGCCCTGACGGTGCCGGAGGAATTCCGCCGGGTGCTGAAGGAGGATGGAATCTTCCTCCAGGTGCTGGCGGCCCAGGATCACCTGATGGGGCTGAAATCCATCATCTACCCGGAGATTCTGCTGAAGGAAAAGGACAGCGTGCCCAAAATCGAGGGCTTTGCCCTGGCAGAGTCCATCCCGGTGCGGTTTGACTTCACAGCACAGGGGGAGCAGATCGGAAATCTGCTGTCCATGACCCCCCACTTCTGGCGCATCAGCGCCGAGGGCGCCAAACGGCTGGAGGAAACCAAAGTCCTCCGCGATACCGCCAGCTGTGTGGTGAATGTTTATCAAAGAGCGTAATTTGAATCCCCTCACAACCCTTATCATTCCCCCAATTCTTCCACGGATACTGGAAACAACATGGAGAACACCCAATGATCGACAAATTACGGGCGGTGGAGAACCGCTTTGAAGAATTATGCGCCAAATCTGAGCGGCCGGATTTCTACGCCGACCCCGGAAAGGCCGCAAAGCTCCTCCGGGAGAAAAACGACCTGGAGCCCATTGTGGACTGCTACCGGGCCTATCTTGCCGCCCAAACCGAACAGGCGGAGGCGGAGGAGCTGATGGCAGACCCGGAAATGAAGGAATTCTGCCAGGAGGCCTTCCGGGAGGCCAAGCAAAAGCAGGAGGAGCTGTACCGACAGCTCCAGCTTCTGCTTCTGCCCAGGGACCCCAACGACGACAAAAGCGTCATCATGGAGATCCGTGGCGGCGTGGGCGGCGAGGAAAGCGCCCTGTTCGCCCACAGCCTGTTTCGGATGTATTCCATGTACGCGAACACCATGGGCTGGAAGATCGAGCTGATGAATTACAATGAAACGGAGCTGGGCGGCGTGAAGGAAGCGGACTTCGTGATCAACGGACGGGGCGCCTGGTCCCGGCTGAAATACGAGTCCGGCGTCCACCGGGTTCAGCGTGTGCCGGAAACGGAATCCGGCGGCAGAGTCCACACCTCCACCGCCACCGTGGCGGTTCTGCCCGAAATGGAGGAGGTGGACGTGCAGATCAACCCGGCGGACATCGAAATGCAGGTCTACCGTGCCAGCGGCGCCGGCGGTCAGCACGTGAACAAAACCAGCTCCGCCGTCCGGCTGATCCACAGGCCCTCCGGGCTGGTGGTGGCCTGCCAGGAGGAGCGAAGCCAGGTTCAGAACCGGGAAAAATGTATGCGGATGCTGGCAAGCAAGCTCTATGAGCTGGAGCAGGAGCGCATCCAGTCGGAAAACGACGGCCTCCGCCGTAGCCAGGTGGGCACCGGTATGCGCAACGAGCGAATCCGCACCTACAATTTCCCACAGGGCCGTGTCACCGACCACCGGATCGGCCTGACCCTGTATAAAATCGATTCCGTCATGGACGGCGGCCTGTCCGAGCTAATCGACGCCCTGGCCACAGCCGACCAGGCGGAGAAGCTGAAAAATGCGCAGTAAATTGGAGTTTGTAGGGCAGTTTGGTATCACCCATTGTAGGGGTCGGCGTCCTCGACGACCCGTTCGGCAATCTCCGATTGCCGCCTCGTAACCACACCGTATTTCCCAAAATCCGCCCATCGAGGTCGGATTTTGGGTC
>JAFVMW010000089.1 GCA_017506735.1 Oscillospiraceae bacterium | reverse complement strand
TTCCTTAACGGCTGGTTCCACCAGCTGGGCAAGGACCTGTTTGTGAGGACCGGTGGCTGGAATTATGAGGGCATTAACGGAGGGCTTCCGTCACTGATCCGTCTGCAGGACAATGGCAACACGCTGGATGCCGTCAACGTGCTGGGAGACAATATCTCCTGCTGGAAACTCTATCCTGCAGGAGGCACCTGTCTGGGCGGGACTTTCGGCTATCCGGGAGCCAATGGCGGGGTGCAGGGAATAATCGCACCTCCTTCTTTTGAGCCGGTTCTTCTCCAAATGGAGCCTGGGAAAGAGACCTTCCTGCTTTCCATCGGCGGAAAGCTGTATTATGCAAACACTTATCAGAAAGAAATCCGGGAGGGAGACGGCAAGGAGGGGTCTTGGACAAGGACCGAAGACTGCACGGACTTCTACAATCTCACCGTTTCCGGAAGTTCAGTCTCACTTGGAAACCTCATCTGCAGCTTTAACGAGAGAATGGACCCGAACCAGACTTATATCTCCACGACGGAAAAACTCAGCTGGTGGAGCGGCAATGAATATGACGGGGCTGTGATCCATACCTTCGACCCCAAGGCCGGGTCCGTCACCTCCCGCTCCCTTCCGGAGCACTATCCGAGTAACGAAGGTGAATATGTGGACGGCGTGGCATACGTGGCCGATGGAACGTCCGGCTACTGGGAATGCGACCTTTCCAAGGATGCGGCCGAATATGTGGCGCTGGATTGGAGCAGCTCGGCCGAGTACCAGGGGAAGATTGTTTCCGGGACGCTTCGCTTGGTGCGCTTCGAAGCCGC
Organism: Oscillospiraceae bacterium; assembly: GCA_017506735.1. Lineage (GTDB taxonomy): Bacteria > Bacillota > Clostridia > Oscillospirales > Oscillospiraceae > Faecousia. The sequence continues at coordinate 1,037 of JAFVMW010000089.1, read as the reverse complement.
ATCCCTCACCCTTCACTTCGTCGCCTACATGACAAATGGGACGGAACTGACGTTCTACGCATCTGTAACGGGCTCCGACCGTGGCGTCATCAAGACCTCCGTCGGAAGCGAAAACAACGCCGGCATGGTAGTGACCACTATGGTGAGGCTCAATTAAAGATTATCGCGTATGAAAAAGATACTATGGACTGCGCTGGCTCTGATGGTTATATCGGCCTGCGAAAAAGACCCCACGTTGAACGATAAATTCTGGGAAGAGGCTCCGCTTGAGATGGAGCAGCACCAGTTCCAAATAGAGACGGAAATTCTGGCGGGTCTGTACTGGCACTGGAACAATGCCTACGCCTCCTTTGTGGAAGACTGGACTCCATATAACGGCGAGAAAAAAGAGCCGGAACTGGTTTTCAGCAACCGTCGCTGGTTCCCGGCCGATTACGGCCCGCGGTTCTGGAGTGATTTTGACCTTGACAATAAAATGGTTCCGGGCACACCCGCCATATCTTATTATGACTGTGACAGCCATCCCTACGAGAAAACGGACTTAGGAGACGGCAGTTACAGGATAGATGTGGGTTTCCTTGGATATGAATGGTCCGGTATCCTCCGTCCCGGAGAAGACTGCATCCTGAGTGCCGGAGACTACGACGAATTCCGGCTCCGCCTTCTCCCCGCCGACGCCGTCTACGACCACTCCCTGGACGATCTTCTTCTTGTTGCCCGCGAGTTCGGCAAACAGCGGAAGAAGTAAGACAATGACTAAAAGAGGAAAAAACAGTGATGGTTTTCTGAAAAATAATTATGGAAACCATCAAACTCCTTGCAATGGCACTGGTAGCCTGCATGGCCCTCTGTTCACTTCCTGTTCCATTAACGATCCCGGTGATTCCGGCTCATACACCGCTACGTGCCAATCCCCGGCCACACTTGGACGGCCTATGAGGGTATGCCGGTTGCCGAGGCGGCGCTGAATCGGGGTGATATGATTGTGGTGTTGGCCGCTTACGATGAATGGACGGCCATCCCGGATATTCTCCTGG
>JAFVMW010000021.1 GCA_017506735.1 Oscillospiraceae bacterium | reverse complement strand
GCCTGACGCTCACCGGCCTAAATTGCACCAGAATGCGTTCTCCTCCTAGGTGGGCGACAGCCCACCGTCGTCGTCGGCCTTTTCTGGCACAATTTATCCTCGCTGAGCATCTAGGCCGTTCTATCAAGAATTAGTATGAAGGGGATTGCCACGTCGGGCTTCGCCCTCCTCGCAATGACATGGTTTTTACTGTTCAGTCATCAGCATCAGATCCAGATAATACCGCTCCTCGTTCAGATCCAGCTTCACTTCTGTGATGCCCTTATGGAGATCAAAGCCGAAATTCTGGCTGAAGCCCAGCACCTGGCCGTCCACGTACAGCGGCAGGATGGCCACAGGCTCGGTATTCACAAGGCGCACACACTGCTCCGTAAAGTGGAGATTGGAGCCCAGGGTGGTGGCGATGTCATAGCCGTGCTTATTGCCCTCGGTATTACTGCTGCTTTCCTTCACATAGGTGCCGGATACGGTGACGGAGCCCCCTGCCGGAATCTCCACCGGGAACACCCAGTAGAGCATCCGGCTATCCGAGTACAGTTCATGGAAGTAGCCATTCATGCTGTAGCTGTTGCCGGGCATCCAGCCCTTGGCCGCGATTTGCCCCATGGCACTGTTGTAGAGCATTTCCGGCGTCAGCAGGGTGGTACCGGGGCCGTCTCCCGGATAGGCATAAACCTGGGCCGATTCCCACAGGCAGTCTGCGAAGCTGGCCTCATAGGTTTCCAGCTCCCAGGTCACGCCCTCCACCTGGGAGGCGGTGTGGATGCCAAAGGTATGGACGATGGCGCCGCCCACTTCCATTTCCTTCAGATCCTCGCCCACCACGTAGAGCCACACATCCTGATCCAGCTCGAAGTACAGATACTCCCGTCCGCTCTGCACGCCGGACATATCGCAGGTACGCATCCAGAGGTTGGTCTTGTTGGAATACTTGTAGGAAATTCCCAGCATGGGGGGAACCTCCTTGGCCTCCCCTTCGTAGTTCAGATTGTAGAAGTGGTAGACCTTGACGGTCTGATCCCACTCCGGCGCTGTGGCCATAGCCTCCGCCAGAAGGTCCTCTGCCGTCAGAGCCTGGCTGTACTGCTGGAAATTGTTGATGCCGCCCTTGCCGTCATTCAGCGCGTTGGCAGGCCAGACTGTGGCCTGAACCGGCTGACCGTCCAGGGTGATCACCGGGAGCTGCTCCGACAGGCGTCCCTCAAAGGGCCAGGAAAGCTCCATGGAGATGGGCTGATCCGTGGGGTTGGTGAGGGTGTAGGAATCAATTACCCGGACACGCTCCGGGGCGTAAAGGTATTCCTTGGGCTCGGAGTAGATGGAAAAATCCAGAGTCACGTCCCGGGCCACCTCCACCCCCTCGCCGCCGGTCAGGCTGGACAGGGGGAGCATGGGGCCGTTGTACATTCCGTATTCGCCGGCCTCCTGGGGATTCACTTCATCCAGAAATATGGTCGGAAAGACAACCCACACAAAGGCCACCAGCAGCAGGGCCAGAATGTCTCCGCCGGAGATTCTGCGCCTGCGGCGGCGTTTTTCCTTTTTCTCTGTTTTCTCGTTCATGGTGTCAGCCTCCTCACAGCATCTTCAGAAACGGCACCGCGAAAATCGCGCCATAGAGGACGGCGAAGGCGGCCCATCTCCAGTTTTTTCCATCGGCAAAGGTCAGCTCCGTATCCTCCTCCCAGGGCAGCAGCTCCCCTTCCTCCACATCGGTGAGGGCCCGGTACTCAAAGAAGAGTTCCAGCAGGGGAATGCCCAGGGCCATGCCGTCCCACAGGACGCTCCAGGTGCGCTCCAGCGCATCGCTGTAGCTCAGCCGCTTGCCCTCCGTGTCCGTCACCCGGATGCCGAAAATGGCCTTGCCCGGGGTGGTGGCGAACAGGCACAGCAGCGCAGGCTCCAGCACCAGCATGATGATCAGATTCAGCGCAAAGCCTCCCAGCTTCCACCAGGGCATATAAAACAGCAGCCTGCCAGATATGGTGGAGCAGAGCAGCAGGTCAAACATTCTTGCCCCGTACCGCCGCCAGGGATGGCTCTGCCGGGGCGGCGCGTCCTCCACTGGGGTGTCATTTTCCAGAGCCTCCAGATACTGCTCCGGCTCCAGGGTTTCAAATTCCGTTTCCTCCTTCTGCATCTGCCGGGCGGCCTGACGGGCCCGCTCCTGCTTTGCCTGCCGCAGATCCAGATTCTGTTCCAATTCCTTCAACACCTGACTCAGCCTCCTCTCCCCGGAAGCCACCGCCTTCACCTGGTCCAGCGGCACATCCATGCTCCGCAGCAGCCGCACCTTCTTCAGCACCAGGACATCCTCCGGGGTGTAGTCCCGATAGCCGTTTTCCTTCCGCTCCGGGCGGATCAGTCCCTCCCCTTCATAAAAGCGGATGTTGGTCCGGCTCATGCCGCATTGCTCCTCCATTTCCTTGATCGTCATGGCATCTACCTCCTTTGTGGCCTCATTATATACCCTGTACCCGGTGTACAGTCAAGGCTTTTTCTCTCTACCGATGGGAGAAGCAGGGTGTGCAGTGGGGTATCAAAAAATATTTTGAAAAAAGAAAAATAATGCTTGACATTTTGGAATCCCATGCTATAATAAGCGTGTTCGGTTCGAGAGTCGCCGGTATAGCTCAGTCGGTAGAGCAACTGATTTGTAATCAGTAGGTCGGGGGTTCGAGTCCGTCTACCGGCTCCACCGAGCCGAAATTGAATATGGGGGAGTTCCCGAGTGGCCAAAGGGGACAGACTGTAAATCTGCTGCGTATCGCTTCGATGGTTCGAATCCGTCCTCCCCCACCAAAAGTCCTGAACGCAAAAGCGTTCAGGACTTTTACTTTTTACCTCTTCACTATTCACTTTTCACTAAAAACGCATTCCGAACTTTTGGGAAGTAATAAGTAATCGTGAATAAGTGTTGCAAACACTTACCCTACTGCTTATTATGAAACCATCCTGTTTCCGAGGTGATTTTATGGCTCAGTACCACTTGATTCAGACTGACACCGACATTGCCCATTTTGAGGACATCAGCAATGGGCTTCATGACGGGTACATCATCCAGGTGGACTACCGCAACACCGGCATTTCCCACTGCGACGGTGGTTTGCAGTTCGACTACGATGGACTCAGTCTGACGATCCATGTGCTGGTCACCAGTCTGCCCGGGCATCCCACCTTTGAGCTTCTCTTCCACAACGTTCCCGAATGGCAGATCCGGCAGTACCAGTTCTTTGATATGATCGGATTTTCCATCGTGCGGCTGGATAACGGATATTTCCTGTGGGCAGATGACATTTCCTCCAATATGGAGGATCTGAAGCAGGGCTCCTATGTGGTTGCGGAGTCCATCCGTTGGAGGAAACTGTAATTTATCTGCTTCCATTCTCTTCCTTTTGTGCTATAATAGTCCCATCAACGACAAAAGGAGGATGCATTTTATGAGCATCGTCAGGAATGAACCCAAGTACAAAAATCCCCTTCTCATGGCCATCCGGGATCAGCTGGGCCACCGGGCCTTCTGGCTGTATCTGCTGTGCGACGAGGCAAAGAAACGGGGCCTGGACCCCCGGGACTTCGGCAGCGCAGCCGTCCGCCGGTGCGGTCTGAGTCAGGGTGCTGACCTCGTAAAGAAGGGCGGCACCGACAGTCTGAAGGGTCTGAAAAAGACCCTGTTCACCAAGGCCGCCCAGCTGGTCTTTGAAATGGATGTGCTGGAAGTGTCCGACGACACGCTGAGCCTTGACTTCCACTACTGCCCCCTGGTGAAGGCCTGGCAGAACGCAGGCTGCTCCGACGAGGAAATCGCCATGCTCTGCGACATCGCCATGTGCGGCGACCACGGCATCGGCGAATGCTACGGTGCCAAGCTGGATCTGCCCAAATGCATCGCCAAGGGCGACGATGTATGTTCCCTGCGGTATCACAAGAAATAACCGCTTCTCTATTGTATTTCTGAACAAAACGTGCTACAATTAGAATTGTAGGTTTGTACACAACCAACGAAACAGAAAAGGAGAAATGCCGTTATGAAATTCGCAGTCTATACCTGCTCCATGCCCGAGTACAGCATTGAGGAAGCCGCCGCCCTGATCAAGGAGATGGGCTATGACGCCGTCGAGTGGCGCGTGGACAAGACCGAGGGTGAGTCCCCCCTGAAGGCCATGTTCGCCAATCTGCCCGAGGCTCAGAAGTACGCTTTCCGCTACTGGACCGACAACCACGCCACCCTGAATGTCAATGACATCATGAACGAATGCCTGCGGGCCAAGAAGGTCTGCGACGAAGTGGGCATCGAGATCGTGAACCTGGCCACCACTCTGAAGGGCAAGCCCGAGGAGATGGAGAACACCATCGCCGCCGCTGCTGCCATCGGCTGCAAGACCGTCCGCGGCCCCATGGCTACCTATGATCCCAACCGTCCCTACTGGGAGCAGTTCAACGAGTACCGCGCCTATCTGCGCGAGTGCGAGCCCCTGCTGCGCAAGTACGGCGTCAAGTTCCTCATCGAGACTCATCACGGCATGATGATCTCCTCCGCTTCCTCCGCCCTCCGGGTTCTGGACGGCTTCGATCCCGAGTATTTCGGTCTGATCTACGATCCCGGCAACATGGTCTACGAGGGCTATGAGGCTTACCAGCTGGGCTTCGAGATGCTGGGCAAGTACCTGGCTCACGTCCATGTGAAGAACGCCGCCCTGACCCCTGCCGGTGAGGACGAGTTCGGTGCCACCAAGTACAACCAGTCCTGGATGCCCATGAAGAAGGGTGCCGCCAACCTGAACGCCATGATCAAGGCTCTGGTGAAGGTGGGCTACGACGGCGTGCTGTCCGTGGAGGACTTCTCCAACGAGCAGCCCACCAAGGAAAAGCTGGTTGACGCTCTGGCTTACCTGAAGGCTCTGGTCGCCGCCGCACAGGCATAATTTCCCCATATCATTCAGCGAGGCACCCCGAAAGGGGTGCCTCAGTTTGTTACAAAGCCCGATATTCGAATTGTAGGGGACGGCCTCCTGGATGTCCCGCTGCCGCGCAAGCGGCAATCTGGCGATTGCCGAACGGGTCGTCGAGGACGCCGACCCCTACGTATCGTTTTAGACGTTCTGACATCAGCACTTCTCAAAGGCGATCCGGGGGTCTGAATCCTCTTTCACATGGATAATGCCCCGTTTTTCGAAGCCCAGCTTCCGGAGGGTGCGCTGCATCACCTGGTTGTCCCCGTGGGTGTCAATGCGCAGATGGCCGCACTGGGCAAAGGCCCAGTTGATACAGGCCTTGCCTGCTCCGGAGCCGGCTTTCGCGGCGATCCGATGAACCACGCCGTAGGGTTCGTCGTTACGCCATTCGCCGTCCTCGATCACATCGTAGCAGGGATCGACACGGTAGCCGTAATCGTAGAAAAACACCGCCAGAAGCGTCCCCTCGGCCTCACAGACGTAGCTTTTGCCCTGAGCAATGTCCTGGGCAATCAGTGCCCTGGGAGGCCAGTTTCGGGCCGCCCACTGCCGGGGATTGCCGGTGTCCACCATGAAGGCCCGGGCAGCGGCGTAAAGCTCCATCACCGTGTCCAATTCTTCTATTGCTGTCTTTCGGATTTCCATTACATCAGCTCCTTTGGGGTATTGTAGCATTACGTCCCGGAATGCGCAAGGTGATTGTCAGATTTCCCTGTAGGGGACGGCCTCCCGGACGTCCCGCTGCCGCGCAAGCGGCAATCTGACGATTGCCGAACGGGTCGTCGAGGACGCCGACCCCTACGATATGGGTATAAAATAAAGCTGTCATTCCGAGCCAGTGACATCGGTCACTCACTTCGCAATGACAGCTATTTTTATTTCTGCTGCCTCACCGAGGCAGGTCCTTGCATATCCTGGATCAGTTGTGATTATTCTCGTTGAAGCCGCCTTCGAAGCCGATCATCAGGCCGCCGGCTTCCGCGTAGAAGCTGCACAGGCAGGTGGTGGGCTCCAGGGTAAACCGGGCATTGGGGAACTCTGCCCGGACGGCATCGAACACGGCATTGGCCTGCTCCTCGCCGAAGCAGTGAGCAATGCGCAGCTGGGCGCCGTCACGGAAGCCGCGCTCCTTCATCATCTCCACCAGGGTCTGGGTGGCCTTTTTTGCGCCTCTGGGCTTGGCGACGGTGGTGATCTGTCCCTGGCGGACATCGCCCACGCCCCGGATGCCCAGCACTCCGGCGAGCTTGGCGGCAGCCACGCTGACACGGCCGTTCCGGGCCAGGTTCATCATGGACTCCAGGCAGAACAGAATGTGGGTGGAGTTTGCGTACTCGATGCCCTTTGCCACCACGGTGTCAAAATCCAGGCCCTCACCGATCAGTGCCAGCAGCTTCTCCACGATGAGCATCATCTGGGGGCCTGCGGTCTTGGAGTCGATGACGTATGCCTTGCGGCCGGGATGCTCGGAAACGAACTCCTCTGCCGCCTGCTTGGCGGAGTTGTAGGAACCGGACAGGGGGCCGGAAATGGTGATGGCGATGATATCATCCTCACCGGCGAAGGCATCCAGCCATTCCTGGACATTGGGGCAGGAGGAACCAGACTTGCCGGTGTAGCCCTTCAGATAGCGAACCATCTCAGCCACGCTCTGGCTGGGGGTGTCGGTAAATTCCTTCTCACCGGCGATGACCTTCATGGGGACAGTGACGAAGTTCGCACCCTCCAGTGCGTAAACGTTGGAGGAGGAATCGGCAACAATGCGAATGCTCATAATTTGGCTCCTTTCGGCGAAATGCCTGTTATCTTCCATAATTCTGAGTGTATTATAGGTTTGGAGGCCGTTATTTGCAAGAAACCGCCGGTAGCCGAAGGGTAGAACCGGATTCCACCGGCAGTAGAGTTGGATTTTTGATGGGTTTGCACAAATTCAACCGGTTGTTCTGCCCCGATTTTCATGATTTTTCCGGGTTCCCACTTTACACCCGGCAGCATCCGGAGTATAATGGATTCAGCATATTTTTCCCAAAAAACCGGAGAAACGAGGTAATTCATCATGAGCACTCCCCTGTTCACCCGGGCCCTGGCCCTGCTGACCGCCTGTATGCTGGCGTTCAGTCTGTTCTGTGTCCCCGTCCTGGCAGACGAAGCTCTGCCCTCCATCCGGGACAATGTCTACAAGGAAAACCTGGGCTTCCGTGTTGCCATGACCGGCCCGGTGGCTGACCCTGCCGGGGAATTCATCATCACCGGCCCCGAAGGCGCGCTGACCATTTCCGGCTTCACCGATGACGGCAAGAACATCTACACTCTGACCGTCGCCGAGGAAGTGGATGTTACCGCCGCCTATACCCTGACCTTCCACGATCAGACCGTGGAGGTGAAAATGCCCATCTACTACTCCACCGCCGCCTTTGAATCCCTGTACACCTATGAAGGCGACGATCTGGGCGCGGTGTGGAGTGCGGAGCAGACCACCTTCCGGGTCTGGGCCCCCACCGCTTCCGCGGTTTTCGTGAACCTGTATGAAAGCGGCACCGAGGGAACCAGCGATCTTCTGGAGTCCATCCCCATGACCGCCGATGTCAGCGGCACCTGGGTGGTCACCAAAGAGGGAGATCTGAACGGCGTGTACTACACCTATTCCGTCACTGTGGACGGTGTGACGAGAGAGGCCTGCGATCCCTACGCCCGGACCACCGGCGTCAACGGCAAACGGGCCATGGTCATTGATCTGGATTCCACCGACCCTGCCGGCTGGGAAGCCGACCGGGACCCCCATTATGATGACGGCATCACCGACGCCATCATCTACGAGCTTCATGTCCGGGATCTCAGCAGCGACCCCAGCTCCGGCATTGCCAACACCGGCAAATTCCTGGGTCTGACCGAGCGCGGCACCGTGAACTCCGCCGGTCTGCCCACAGGCCTTGACCACATTCTGTCCCTGGGCGTGACCCACATCCATCTGCTGCCCAGCTATGACTATGCCTCCGTGGATGAGACCGATCCCGATGCCGCCTTCAACTGGGGCTACGATCCTGTGAACTACAACGTCCCCGAGGGCAGCTACTCCACCGACCCCTACAACGGCGAGGTGCGCGTCCGGGAATTCAAGCAGATGGTCAAGTCCCTCCACGACAACGGCATCAGCGTGGTCATGGACGTGGTGTACAACCATGTGTATGACGCGGAAAGCTTCTGCTTCAACAACATCGTCCCCGGCTTCTTCAGCCGCATCAGCCGGGAGGGCTACTACTCCAATGGCTCCGCCTGCGGCAATGACACCGCCTCCGAGCGTGCCATGGTGAAAAAGTACATCGTGGATTCCGTGTGCTACTGGGCAGAGGAATACCACATCGACGGCTTCCGCTTTGACCTGGCCGGTCTGATCGACATCGACACCATGAACGAGTGCATTGCGGAGGTTCACAAGACCCATCCCAACGTGATTTTCTACGCCGAGGGCTGGGACATGAACACCAACGTAACCAAGGACGGCTACACCATGGCCACCCAGGGCAATTCCCCCCAGACCCCCGGCCTGTCCTTCTTCTCCGACTCCATCCGGGACGCCATCCGGGGCAGCAATTCCAACGCCAGCCAGGCAGGCTACGCAGCCGGCGGCGGCAGTGGCTTCGCTTCCGGTGTCCGCAACGGCTTCCTGGGCACCGCCAACTGGTGCAAGAGCCCCAGCCAGACTGTGAACTACGCCTCCTGTCACGATGGCTACAGCCTCTGGGATCGGCTGACCCTGTCCACCCGGGAGTTTTCCACCGCAGATCGGATTCGGATGAACAACCTGTCCGCGGCCATCATTCTGACCAGCCAGGGCACGCCCCTGTTCCAGGCCGGTGAGGAGCTGCTCCGCTCCAAGCCTCTGGAGGAGGGCGGCTTCAGCCACAACAGCTATAATCTTCCCGATTCCGTCAACGCCATCCGGTGGGACAGCCTGATTGACGGGGAAATTCAGCAGGTTCGGGATTACTACGCCGGTCTGATCGCCTTCCGGAAGGCCCATCCTGCCCTGCGGATGACCACACCGGAGGAGGTCGCCGCACAGATCACCGAGCTGAAGGGCCTTGAGTCCTCCGTGCTGGGCTTCCACATCGCCCCCGGCGCCAACGGCGAAGAAACCGGCCTGGTGGTGATCTTCAACCCCAGAACCGCCGCCACCACCGTGACCCTGCCGGAAGGCCTCTGGGAAATCTATGTTGACGGCGAAAAGGCCGGTCTGGAGGTTCTGGGCAGCGCCGAAGGCACCCTGGAGGTGGCTCCCATCAGCGCCTGCGTGCTGGTTCAGGCTCCTGTCACCCAGCCCGAGACCCAGCCCACGGAGCCTGTCCAGGCAGAGCCCCAGCCCCTACCCACCGGCAGCACCGTGGACATCGCCGGTCTGATTCTGACCATCCTCAGCGGCGCGGCAGTTCTCGGCTATGCCCTGCATCTGAATAAGAAGGAAGGCGCCCATTAAACAGCAAAACCGCCCGGCCAACTGGCCGGGCGGACATTTTTTATTCCGTTTTCAGGTACTGCTCCCACAGGGGGATCACATCCTCGCTGATGTGGAACACATCCCGGAGGGTCTGGCTGATCTGGGACAGCTTTTCCTGCATGGTGTCGGAAAGGAACCGGTTCTGCTCCCCCTCCAGCATGGCGTACAGGAACACCTGGGCCCGATCCTCCCGGGGGGAGATCATGCCGTAGGCATCGGCAAAGTAATTCGTGCCTTCCTTCAGATAGGCAGAGCCTTTCATTGCACCGGACAGCACCGGTTCGAAGGAATTCAGATAGGAGAAGCCCTGGGGATTCTCCTGCTCCCAATGCTCGAAGCCGTCGGTCAGGGTGCGAATCCGCACCTCCATCAGATGAAACAGCTCGTGGAGGAAGATTTTTTGCAGATCATGGCACATATTCACCCGGATGATCAGATTGCCCCCGGTGACATCGATGGAGCCGGTGGCAGGATTGGTGTTCCGCTCCGGATCGTAGCCATCCACCAGGCAGATCTCTACCCTGCGGTCATCCGCGCCCTTACCCAGCTGGTAAAGCAGGCCCTGGGGCAGGGTTTCCAGCACCTGGCGCAGCTCCTCCACCGCCAGAGCGTACTGCTCCGGACGGGTGTCGGCGTACTCGTCATAGTTTACGCCTTCCACACGGTTCTGCTCTTCCCGGAACGTAATGGTCACATCGTAGCGCTGGCCGATGATGCCTGCCAGCTTTTCCACCCGTTCCATCCCCAGTTCATCGGGCCGGGACAGGGCGGCATAGGGAATCAGCTCATTGCGCTGGCTGTCCACCCGGGACAGGGCGGTATCCCAGCAGTACACCTGGCTGCCGGTGCCGTCGGAGAGCCAGATCCGTTCTCCGTCGCCGCCGCCCAGGGTCAGAAACGCCTGCTGCTCGGGCATCACGATCTTCGCCAGAAGCAGTCCCTGCTCCAGGTCGTAGCAATACAGGGTCATACCCACGCTGCTCTTTTCCTGCAGCACCACCCTGCCGTCGGACAGCAGCAGCGCCTCGTCCCAGTTATACTGGGCATCCAGCCGCTCCAGCGGGCCGTTCATGGGGCCGGTGGTGAGCCAGCAGGTATCGCCAAAGGCGTGCTCCAGCTTCATCAGACACACAAACCGGTCGCCCAGGGAGTACAGGGAGCCGGTAAAGGCGGCGGCGTCCAGCAGGCTACCGTCCTCGGTGGAGATAAAACAGGTCTGGCGGTGTCCCTCCGGGGTCTGCCGGGTGTAGCAGAGCATCGTGTCCTGGAACAGCAGCCGGTCCACGGACAGGATGGGATGATGCTCCTCCCGGATTCTCCGGGCAGTGCCGTCGGCCAGGGTCATGACCTCCAGGCCCTCCCTGGTGCCGTAGCAGATCTTCTCAAAGCTGTTGGTGATCACCGGCCTGGTCATCAGCTCCGCGTCAATGACGTAGCTGGACAGGGTGATCAGATTGGTGTCCAGCACCAGATAGGTTCTGGTCTGGGAGTTATAGAAGGCCATGCCGGCTTCGGTGATGACAAGACTCTCGTCATCCCACCGAAGCTCCATGTCCAGCTCCCGGCTGCGCAGGGTTTTCATGGTCACCGGGTCCAGCAGATACAGCCGGACGCCGTCCTCACAGACCAGCAGATTGCCGCCCAGGGTGGCCATGCCGGTGACAGTGCCGTCCAGCTCGAACAGCTTCACCGCGCCGCCGGTGCCCCGCTCCATTTCACTGTTCTCCAGATAGAAGGAGGGCAGGGGTTCCGTTTCCGGAGGCAGGCTCTCCGTGGTCGGAAGGGTGGTTTCTGTAGGCTCCGGGGCTTTGCCGCAGCAGGTCAGCAGCAGGGCTGCCGCCAGGGCCATCAGCAGATATTTTTTCAATTGATTTATTGTCTCCTTGCCAGATAATATTCGTCGCCCTGTCGGTAATAAGGGCAGTGATTGCTTTTGGAGGAGAGGATGCGGTATACTTCATCCTCGTCCAGATCCATCAGGCAGTAATATTCGTCGTATTCTTCGTCGTAATCGTAGTGCCAGCAGGTTTCACATTCGCAGGAAATCATGCTCATTCCTCCCAGACGTGGAACCGGAAGGCTCCGTTTTCATAGACCAGGCAGCTGTGGCTGCCGTCCTTGGGGATGGACACCGAGCCGGGATTCAGACAGCGGATGCCGCCCCGGTTCTCGTCCAGCTTCACATGGGTATGGCCATAGAGGAAGGCGGTGCCCTGGGTCAGAGGGGGCAGATTGTCCGGATTCCACTTGTGGCCGTGGGTCAGATACAGGTTCTGACTGCCGTCGGCCAGCAGGGCGAAATCCGCCATGCAGGGGAAGGGCAGCACCATCTGATCCACCTCCGCCTCGCAGTTGCCCCGGACGGCAATGATCCGGTCAGCCAGGCCCGACAGCATGGGGATCACCTTCTTGGGGGCATAGTCCCGGGGCAGGTCATTCCGGGGGCCGTGGTAAAGCAGGTCGCCCAGCAGGACCACCTTGTCCGGATTTTCCTGTTCGATCAGCTCCATCAGCCTGCCGCACCAGTAGGCAGAGCCGTGGATGTCAGACGCAATGATCAGTTTCATGGAAGATACCTCCAAAATGGGTGTTTTGCGGCGAGTCGCCGCAAAACTGTAATTTTACAGCATCCTCAAGTACCCTTCCGTATCGAAGGGCTTCAGGATTTCGTCTTTTCTTAAGTACAGCGGATGGTGGGGGTGGCCTTTTTTGCTGATGGGGCCTGCGCAGAGCCAGCTGGCGTCGTATTCCCGGCTGATGGCCAGCATATCGGCCACGCATTGGGGCAGATATTTCCGCTTTTCGATGATGGCGCCCCAGGCGGCCCAGACCGCCGGGTGTTCTCCGATGGACAGCAGATAGCGGAAGGCCTCCATATTCTCCCGGTGGAGGGCTTCATTGCATTCCCGTTCCATATCGTCGGGCCGGGTGGCACGCTGGGCGTAGACATTGAACATGAGGAAGGAATCAAACCCATTGCCCAGGGCGATCCGCTGGACGGACTTCAATGTGTTGTCCAGCGCGTCGGGCCGGGCGGTGGAGGGGTTGATGCCCACGCAGATCAGGGGGTTCTTTCCCCGGGTGCCCAGGATATAACGGTATTCCGAGTAAAAATTGGGGGCGTAGATCCATTTTTCCGTGTCGTACTCCTGGCTGGGCCCGTTGGCAGAGGCCAGGGCTTCAGCAAAGGGCAAAACCGGAATCTGGGTGGTGTCGGCAGAGGGGATGTGCATGGTCAGTCCTCCACAGGGGGGAACCAGCAGGAATTGTCCGAGTCAAACCAGTCGCACTCGAAGCTGTTGATGCCCAGCTGGCGGAACCGGGCGTGGCAGGCCTTGTCCAGGAACGCGTAGGCGCCCTCCATGGAGGTCTGGACGCTGACGGTGGTATTGTCGTCCATGTAAAGCTCCACCAGATAGCTGCCGCCCTGGAGGACGTAGAGCTTCTGGCCCCGGATCTGTCCGTAGCGGTAAGTACGGCCCTTGCTGCCCATGGTAGTGTAGAGGAAGGACTCGTCGTCATAGAAGATGCCGTGGGTGAGGTAATACACACCCAGACCGCCGCCCATGGCGACCAGCATAATGCCGGCCAGCAGCATAACCACTTCCCCGGCGGTGATGTACTGTACAAAACTCAGCACCGCCAGCACGGTCAGGGCCACCGCCGCCACGCCGTAGGCCTTCTTCAGCCGGACGGCGGTGCCGGAGTGATGCTGGGCCTGGCTGCGGAAGATCTTGGTGATGCCCTTGTCCAAAAGGTACATACCGCAAAAGCTCAGCGCGATCACAAGAATGTAGATCATTCCACACCCTCCTGCCAGCCGGCACTGAGGACCTGGTCCACGGGAATGTCAAATTCCTCGGTTTCCAGGTGGTCCACCATCTGGAAGTCGTAGCACAGGGCCAGGGTGGGATGGCCTGGCTCGGCGGCCAGGAACTTGTCATAGAAGCCGCCGCCGTAGCCGATCCGGTGGCCCTGGGGATCAAAGGCCATGCCGGGCATCAGCACCAGGGCGGTTTTGTCATCGGCAACCGGCTCGTCGGCGATGGGTTCGGGGATTCCGGCGTAGCCGGGAGCAACGGCGGACAGGTCATCCAGCCACAAAAAGCGCATTTCGTCGCCGTAGCACTTGGGCACCGCCACACGCTTGCCGTCGGCCATTGCCTGCCGGAGCATTTCCACCGTGCGGACCTCCTGGTTATAGGGCAGGTAGCCGTAGATGGAGGAAGCGTTTTTGTACAATTCGCTTTCCCGGAACAGGACTGCCAGATTCCGGCTGGCGGAAACGATCTGGGCTTCCGTCATAGCCCGTTTTTTCGCCCGAACCTGGGCGCGGATCTCTTTTTTAGTCATGGTCAGATACCTCTTTTTTTGTTTCATTGGGGTGCTTGAATAATTTGAACCACAGCAGAATCGCCATCTGGCCAAGACCGCCCATCAGGAAGATCCGCCACACGCTGATCTGCCAGGTCAGCCAGATCACCAGATAGAAAAAGGTCAGGCTGGTCCACATGATGATGGAAACCAGAATCCGGTTGATGCCGTACATCTGCCAGGCAGAACGCAGGCTCAGCAGGACGATGGCATTGGCCACAACCGCCAGCAAAAACACCAGCCAGCTATGCTTCAGTCCGAAGGAATCCGTGACCATGAAAATAAACAGCGCCACCATCCACACAAGAACGCTGGACAGACCCTGAATGGTTCTGCGGTTGGCGGTGCGCATGGGGTGGTTTCTGGATTTGGGCTTTGCCTCCGGCTGGGGGGCAGGGACAGGCTCCGGCTGGGCTTCGGGCTCTGCCGGAAGGGAGGCTTCCGCGCCGGGCTGGGATAGCAGGTCATTCACCGTGGTGCCAAACTCCTTGGCCAGGGCCATCAAAGTCATAATATCGGGCATGGACTCGGCTCGCTCCCATTTGGACACGGCCTTGTCCGAATAATTCAGTCGCTCTGCCAGCTCCGCCTGGGTCATGCGGCAGTTTTTCCGCAGACGGGCAATGTTGGAGCCGATCAGAACCTTCAGTTCCTCATTTGTCATAAGCGATCTGCCTTTCCTTAAAAAAGTCGATACTCTATGATATTATATCACAGGCGAAGGCAAAAAGTAAATGCCCCATCCAGGGGAAATACCGTCTGTTTTCGCTGAAAAATGTACAAGAAAGCACCTGCCAAAGACAGGTGCTTTCTTGCGGTTAGAAAAAAGAGAGGTAGAAAAGAGGTACCAAAATCCGGCGGCTCACGGCTTCCGCCGAACTTTGTATGGCTATATGGTATCGTAAGCCTTTGAACGCCCCGTGACACAAATGAAAACAAAATTTGAACCTTTTGTAAACAGTGGGGGCGCCCCCACGAGCACTTACGAGACTGGAAGTCTCTGCTTTTTGCCCTGCGAGTAAAAACCGCCCGGAAGATTACGTTGTCAAATTGGAGTTTGTAGGGGTGTTTCGATGATATCGTAGGGGACGGTTTGAATCAATGTGTGATTGCCACCGGCAATCACCAGGATTCTGATTCGCTGCGCGGAGCACCACCTCGACGTCCCGACCCAAAATCCGACCTCGATGGGCGGATTTTGGG